>JBILAR010000195.1:0-2798 GCA_044354115.1 Pseudomonas sp. | reverse complement strand
ACCTGCAATTGATGCAGATTGCCGGCTCCAGCGGCGACAACCGCACCAACGAGATTTCGGAAATCTCCCGCTCGCTCAAGGCGCTGGCGAAAGAGTTCAACTGCCCGGTGGTGGCGCTGTCGCAGCTCAACCGCTCGCTCGAGCAGCGGCCAAACAAGCGCCCGATCAACTCCGACTTGCGTGAATCCGGCGCTATCGAGCAGGACGCCGACGTGATCATGTTCGTCTACCGCGACGAGGTGTATCACCCGGAGACCGAGTACAAAGGCATCGCCGAAATCATCATCGGCAAGCAGCGTAACGGCCCAATCGGCACCACGCGGCTGGCCTTTTTGGGCAAGTACACGCGCTTCGAAAACCTGGCGCCGGGTAGTTATCAGTTCGACGACGAGTAACTCTGCAACGAATTGCAACGCCGATCTGCGATCTGTAGGAGCGGGCTTGCCCGCGATGCTTTTGCGCTACGGGCATTCGCGGGCAAGCCCGCTCCTACAAAAAGCTAGAGCCCGGTACGACAGGTAACGGGTACATAACCAATAAAAACGGGCGCCCAGCGGTTAATATGGGCGCCCGTTTTGCTTTAGGCCTGTGTCCATGCGTCCACTAGTCGCCACTATCGATCTTGCTGCCATCCGCCATAACTATGCCTTTGCTCAGCGTTGTGCGCCGGGTCGAGATGCCTTTGCTGTGGTGAAAGCGAATGCCTACGGGCATGGTGTGCGCGAAGTGGTCGAGGCGTTGGCGGCGCAGGCCGATGGTTTTGCCGTGGCCTGCCTAGAAGAAGCGTTGGTGGTGCGCGAGTTAACTGCCAGTGCGCGGATTCTGCTGCTGGAGGGCTGCTTTGAACCCTGCGAATACCAGCTGGCGGCGCAACTGGGGTTGGACGTGGTGGTGCAGGGCGTCGAGCAGGCCGAGGCTTTGCTGGCCGCTGAGCTGGCGGCTCCATTGCGGGTCTGGCTCAAGCTTGATAGCGGCATGCACCGTTTAGGTTTTAGTCCTGAGCAGTTACGCCAAGCGTATGGGCGTTTGCAGGGTGCGCCACAGGTGGCGGAGTTGAATTTGCTCAGTCACTTCGCTTGCGCCGATGAGCGTGGTCATCCGTTGACGGAGCAGCAGGTCGAGGTGTTTCTCGATCTGCTCGACTTGAATTTCGCCCAGCGCTCCCTAGCCAACTCGGCCGCCATTTTGACTATCCCGGCGGCGCACATGGATTGGCTGCGGCCCGGCATCATGCTCTACGGCGCCACGCCCTTTGCCGATTTAAGTGTTGCCGAATTGGGTTTGCAGGCGGCGATGAGCCTGACCGCGCAGATCATCGCGGTGCGCGAGGTGCCGGCCGGCGACACGGTCGGTTATGGCGCCAGTTGGACGGCTGCGCGTGATTCGCGCATCGCCACCGTCAGCTGTGGGTATGCCGATGGTTATCCACGCCATGCGCCGAGCGGCACGCCGGTGATAATTGCCGGCCAGCGCGTGCCGTTGGTCGGTCGGGTGTCGATGGACATGCTGAGTGTGGATGTCACCGATCTGCCGCAGGCGCAATTGGGCGACTCGGTTGAGTTGTGGGGGGCGCAGTTGCCGGTCGATGAGGTGGCGCAGGCCTGCGGCACCATTGGCTATGAGCTGCTGAGTAAGGTCACGGCGCGAGTGCCACGGCGTTACCGCAACGCTTAGCGTTATCGGCGATACCACTTGGCGGTCGGGTTTGTCCGGGTTTAACCCTAGCGTTATAGTCGGGATTGATCATTTTTTGTGCTATATTGCGCGCCGCCAAATTCTTTAAGAACCAATCGGTTCTCTTAACTTCTATCGGTCATCGCCATGCAAACAGCCAAGCCGTTATTTGACTATCCCAAGTACTGGGCCGAATGTTTCGGTCCCGCACCTTTCCTGCCCATGAGCCGGGAAGAGATGGATCAGCTCGGCTGGGACTCGTGCGACATCATCATCGTTACCGGTGATGCCTATGTCGATCATCCCTCGTTTGGCATGGCGATCATTGGTCGGCTGCTGGAGTCGCAAGGCTTTCGCGTCGGCATCATCGCCCAGCCGGACTGGCAGTCGAAAGACGATTTTATGAAATTGGGCGAGCCGAACCTGTTCTTCGGCGTCGCCGCCGGCAACATGGACTCGATGATCAACCGCTACACCGCCGACAAAAAAATCCGCTCGGACGACGCCTACACTCCCGGCGGTTTGGCCGGCAAGCGGCCGGATCGGGCCAGCTTGATCTACACCCAGCGCTGCAAAGAAGCCTATAAAAATGTGCCGATCGTGCTCGGCGGCATCGAGGCCTCGTTGCGCCGCATTGCCCATTACGACTACTGGCAAGACCGCGTGCGTAACTCGATTCTGATCGACTCCTGCGCCGATATTTTGCTGTACGGCAACGCCGAGCGGGCGATTGTCGAGGTGGCGCAGCGTTTGTCTTACGGCCATAAGATCGAAGACATCACCGACGTGCGCGGTACCGCCTTCGTGCGTCGCGATACGCCGAAAGACTGGTTTGAGATCGACTCCACGCGCATCGACCGGCCGGGCAAGGTCGACAAGATCATCAACCCGTACGTGAATACTCAGGACACTCAGGCCTGCGCCATCGAGCAGGAAAAAGGCCCGCAAGACGACCCGAACGAGGCCAAGGTGGTGCAGTTGTTGCCGCACCCCAAGCTGACACGCGACAAGACCGTGATCCGCCTGCCGTCGTTCGAGAAGGTGCGCAGCGACTCGGTACTCTATGCCCACGCCAACCGCGTGTTGCACCTAGAGACCAACCCCGGCAACGCCCGCGCGCTGGT
>JBILAR010000121.1:0-9236 GCA_044354115.1 Pseudomonas sp. | reverse complement strand
TTGACCACAGTGCTCGATGTAAAAATCATGGACTACCCAACCCACGCCGCCTCCCTGCCGGTGTGCATGATTCCTAACTGCGCTGCCACCCGCCACGCCCACTTCGTATTGGATGGCACGGGACCGGCCGAGCTAACGCCGCCACCACTCAGCGCCTACCCAGAAATCGTCTGGGAAGCCGGCCCAAGCGCCCGCCGCGTTAACCTCGACACCCTCACTCCAGCCGATGTACTGAGCTGGAAGCCGGGCGAAACCGTGCTGTTGAACGGCAAGATGCTCACCGGCCGCGACGCTGCGCACAAGCGCATGGTCGAGATGCTCAACCGTGGCGAAACCCTGCCGTTCGACCTCAAGGGCCGCTTTATCTACTACGTCGGCCCGGTTGATCCGGTGCGCGACGAAGTGGTTGGCCCAGCCGGCCCGACCACCGCCACGCGGATGGACAAATTCACCCGGCAGATCCTAGAAAGCACCGGTCTCTTGGGCATGATCGGTAAATCCGAGCGTGGCCCGATTGCCATCGAAGCAATCAAAGACAACAAGGCCGTGTACCTGATGGCCGTCGGCGGCGCGGCTTACTTGGTGGCGCAAGCGATCAAAAAATCCCGCGTGGTGGCCTTTGCCGAACTGGGCATGGAAGCCATCTACGAGTTCGAAGTGCAAGACATGCCGGTTACCGTGGCGGTCGACAGCAAAGGCGAGTCGGTGCACATCACCGGCCCGGCCATTTGGAAGCACAAAATAGCCGAAAGTCTGGCCGTCGAAATCAAGTAAAAGTAACGCTGCAATGAAAAACGCCCGGTCAATTGACCGGGCGTTTTTGTTTATGCAACCAATCCACCGAGCCTGCTCACCCAAGCATCTGCGCGGCGCAGCTTTGCTTGCGCCCGCGTTGCTTGGCCAAATACAACTGCGCATCGGCTTGCCCCAGCAACTCGACAGCGCTGCCCTGCACACCTGCAGGTTTACAACAAACGCCCACGCTGATGGTGACAAAAGCCGCCACCGCTGAGTCGGCATGTTCGATCTGCAACCCAGTTACCCGCGCGCCCAATTCATCGGCCACTTGCTGCGCGCCACTCAAGTCGGTATCGGGCAGCAAACATACGAACTCCTCGCCACCATAACGGGCGAGCAGATCGGCTGGGCGTTTCAAACCGTTTTCCAGCGCGTTCGCAACACGGCGCAAACAGTCATCTCCGGCTTGATGGCCGTAATGGTCGTTATAGCGTTTAAAAAAATCGACATCCAGCATCAGCACACTCAGCGGCGAGTTGCTGCGCACCGCACGATCCCACTCACGGCTCAGTCGTTCGTCGAAATAACGCCGGTTATGCACGCCGGTGAGCCCGTCGATGTAGGCCCAGCGGCGCAGTAAATCGGCTTGTGCTTTAAGAGTCAGATGGATATTGACCCGCGCCCGCACGATTTGGATGTTAATCGGCTTACTGATGAAGTCCACGGCGCCCAGATCGAGGCCACGCATTTGCGCCTCATCGTCAATGTGCGCGGTGACAAAAATTACCGGAATATCGCGGGTCGCCACATCGGCTTTAAGCCTGCGGCAGACTTCAAAGCCGTCCATGCCGGGCATTTCAATGTCCAGCAGAATCAGGTCTGGATGTTGGCTGGCGCATACCTGCAACGCCTGCGCACCACTGGTGGCCATACACAATTCATGGTCGGCGGCGAAGGCTTGATAGAGCACTTGAATATTCAGCGGCTGATCGTCCACCAGCAGGATTTTCGTCCGCCGCACAGGCGTTACATTGCTTAGCGGCAGGCCCGCCTGCCGGGTATCCGCATTCATTGAGCATGTTCCGCGAGAAGCGCGGCGCAAAGCTCCAGTGCACGCGCGAACTGCAGTGCATTAATAGCGCCTGCCAAGGCACTTAATGGCGTGTTCAAAACAGGGCTAAATTGCGTTTGTAGCTGATCGATGGCGGCTAATGCCTGCATATCCGAGTTTTCCAATAATTGCATAAGCGCACGCAGGCCTATCTGTAACGCAGGGCTGTCAAGGCTGCTCCCCGCCACGCTGTCGTTGTGCGCCGTTTGCTGCGCGGCGAACGCCTGCTGCAAAGCGATAAGGCCCGGCGCCGCCTGCATAATAGCGCTACAGGCTTGCTCTACGGCAGCGGCAGCTTGCTCTGGCGGTGGCGTACCGGCCAATTGTTTCTCATCTTTGGCGGCCTCCAGCGCCAACGCGGTGGCGCCCATTTGCCCCGCCAAGCCTTTCAGCGAATGCAACAAACGTGAGGCCGACTGCGTATCACCTTGCGCCATCAGCTCGTGCAATTGCCCAGGGATAGCCGCTAGGTTTTCCAAGAACATCGGCAATAGCCGCTCATACAACTCTTGCTGGCCAGCCATAAATTGCAGCGCTTGCTCAAGATTAACCCCCGCATGAGCGGCCGCGTGACTGATGCCATTGGTCAGCCCCGACGTAACCGGCGCTGGTGGATTTGCAACGGGTGCAGGGCTGTCTTGCCGACCTAGCTGCTGACGTAACACAGCGACTAAATGATTCAGATCGAAGGGTTTGCCAACGTGCTCATTCATGCCAGCCGCCACGCATGCCTCGCGGTCAGACTGCATGGCGTTGGCCGTCATGGCGATAATCGGCAACTGCTGCAAACCTAAGTTTTGCCGAATATGCCGAGTGGCGGTCAGGCCATCCATCACCGGCATCTGTAAATCCATCAGCACCAAATCAAACGCCGCCGCATTCGCGGCCAAGCGCTCCAGCGCCTCCTGGCCATGATTGGCGATAGCCACGCTGGCACCCTCGCCCTCCAGCAGTTCGCAGGCGATTTGCTGGTTGTTGAGGTTATCTTCCACCAGCAATAAACGTATACCCGCCAAGCGTTTGCTCGCCGCTGGCGAAGGTAATAAGGCCGGCGTAAAGGGGGCCAGCTTGGCCTGAGCGTCGGTGAGGGCATCGAACAACATTGAGGCCGTAACCGGTTTAACCAAATAGCCATCGAGTAGTGCCTGCTCGGCGGCACTGCGCTGCAAGAGCATTTCACGCTGATTAGCTGTGACCATGATAATCAACGGAACCCGCTCAGAAGGTAGCTGTTGGTGAATTTGCTGACTGGTCTGCCATCCATCTAGGCCGGGCATTTGCCAATCAATAAAAATCGCCTCGAAGGGCCTAACGGCGCCCTGCAGCGCACTTAATGCTGATTCGCCACTGTCGGCCACCGTAACGTCCCAGCCCAATGACTCGCCCATACGCTGCAGCAACTCGCGCACACTGACATTGTCGTCTACCAGCAACACCCTTAACGCCTTACTAACGGGAGCGGGCAACGCGGGTGAATCGAGGTTGTGCACCGCCAGTGGCAGCTCTAGGGTGAAATAAAACCGACTGCCCTGGCCCAAGGCGCTTTCCAGCTTAAGCTCGCCCCCCATCAACTCAACCAGCCGCTGACTAATCGCCACCCCTAAGCCAGTGCCGCCAAAGCGTCGAGTGATAGAGGCTTCAGCCTGGGTAAAGCCACTGAAAATCAACGCTTGGTTTTCTGCGGCTATGCCGATGCCGCTGTCGCTCAAGGCAAATTGCAGCGTGGCCTTGGCCGCGTCCAGCGCCAGCACCTTGATCGACAGGCGCACCTCGCCTTGCTCGGTAAACTTAACCGCATTGCCGCCCAAATTAACCAACACTTGCTGCAAACGCATGGCATCGCCATACAGTTGGCGCGGCAAGCGTGGATCTATATCAAACAGCAACTCAACCTGCTTGGACTTAAGGTTACCGGCCAAAATGGTCGAGAGATCGCGCAGCAGTTGGTCGATCGCGAAGGGCTGCGGATCGAGGGTCATCTTGCCGGCTTCGATTTTAGAAAAATCTAAAATCTCATTGAGCAAGCCTAATAACGAACGCGCCGCCCCCTCGGATTTAGCCGCGTAGTCGGCCTGTTTACTGCTCAGTTCGGTTTTGCCCAGTAGCGTCAGCATACCCAGCACCGCATTCATCGGGGTGCGCAACTCATGGCTCATATTGGCCAAAAACTCAGATTTCGCTTGGTTGGCTTGATCGGCAGCCTGCTTAGCCTCGCGCAATAACACTTCAGCCTGATGCTGAGCGGTAATGTCGCGGTTAATTCCCATCACCAACAGCGCCTTACCGCTTGCATCGCGTTCAACGATGGCAGCAGCTTGAATATAACGAAGCTCGCCACTGCGACTGTAAATCCGAAATACCGGGTCATACACATCAGTACCGGCAATCGCGCCCTGCAACTTAGCCTCCGCAACCTCTACGTCGTCGGGGTGCATGCGCAAACGCCAATAGCTATAGAGCAAACCAACCGCAACTGGCCCCGGCATGTCATAAATCCGGTACATACCGGAATCCCACGCTAAAGAGTCATCGACAAGGCTCCACGTCCAAATGCCCAACTGCGCTACCTCTGCCGCCTTGGCCAGTTGGTCGCGAGCCATGCGCAAACTCACTTCTTGCTCTTTGGCCGCGGTAATGTCGACGCGAATGGATATGTATTTTTCGACTTTGCCATCGGCCCCCATAAAGGGCGCGATGGTGGTATCGACCCAATACAGCGCACCGCTTTTGCCTCTATTACACACCACCGCATGCCAAGGCTGGCCATGGGAAATGGCCTGCCACATGCTCAACCAGAACTCAGGCGGATGCACCCCGGAGTTAACCATTCGATGGTTCTGCCCCAGCAACTCTTCGCGGCTGTAACCACTAATCCGACAAAACGCATCGTTCACCTCGGTAATCCGCCCGCCACGGTCGGCCACCGAAATAATCGCATGCTGCTGCAGGGTACTCAGTAAGGCGTTGTTGTCGCGTAACGCGGCCTCCAAGCGCATTTGCTCGGCGCGCCGCTGGGTAATATCCGACTCAATGGCCATAAAGCCGCTGAGAGCGCCTAGTTGATCGTGCAGCGGTTGAATCTCCAGCTCGATCAAATATTCCTGCCCCGTCTTAGTGCGATTTAACACCTCACCATTAAAGCTTTGACCGGCATTTAAGGCACTGCGCATCCGTGTGACGGTGTCGGCCGAGGTGCTGGGGCATTGCAACAGTTGGCCCGGCGAACAACCCACAGCCTCAGCGGCGGTGTAACCACTGATACGTTCAAAACCGGCATTCACCCAGATAATCCGCCGTTGCGGGTCGGTAATGACTACCGCATTGGAGGTTTTACGCGCCACAATCGCCAAGCGCTCAAGGTCTAGCGTCATGCTCCTGGCCAGGCGTTCAGCCTTACTGCGAGCGCCGCCAGCTTGCAGCAGCAGCAACGCTAAAAAGCCACTGAGCAAGGTTCCAGCGCCGCCCAGCAACCACGGTGAAAGGCGGTCTATGGCGGCCTCAAAAGTCGGCGTACTGCTGACCTGTAAGGTCATCATGCGGCCCGGCAACGACACTTGAGAGGTCTGCGTAAATAGCCGCTGCACCTGCGACTCGGTGCCAACCGGCACACCCACAAGGTGTTGATCGGCGTCGAACAGCAACGCTTCGCGCGGCATCCCGGCCGGTGCATCAAAGAGTTCAAAATCAATCCGCTGCGCCGTTACGTCCGACAGGCCCGCGAGCAATTCGTTGATCACTAACGGGGCATAAAGCAAACCGACTAATGCCGAGCGGCGCTCAGCAACGCTGTTGAGTACGGCATTTTTGCCATACAGCGGCACATACAAGAGCACTCCGGGCGTTTTCCCGCTGTCTTGCACTAGGGTAATGCCGCCACTAATAGTCGCCTGCCCGGTATCGACCGCCTGTTGCGCGCCCGCACGGCGCACCGCCTCCGAGCCAACATCCAAACCTAGCGCCGGGCCGTTATTGGCCAGTGGCTCAATAAACTTGATCACATACAGGTCGTCTCGCTGCAGCGTATCCAGCTCCCGGACAGCGAACTGTGGCGCATCGTCGGCCTGCTCGGCCGCGATGAAACGGGACAGGTCGTCGCGTTTAAGCCACTGAATAAAACCAAAACCGCGCACCCCGGGAAACTCACGCGGCATGTCACGCGAGGTAATAGCGGTGCGAAATTCAGTGCGGCCGACATGGCTACTGGCAGCAAATACGCTGCGCGCGCCGTGTAATCCATACACCGGCAACTGAAAACGCCGCTCAACTTCACCGATCACACGCTCAACACTGCGCTGAAACTCAGCCCCGGCCTGGACTTTAATATCTGCCGCCAGCCACCACGCACCCGCCGCCGAAAATCCGAGCCCCAGCACTAACACCAGCAGTGGCAAAAATACCCGTCTATGCACGTTTTGCTCAGTCGGTAACGTCATCCAAGCATCCTTATTACCCTGATCAGCAGGCTGCGTAGGCGGCTATGCGACTTGGCAAGGCCTGCCAAGTAATGCGGCTCGCGCAAAAAACCCAAGGGTTATGCGCACTGCTCATAGCCTAGAACAACCGACGATACCCCGCCAAAAAGCGCGCAAAAGATTCAACACTGCCAACACGCCAAACGCCCAGTCGATGCTGGGCGTTTGGCTTAGTAAGTTTAGCGGGTTTAGATTTTAGCGCTGCATGCGTTGCGAGCTTGGCAGCTCGCGGACATTGGCCGGTCGTTGGCTGAGAAAGCGAATACAACTGACCCGCAGAAACGAGGCGAAGTTAACTACTTCACCCCGGTACTCCAGCACCTCGTCGTACAGCTTGGTGATCAACTGATTGGTGCTCATGCCATCGACCGCAGCAATTTGCGCGAGAATGTCCCAGAACTGATTCTCCAACCGTAAGGTGGTCACCAGCCCACGGATACGCAAAGAGCGCGAGCGCGACTCATACAGAATCGGATCAGCTTTAACGTACAACTCGCACATGCGCTAACTCCTGTTCTAGCCGTATTACAGAATGATTCGCGTACCCAGCAACACCAAAAAAGCCGCCAACCAACTGGGATGCGCAGGCCACGCCGGCGCGCTGACCAAGTTACCTTCAACGTGCGCCTGATCGGCATTGATGGCAATAAATTTACCGCCGGCCAACTTCACCTCCGGCTCACACGCCGGATAGGCGCTGCACTCGCGGCCCTGCAACACCCCGGCGGCAGCCAACAACTGCGCACCATGACAGACGGCGGCCATCGGCTTATTGGCAGTAGCGAAGGCTTGCACCAAGGCAATCACCTGCGGATTTAAACGCAAATACTCAGGCGCACGACCACCGGGAATCAACAGTGCGTCGTAGTCATCGGCGTTAACCTGGGCAAAATCAAAGTTCAGGGCAAAGTTATGCCCCGGCTTTTCACTGTAGGTTTGCTCGCCTTCAAAATCATGGATGGCGGTGCGCACGGTTTGCCCGGCGAGTTTGTCTGGACAGACCGCATGCACCGTGTGGCCGACCATCTGCAGCGCCTGAAACGGCACCATCACCTCGTAGTCTTCGACGTAATCGCCGACCAACATCAAAATCTTCTTCGCCGCCATGCTCGCTCTCCCGTGGATGAATGCAGTGAGCAAAGTATGCAGCCGGCACAAGTTGGGCGGGTAATAGCGGGGTACTACAGAAAAAAATGCTCAGCGCGGCGCACAGCAAGCAACCCAAAACGAAAAACCCCCGTAACTTTGCAGTTACGGGGGTTTCTAATTAGTGGCGGAGAGATAGGGATTTGAACCCTTCTTTTAGTGCTTCATTGCGGCTCAATTTGCCTGTTTACGGGGGTTAGCGGCCATTCTCCGGCTCAATTCATCGCTATTTAGCTCAATGATTTCGACACTTTTTCGACACTAGCGAGCTAAGGCCATGGGTGTATAATTTGGCAAATTTTGCCAAAGGCGGATTTCCCATGAGCACAATGAACATTTCCCTGCCGGACGCTCTCAAGACTTTTGTTGATGATCAGGTCAGCGGGCGCGGCTACAGCACCAGTAGCGAATACGTCCGCGAACTCATTCGCAAGGATCAGGATCGGCAGCATCTTCGCGGCCTGTTAATGGCTGGGGCTGAATCTGCACCCACCGCCCCCGTGAATGGCAGTTACTTCGAGTCTCTGCGCAGCAGGGTTCGGAAAGCTCAGGGATGAAGGCAAAACCTGTTATCCCGAGAGCCTTGGCCAATCAGGATGTAGACGATGCTATCAGCTACTACCTTGGCGAACAGGCCGAACAAGCGGCTTTAGGATTCATCGACGCCTTGGAAGCGGCTTATGCCCATATCGCTCGGCACCCCGCTTCCGGCCTGACCCGCTACGCGCATGAACTCGATGTACCTGGGCTTATCTACTGGCCTCTGAGTCGCTATCCCCATCTGGTGTTCTACGTCCAGCAGGACGACCACATTGACGTATGGCGGGTTCTGCACGGAATGCGGGATATTCCAGCTTGGCTTACCGAAAGTCCCGCGCACTAACTGAATATCTACATTTGATAGTCAGCAGTCGGCCAGAAGCGGACGGTCTGACTTATAAATAAATCAGTCCCCTTTTTCCGTAGAATACAACGAGGTTATTAGAAGACTCGGTTTTCGCCGCGGGGTGTGATGTAATGTAAAAAAACCAACTTCACCAAGGAATGGAAATGGCTACTGCCGTGATCTCTTGCATCAATCTGAAAGGCGGCGTCGGTAAAACCGCGTTAGCGGTAAATTTGGCCGCTTACTGTGGTCTGCTAGGTAAAAAGACGCTCCTTGTAGATCTGGACCCGCAAACAAACGCAAGCTTTTCTGCTGTTGGCGTGGCCGCATGGCAGGAGCACGTGCGGGAGAACGGTTCGGTAGCCGACCTTTTAGGAGCTAGGAAGCACGCCACCGCTGACGGAGTAATCAAAGATGCGCATGAAACAATTTTTCATGATGTATTTTATAATGTTGATCTCATTCCATCCCATATAGACCTTTTCACAGTAGATCTCGATCTCGCCGGCGCAACCTCAAGGGAAACAAGGCTGAGAAGAGCGCTAAAGGATGTAATCAATGAATATGACGTCGTGATCTGTGATTGCCCGCCTAATCTCACAATCCCAACGCAAAACGCACTTGCGATAAGTACTCACTATGTAGTGCCGGTCTCTCTTGATTTCCTTTCAGCTATCGGCGTTGGTTTGCTGTTGAAACGAGTCCAAGAATTCTGCACTGACCTAGAACATACTTTAGAGAATATCGGCATTGTTATTTCCCGAGTGGGTCGCCCAGCAATTCATCGCGCAGAAACAGAAGCGACCCTCCGGGCACAATTCAAAAAATCGGTATTAACATCGAAAATTTCAGAGCGTGTATCTGTAAGTTCTTGCGCACAAAA
>JBILAR010000120.1:0-9250 GCA_044354115.1 Pseudomonas sp. | reverse complement strand
CCAGTTGTCTTCCGGTTGCGGGTCGGACAACGCTAGGTGCCATTGGAAGTTGGGATTATCGGCCTGTAACTGGTCGAACTCCTCAACGTAAAACGCCTCCCGCGCAGAGCGTGCGCCGTACCAAAAGCTGATTTTGCGTTTGGACTTAAGACGCTTGAGCTGGTCGAAGATATGCGAACGCATCGGCGCCATACCGGCACCGCCACCAATAAAGATCATCTCGGCATTGGTGTCCTTGGCGAAGAACTCACCGAACGGGCCGTATACCGTCACTTTGTCACCGGGCTTTAAGCCAAACACCCAAGACGACATCTGCCCCGGCGGCAGCTGGTCTTTACCCGGCGGCGGTGAGGCGATACGAATGTTGAATTTGACCAGGCCCTTCTCGTCCGGGTAGTTGGCCATCGAATAGGCGCGAATCACCGTTTCATCAACCTTGGAGACGTACTTCCACTGGTTAAACTTGTCCCAATCGCCACGATATTCGGGCTGGATATCAAAGTCCTTGTAGTGCACTTCATGCGGCGGGCATTCCAGCTGTACGTAACCACCGGCACGAAAGTCAACGCTCTCACCGGCCGGCAGGCGCAAGGTCAGTTCTTTGATAAAGGTGGCGACGTTGGGGTTGGACTCCACCGTACACTCCCACTTCTTCACGCCAAAGACCGACTCTTCGACCTCAATGTGCATGTCCTGCTTGACCGGGGTCTGGCACGACAGACGCCAGCCCTCACGGGCCTCGCGCCTGGTGAAGTTAGCTTCCTCGGTGGGCAGCATCTCGCCACCACCGCTTTCAACAATGCACTTGCACTGGGCGCAGGTACCGCCGCCACCACAGGCCGACGACAGAAACACATTATTGGCGGCCAGCGTCTGCAACAGTTTGCCGCCCGCCGGCACTGTGAGGGTGCGCTCGCCGTTGATAACGATATTCACATCGCCGCTGGACACCAGCTTGGCCCGCGCCGCCAGGATAATCAGCACCAGGCCCAGCACTATGCCGGTGAACATACCTATGGCCAGGAAGATTTCAAAATTGATCACACATGGCTCCTTAGAGTTGCACGCCAGAAAAGGACATAAACCCTAACGACATCAGGCCAATGGTGATGAAGGTGATCCCCAGCCCCTGCAGGCCTTCCGGCACGTCGCTGTATTTCAGCTTCTCGCGAATGGCGGCCAGCAAGGCAATTGCCAGCGCCCAGGAAAAGCCCGAACCCAGGCCATAGACCACGCTTTCACCGAGGTTGTAGTCGCGCTCAACCATAAACAGTGAACCGGCCATGATCGCGCAGTTCACCGTAATCAGCGGCAGGAACACCCCAAGGGCGTTGTACAGCGACGGCACGTACTTATCCAAGAGCATCTCAAGGATCTGCACGATGGCGGCGATCACGCCGATGTAGCTGAGCAGACCAAGGAAGGACAAATCAACCTCAGGCAAACCTGCCCAGGCCAAGGCGCCGTCCTTGAGCAAATAGGTGTAGAGCAGGTTGTTGGCGGGGATGGTGATGACTTGCACCACTATCACTGCCACACCCAAACCAATAGCCGTTTCCACCTTTTTGGAGATGGCGATAAAGGTGCACATGCCGAGGAAGAAGGCCAAGGCCATGTTCTCAACGAACACCGCCTTCACGAATAAGCTGAGGTAGTGTTCCATCAATAGACCTCCTTATCCGACACCTGTGGCGCCATTTTGAAACTCAGCGCCTCTTTCTGTTCGGTCTTCCAGGTACGCAGCGCCCAGATGATCAAACCAATCAAAAAGAACGCCGAAGGCGGCAACAACAACATGCCATTGGGCTGATACCAGCCGCCGGCACTGACGGTTGGCAGAATGCTAAAGCCGAGCAAGCTGCCAGCCCCGAACAGTTCGCGAATCGCCCCCAAGACCAGCAACATGACGCTGTAACCCAAGCCGTTACCGATGCCATCGCAGAACGACAGCAGCGGCGGGTTTTGCATGGCGAAGGCCTCGGCCCGCCCCATCACGATGCAGTTAGTGATGATCAAACCAACGAACACCGACAACTGTTTGGCTAGACTGAAGGCGAACGCCTTGAGCACCTGATCGACCACAATCACCAGCGAGGCGATGATCACCATCTGCACGATCATGCGGATCGAGCTGGGGATCTGGCTGCGGATCATGGAGATAAACAGGTTGGAGAAACCCGTTACTAGCGTCAGGGCAATTGACATCACCAGCGCGGTTTTCAGGTTCGAGGTCACCGCCAGGGCCGAACAGATACCCAGAATCTGCAAACCAATGGGGTTGTTGTGCAGGATTGGATCCAGCAGCACTTGCTTGAATGTTGGCTGACTCATACTTACGCCTCGCCTTTGTGCAGTTTGCTCAGGAACGGGCCGAAACCGTTCTCGCCCAACCAGAAGCGCAGCAGGTTATCTACGCCCTTACTGGTCAGGGTTGCGCCCGCCAGACCATCGACCTGATGCTGGGCATTGGCCGCTTGCGCATCGACACTGCCCTTGATGATTTGCAGCGCCAGTTGGCCGTTGTCATCAAACAGGCTCTTGCCGTGCCACAGCGCCTTCCATTTCGGGTTATCCACTTCACCACCCAGGCCTGGCGTCTCGCCATGCTGGTAGAAGCCCAAGCCAACCACGGTATTCAAATCGCCCTGCAGCGCGATAAAACCATACAGGGTCGACCACAGACCATAACCGCGAACAGGCATGATCAGGGTCTGCAACTGGCCATCCTGCTCGACCAGATAAACCGTGGAGTAACGCTCGCGGCGTTTGATCGAGGCGATGTCTTGCTCGCCCGTGAGGGCATCCGACAGGTCTGGATGCTTGGCGGCCTTCAACGGATCAAAGCTGGCGGCATCCTGGGCATCGCTGAACCGACCGCTATGCAGGTCAACCACCCGCGCGCGAATTCGCTCGGTATACAGGGCCTTGACCGCCTTGGCCGACATATTGGCCTCGCCTAAACCGGCAATCGCCAGAATGCTGCGCTGTCTGTCCAGCAGGCGATTCTCAACCTGCACTGGTTTGAGGGCCACGGCGGCGCCGGCGACGAACACCGAACAGACCAGACAAACAATCAGCGCCACCATCAAGGTGCGCAGGGTCGACTCTTGTGGACTAGACATTGCGTGCCAGCCTCCGCTTGATATTGGCCCGCACCACAAAGTGGTCGATCAGTGGGGCCCACAGATTGGCGAACAAAATCGCCAGCATCATGCCTTCCGGAAACGCTGGATTGACCACCCGAATCAATACCACCATGACGCCGATCAACGCGCCAAAAATCCACTTACCAGCGTTAGTCATCGACGCCGACACCGGGTCGGTGGCCATAAAGAACATACCGAAGGCAAAACCACCGACCACCAGATGCCAGTGCCAAGGCATGCTGAACATCGGGTTACTGGCCGAACCTATGGCGTTAAACAGATAGCTCATGGCGACCATGCCGAGCATCACCCCGCTGACGATGCGCCAAGAGGCAATGCGGGTCAGCAGCAATACCGCACCACCGAGCAGAATCGCCAGGGTGCTGGTCTCGCCCATGGAGCCCTGCTCAAAGCCGACAAAAGCATTCCACCAGCTCAAGCCATTGCTGGTGACCTGCTCAATGCCGCCCGCTGCCGCCACACTGAGGGCCGTGGCGCCGGCGAAACCGTCCACCGCCGTCCACACTGCATCGCCGCTGAGCTGTGCCGGATAGGCAAAGAATAGAAACGCACGACCGACCAACGCCGGATTAAGGAAGTTCTTGCCGGTGCCGCCAAATACTTCCTTACCAATCACCACGCCAAAACTGATGCCCAGCGCCACCTGCCAGAGCGGGATGCTTGGCGGCAGAATCAGGGCAAACAACACTGAGGTGACGAAGAAGCCTTCATTGATCTCATGCCGGCGAATCGAGGCAAACAGCACCTCCCAAAAACCGCCGACGATAAAGGTCACCGCATACACCGGGAGGAAATACGTCGCGCCCTGGATCAAGTTATCCCACAGGCTATGCGGGTCAAAACCGGCCAGCAGGCCAATCAACTCAAAGCGCCAACCCTCCTGCAACGCCAGCAACTGTGGTTGTGCGGCAAAGATGCTATTGGCTTGATAGCCAATGTTCCACATGCCAAAAAATAGCGCCGGCATGACGCAAAACCACACGGTCATCATCATCCGTTTCAGGTCGATGCCGTCGCGCACATGGGCGGTGGTTTTGGTCACGCTGGCCGGGCGATAGAGAAAGGTGTCGGCAGCCTCATAGAGCGCATACCACTTCTCAAAACGCCCGCCCTGTTCAAAGTGGTGTTCGATGCTGTCGAGAAATTTACGCAGGCCCATCTCAGCCCTCCTTTTCAATGCGGCTGAGGTTATCGCGCAGGATCGGCCCGTATTCGTACTTGCCGGCGCACACATAGGAGCACAGCGCCAAGTCTTCCTCGTCCAGCTCTAGGCAACCGAGTTTTTGCGCCATTTCCGTGTCACCCACAATTAAATAGCGCAGCAACTGAGTGGGCAGAATATCCAGCGGCATCACCTGCTCGTAATTGCCCACCGGCACCATGGCGCGTGGGCTGCCATTGGTGCTGGTGTCGAAGGCAAAAAGCTTGGCGGCGTGCAATTTGGAGACAAAAATATTCAACACCGAATGCTTGTTCACCCCAGCGCGCAGGTAATGCAGCAGCTCACGCTCATCGCCCTCATGCAGGCAAGCCACCTGCTGGTGATAACGCCCCAGAAATGCCAACGGGCCCCGGGCCGTGCGGCCACCCAGCACCGAGCCGGAGATCACCCGGTTAAACCCCGGGTGCAACTGGCCAGCACTCAACTCATCCAAGTTGGCCCCCAGCCGCGTGAGCAGCAAGCGCGGCTTATTCACCACTGGGCCGGCCAAAGCCACCACCCGCTCGACCCACAACTGGCCAGTGGTGAACAACTTGCCGATGGCGATCACGTCTTGATAGCCGATCTGCCAGACGCTTTTACTCAGGCTCACCGGGTCGAGAAAATGCATATGGGTGCCGGGTAAGCCCGCCGGGTGCGGGCCACTAAAGGCGGCAAGCTGCACACCGGGCAGCTGCTCGGCAGGCAACTCGGCGCCCGCTGCTTTGCACAAAAACACCTTGGCCAAGCGGGTTAACAGCTGCACTCCGCTGGCAAAATCGTCTGCATATTGGTTAATGATTAACTGCGGATCGGCCGCCAGCGGCTGGGTGTCGATGGCGGTAACAAAAATCGAACTGGGCACAGCATCGACCGCTGGCACCTTGCTGAACGGCCGGGTCCGCAGCGCCGTCCACAGCCCAGAGGCGAGCAAATTATCGCGCACCGCTTGCGGAGCCAGCTCGGCCAGTTGCTCGCGCGGGTAGCAGGCAAAGCTAACGGCCTCTTCAACACCGGCGTCCAACTCAATCACCAGCGATTGCAGTACCCGCTGCGCGCCACGATTAATAGCACTGACCACGCCCCCTGCCGGCGCAGTAAACAGCACCCCAGGCGTGCTTTTGTCGACAAACACCACCTGACCACGCTTGACCCGCTCACCCACTTGCACACTCATGCTGGGCTTGAGGCCATGATAATCACCGCCCAACAACGCCACGCGGGTACACGGCTGCGCCGGCTCAATTTGCTGCAACGGCTGGCCGCTAATCGGCAAGTCCAACCCGCGTTTAATCTTGATCATTGTGTGACCTACATTGAAAACGGTTTATGCAAAAACGCTGGAGACAGCAAAATCCTGCGCTGACAGCATTATTAGCAGCACTAATAATGCGCACCGAGCATCAAAGATTTTAAGTATAAAGATCTAAACATCCCTTCGACCACCCGCAATCAGCATCGCTGGCCAGTAAGTCGTAACAAGATGCCTTCAAACCGCACGCTGCTTGAGCCAGTAACAAAAGCCCAGTAAGGCCAGCCAAAACGGAATCGCATAGACCGATAAGTTGATCCCCGGAATCAGCAACATCACCCCGAGAATCAGGGCCACAAAGGCCAAACACAGGCAATTGCTGAACGGGTACCACAAGGATTTAAACGTCGGCACAATGCCGCGTTGGTTCAGGCTCTGACGAAACCTCAGGTGCGACAGACTGATCATCGCCCAGTTAATCACCAAGGCCGAAACCACTAGGGCCATGAGCATTTCCAGCGCCTTTTGCGGTGCCAGATAATTCACCAGCACACACAGCAAGGTCACCAGCGCCGACACGCCAATCGCCAGCACCGGCACGCCGCGCTTATTCACCCGCATAAACGCCTTGGGCGCGTCACCCTGCTGGGCCAAACCAAAGAGCATCCGGCTGTTGCAGTAAACGCCGCTGTTGTAGACCGACAACGCCGCCGTCAGCACCACAAAATTGAGCAAGTGCGCCGCCGTATCGCTGCCAATCAGAGCAAAAATCTGCACAAAGGGGCTACTGCTGTAAGGGTCACCGGCCGCATTCAGGGTTTCCAGCAGCTTGTCCCATGGATACAGCATCAGCAGCACGCTCAAGGCACCGATATAGAAAATTAAAATCCGCCAGATCACCTGATTGATGGCCTTGGGAATGACCTTTTTCGGCTCCGCCGCTTCAGCGGCAGTGATCCCCACCAACTCCAGACCACCAAAGGAGAACATGATGATGGCCAACACCATCACCAAGCCTTCGATGCCATTGGGGAAGAAGCCGCCGTGACTCCATAAATTGCTCACCGCCGCCTGCTCGCCGCCCTCACCGCTAATCAGCAAGTACAGGCCCAGTACGATCATGCCGATAATCGCCACCACCTTAATCAAGGCGAACCAAAATTCGGTCTCACCGAAGACCTTAACGCTGCTCAGGTTGATTAAGTTAATCGCCACAAAGAACCCGGCCGCCGACACCCAGGTCGGGATTTCCGGCCACCAGTACTGCACGTACTTGCCGACCGCCGTCAGTTCCGCCATGCCCACCAGCACATACAGCACCCAATAGTTCCAGCCGGACAAGAAGCCCGCATAACCGCCGCAATACTTATGCGCAAAATGGCTGAAAGAGCCCGCCACGGGCTCCTCGACGATCATCTCGCCGAGCTGGCGCATGATCAAAAAGGCCATAAAACCGGCAATCGCATAGCCCAAAATCATCGACGGCCCGGCAGACTTAAGCACCCCGGCCGAGCCAAGAAACAGCCCGGTGCCAATAGCCCCGCCCAAGGCTATCAACTGAATATGGCGGTTGAACAAGCCACGTTTAAGCTCACCGGTTGGTTGCGGCTGATCCATTCTTACTACCTCATCACTGTGGCGCTGTACGCCTGATCGTGGTCTAACAGGCCGTTGAAAAACTACCTGCGTTGCCGATACGGCGTTAAAAACAGGCTCAAAATGCTCATTTACAGCACGTAAACTGCGCTTTTTCGCCTGTTTTTGCCTTGTCTCGGCTGCCTCGCCTACATTTTTCAACGGTCTGCTAACTCAACGCGGGATCGCCGCCTCAAGCGCGTATATCTGACTGATCGCGCAGTTTAACGCGCGCCGGCAACGGCGCACAGTTCAGCCCGGCTGCTGGGCCCGGTCAGCGCAGACGTTGCGCCACTTGATCCACACATGCACCGGGATGCCCGCCAACAGCAGCAACATGCCCAGATACACCGTCTCGGCACCGGCGCCGTAAATAGCCCAGACACTGTAAATAAAGCCCAGACCACCGAGCAGGCTGGCCTTGAACAGCTCCGCACCGCGCAACTGGGCATCGCCCTTGAGGCGGATCATCAACTCGGCCAAGGCGCAGAAGGCATAGGGCACTAGGCTGGACATCACCGCCAGCAGGACGATGGTATTGAACGCGCCGACCAAGCCATTGGAGAAGTTCATCAGCACCAGAATGGTTGCCAGCAGATTAGAGAACACCAGAGCGTTGGCCGGCGTACCAAAACGCGACAAGCGCCCCATGCTCGGCGGAAACACCCGATCCTGCGCCGCACCATAGGGCACCTGACCGGTCAGCAGGGTAAAACCGTTGAGCGTGCCAAAGGTGGCAATCACCGCCCCAACAGCCACCAAGATGCCACCCAGCTCGCCCCACATATGCCGCGCCACATCGGCCAGCGGCGCCGAGGAAGCCGCCAATTGCTCGGCCGGCAACACCCCAATGGCCACCGCCGACACGGCCATGTACACCAGCGCGGCCAGCAGCACGCCAAAAATGGTGGCACGCGGAATGGTCTTCTCCGGCTCGATCACCTCGCCCGCCGGCACCGTGGCCGACTCCAGCCCAAGATAGGCCCACAGGGTCACCGCCGCCGCCGCCGAAATGGCCGCCATGTCTGACTGACCGCTGTGGTTGAGCGTTGCGTAGTTCGCGCCATCCACCCACCACCAGCCGCACACCCCGATCAACAGCAGCGGCACCAGCTTCAGCACCGTGGTCAACACCTGCACCGCACCGGCTTCCTTGACGCCGCGCACATTGACCAGGGTCAGCAGCCAGATCGCCACCAGCGCCACCAGCAGGCTGTAACTGGAGGACGCGCCAATCTGCGGAAACAGAAAGCCTACATATCCGGCCAACGCCACCGCCACTGCCGCGTTACCAGTCCACAAGGTAATCCAGTAGCCCCAGGCGATCAGAAAGCCGGCGAACTCGCCATAACCGGCCTCGGTGTAGGCATAGGGCCCACCGGTTTTGCGCACCAACTGCGCCAGCCGACCGAAGATGATCGCCAGCACCAAGGCGCCCAGCGAGGTCAGCAGCCAGCCACCCAAGGCAATCGGCCCAAAAGACGCCAGCGAGGCCGGCAACAGAAAAATTCCCGAGCCGACCATATTGCCCACCACCAAGGCGGTGCAGGCGACTATGCCGAGGCCTTTGCGGGAGGGGCTGGCGTGCGCATCCATGGGGGGTGAACTCCGAGTGACAATTGACGGCAGAAAGCTGCCGAACAGGCTGCGGGAAACCGCACCCGAAGACAACAACTCCGGCACACGGAAAGCCTAGAACGCAAAACGGCAGCCGAGGCTGCCGTTTCACTGGGTTGCGTAAGCGTTAGCTTAGCAAGGGAACGCTGGCGGGTTAACCCCGGCCATGTCTTCCATCACCCGCACGACCTGGCAGCTGTAGCCAAATTCGTTGTCGTACCACACGTACAGAACCACACGATTGTCGTTGCAGATGGTGGCTTCAGCATCCACTACACCGGCGTGGCGCGAGCCAACGAAGTCGGTAGAAACCACTTCCTGCGACTGCACGAAGTCGATCTGCTTTTGCAGGTCCGAATGCATGGCCATCTGGCGCAG
>JBILAR010000160.1:0-4977 GCA_044354115.1 Pseudomonas sp. | reverse complement strand
GCTTTGGCCGACTTGGTCGGCACCGCGCTGTCGCTGGAGCGCCAGCGCGAGCAAGACCACCGGTTGCTACTGCTGGATGAGCGCACCGTAATCGCCCGCGAACTGCATGACTCGCTGGCGCAGGCGTTGTCTTATATGAAGCTGCAAGTCAGCCGCCTGCAAACCCTGATGCGCCGAGGCGAGTCGGCCGAGCAGTTGTTTCTGGTCAGCGAAGAAATTCGCGAGGGCATCAACAACGCCTACCGCCAACTGCGTGAGTTACTCACCACCTTCCGCTTACAAATGAACGGCAGCGGGCTGGATCAGGCACTCGACGACACCGTGCGCGAGTTTGCCGAACGGGGCAATTTTGAAGTGTTGCTGCAGGTCGAACCGCTGGCCTTTACCCTGGATGCCAGCGAGCAGATCCACCTGCTGCAGATCGCCCGCGAGGCGTTATCCAACTGCGCCCGACATGCCAGTGCCAAACATGTGCGGGTAAACTTGCGCCAGCACAATGAACAGCTGGAACTTTTGATTGAAGATGACGGCTGCGGCATCACACAAAATAGCGACCCGCGCCAACACCACGGTTTAACCATCATGCAAGAACGAGCCCGCAGCCTGCAGGGCGAATTGAATGTCAGCCATAAAGTGCCGCACGGCACACGTATCCACCTAACTTTTAAACCGGGATTTCTCGGCCGTCATGTAGAGGAATCTGCCGTATGAGTAACCCAGACTGCGACCCACGCTTTCGCCTGATGTTGGTCGACGATCACCCGATGATGCGCCGTGGCATCCGCCAGCTGCTGGAGCTGGAAGATGACTTCCTGATCGTTGGCGAGGCGAATAACGGCGAAGAAGCCTTGGCCCTGGTCGATGAGTTACAGCCACAACTGATTTTGCTCGACAACAATATGCCGCTGCTGAACGGCATAGAAACCCTCAAGCGCTTAAGGCAAGTCGGCTACAGCGGCAAAGTCTTGCTGTTTACCGTATCGGATGCCGAGAAAGACGTGCGCGACGCCCTGCGCTATGGCGCCGACGGTTATCTATTAAAAGACATGGAGCCGGAAAAACTTATCCAACAGGTGCGCGAAGCCCTGCACGGTGAGTTGGTGATTAGCCCAGGCCTCACCCGCGTACTGGCGCAAGCCCTGCGCGAGCCGCAAGCAGCCAATCAGGTCGAACTGACCGAGCGCGAACAGCAAGTGCTGCGCATGATTGCCGGCGGTAACAGCAACAAAATGATCGGCCGTAAACTGGGCATTACCGAAGGCACGGTGAAGGTGCATGTGAAAAACCTGCTGCACAAGCTCGGCCTGCGCTCACGGGTCGAGGCTGCTGTGTGGGCCATGTCGCACGAACAAAACTGAGCACCGACTGCGGCGGCAATAGCGTCTATAACCGTCAACTGCTAGCCCACGAATAGGCAGAACTGCATGGCTTGGATAATCAGCAAGTACGCCCTAACAGCTCTGGTGGTAGTGCTGGTTTCCGAGCTGGCCAAACGCAGCGACAAACTCGGCGCTCTGGTGGCCGCCCTGCCCTTGATCACCATTCTTAGCTTGATTTGGCTGCACCTAGAGAACCAATCGGCCGAAAAAATCGCCAACCATGCTTGGTACACTTTTTGGTATGTAGTGCCGACGCTGCCAATGTTTCTGGCCTTCCCGCTGTTACTGTCGCGCCTAGGTTTTTGGCCGGCATTGTTGGCTTGCGTGGTGATCAGCGCGGTTAGCATTGGCATGTTTGCGTTGCTGGTTAAACGCTTTGGCATCCAGTTGTTCTAACGCTGGCTGGCCCTTAGTTAGTCAAGCAACGGCTGTAGGCTGAATGCGTAATCGCGCATCTGTGGCCGATTGACGGCACTGAAGCGCTGAAAATCTAACTTATAACCCTTACCTTGAATGCGCGTTAACAGACGCATGGCCTGCGGTTTGTCTAAACGCATAAATAGAGGGTCTTGTCGGTCTTTGCCGCCACGCGCGGCAAAATCCCAACCGGCGTGATAGTCATGCAGCAACACCAGCGCCCAACCGCCGGCAGTAAAGTGCCCACCCACCAGCACGCTAACCCGCTGATCAATGCGCGCCTGCAGAACCTCGGGGGAGTTGTTTAACGCCGAAAACCACAGATCCTGCCCCGGGGCTTTACCCAGCTCTTGCGCCGCCCGCATAACGCCAAAGGCCATTTCATCATTGGCCGCCCAGATCAAGCTGACGCTGGGATAGCGCGGCAGCAATATTTGCGCCTGTTCGTAGGCGCGTTGGCGGCTCCACTCACCGCTCACTAACTGCTGCAAACGCACCTGTGGATGCTCATTTAACGCCCGCTGTAAGCCGCGCTCGCGCAGTTGTGCTGCTGGGGTTTGCTTGATGCCAGAGAACGCCAGCATTTGCACCGGTGCCTGCGGATTAGCCTGCAACGCCTGGCTAATCAAGCCAGAGGCCATGATGTAACCGGCCTCCTCATCGTTGGGCACCAAGCTACCGATCCAGTTCGGGTATTTTTCTCGACTCTGGCCGATCAACTGCTGCTGGTCCGGGGTTAGCGTGCTGCTGACCGCAAAGAGTTTGACCGGCGTGTCTTTAGACAAACGCAAGATTTCCGGGCCGACATATTGCTCGTTCACAAACAGCAAATAATCCGGTGGCTGTGCGCCGTGTAACACCGCACGCGCCTGTTCCAGCATCCGTTGCGGCTCACGCTCGGCGTACAACACCTGTAACTCGATACCAAGATCATCCGCAGCCGCCTGCATAAACTGCGTATAGCTCAGCCAATAAACCTCAGTAGATTTACCCGGATTGAGAAACACCACAGTCGCCGCATTAGCACCTAAGGCGGCAAACAGGCAACAAGCCATAACGATCCCGCGAACGACGCCATTCACTTTTCAGCACTCGTACCAGTTGTAGCGCAAAACACGCTAGTGGCCATATGCAACCACCCGCATATGGTACCGCTTTTCTGCCTGAAACATGCACAACGCCGCCCCTGTGACTCACCAGGGGCGGTGTTGATTACACGGGGAGTGGCTATCTGTGCCTCCGCGTTTGAGCCGCAAACGCGACAACAACCGCCTTCTAAGCCTGCGGTTTTCCAGCAGGCAACCTGTTAAGCAGTAATCGGGGCAGAACCCTTATATTGCTGGCTACTGATGACTCACCCAATACACCGCCGTTGCGACCACCAGTAAAATCAGCACAAAAATGGCCCGGGCATCGACCACGCTATCGCGATTATCAGACTCAGAATGATCAGTCATAGCCTTTCCCTCGATATGATTTTTATTGTCAATATGCGCGCCAAGAGCTCCGGCGACCCTTGCAGTTAAGACCACCCACAGCGCTTGCTCAAGCCCGATAAGCGCGCGGTGTGGCTTTAGTCGCTGCTGGGCGAAACGAACGTGCCGCGTTGCCGCGCCAAGGTCAACAGCGCCTGATAGCACACAAAGTTCTGCCTATATAAGAAAACATCACTTTTGCGCATAACCCTGAGCTGGTATCGTGCCCCCCGCTCCAATTTAGGGAGTGCGCGGCCGTGCGCGCAGATCCGCTGTAGCAGCCTGAAAACAGGACATTTCATGTACGTATACGACCAGTACGACCAACAGATCGTTGAGGACCGCGTTAAGCAGTTCGCCGATCAAACCCGCCGTTTCTTAAGCGGCGAGCTGTCAGGCGAAGATTTCCGCCCACTGCGCCTGCAGAACGGTCTTTATATTCAGCGTTTTGCGCCGATGTTGCGAGTTGCCGTGCCTTACGGCCTGCTCAGCTCGGTGCAGGTACGCATGTTGGCCAAGATCGCCCGCGACTACGACAAGGGCTACGCGCACATCAGCACCCGCCAGAACGTACAGTTCAACTGGCCCGAGTTGGAAGACGTGCCGGCCATTCTGGCCGAGTTGGCCACAGTGCAGATGCACGCGATTCAAACCAGCGGCAACTGCATTCGTAACACCACCACCGACCAGTTTGCCGGTGTGGCCAAAGATGAGCTGATCGATCCACGCCCTTGGTGCGAGATCATCCGCCAGTGGTCGACCTTTCACCCTGAGTTTTCGCACCTGCCGCGCAAGTTCAAGATCGCCGTCAATGGCTCGGTCAGCGACCGCGCCGCCATTGAAGTGCACGACATCGGCCTAGAAGCCGTACACAACGCCGCAGGTGAACTGGGCTTTCGCGTGTCGGTCGGCGGCGGCTTGGGCCGCACGCCTATCGTCGGCAGCTTTATCAATGAATTCCTGCCGTGGCAGCACCTGCTGAGCTACCTCGACGCGATCTTGCGGGTCTACAACCGCTATGGTCGGCGCGACAACAAGTACAAGGCACGGATCAAAATTCTGGTTAAGGCCCTGACCCCCGAGGTGTTCGCCGAGCGCGTTAACGCCGAATGGGCACATATCAAAGACGGCCCGACCACCTTGGACAACACCGAAGTGCAGCGTGTGGCGCAGTACTTCGTTGACCCAGCCTATCTGCAACTCGACGATCAAGCCGCCGCACTCAGCGCGCTAGACGCCGAGCACCCAGGCTTTGCCCGCTGGCGCCAACGCAACACCTTCGCTCACAAGAAGCCAGGCTACGTGGCCGTGACCTTGTCACTCAAGCCTACTGGCACCGCCCCTGGCGATGTCACCGACAAGCAACTGGATGCGATTGCCGACTTGGCCGAGCGTTACAGCTTTGGCGAGGTGCGCAACAGCCACAACCAAAACATCATCCTGGCCGACATCGAGCAAGCACAGCTGTTCACTCTCTGGGGTGAGTTGCGTGAACTAGGCTTTGCCACGCCAAACGTGGGTCTCTTGACCGACCTGATCTGCTGCCCAGGTGGCGATTTCTGCTCGCTGGCCAACGCCAAGTCGATCCCGGTAGCCGAGGCCATTCAACGGCGCTTCGATGACTTGGATTACCTGTTCGACATCGGCGAGCTGGAGCTGAATATCTCCGGCTGCATGAACGCCTGCGGTCACCACCACGTCGGCCA
>JBILAR010000036.1:0-29662 GCA_044354115.1 Pseudomonas sp. | reverse complement strand
AAAGGAAAGAGTAACTCGGTACCACCCTGGACCAACACGTTACCGCCAAACGGTAAAGGGTCTTGATCAGGATCGGTACAAGGTTTGCCACCCGGAGCGCAGGTGTTTACGTTGCTCGGGTCGGACGCCGGTTTAGTGTAATCAGCACGGCTTGGGGTACTTCTTGGACCCAAGGAACTGTCGCGAAAACCGCGCACCGAACCAAAGCCGCCAGCATAGTAGTTTTCATAGAACGGCAAGCCGTCGCTCGAGCCATAGCCATCGCCATAACCCAACGCGGTATGGAAACGTAAAGTGGTGGTTTGCGTCAGCGGTTTGAATACCTGGCCGCGATAATCCAATTTAAAGAACGACAAGTCACTGCCGGGCACCGTGGCTTGCAGTACCAAACTCTGCGAGCCGCCGCGCGTTGCCAAAATCCCTTTATTCAAGGTCGACTCAGACCAACCAACCGAAGCTTTAAAGTTGGTGAAGTTTTCACCTTCAGCATCGATAAAGTCTTGAATTTGCCTAACTGTGAAGCTACCGGTAGTCAGATCATCCTGCTGGACAGTCATGCCATAAGTCAGGCGCGAGGTTTCAGTTAGCGGGTAACCGATAGTCGCACCGACACCCTTACTATCAATCGCATAACTTGAAACATCGGTATTTAATTCTTCAAAATCGGTCTTACGGAAGAACGCGTTATAGCCCAAGCTCACGCCATCAACTGTCCAATACGGATCGACGAAGCCAAAGTTAAGCGCGCTTTGAAATTCGCTACGAGTGACGCCAAAGTTAACTTTATTACCGGTACCCAAAAAGTTGTTCTGGCTAATCGAACCACCGAGAATCAAACCGGCATTCTGGGCAAAACCAACACTGGCGGTAATCGAACCTGAGGCTTGCTCCTCAACGCTGTAATTTACGTCGATAAGGTCATCACTACCGGGCACCTTGGGTGTTTCAACCGTAACTTCTTTGAAATAACCCAAGCGCTCCAAACGCACCTTAGATTGATCGATCAAATAGGTTGAGGCCCAACCGGCTTCCATTTGACGCATTTCGCGACGCAGCACTTCGTCTTCAGTCTTAGTGTTACCGCGAAAGTTAATCCGGTTCACATAAGCGCGCTTAGCTGGGTCGACCGCAAACGTAATAGCGACGGTATTGTTGTCATCATTAGCTTCGGGGATGCCGTTGACGTTGGCAAAGGTGTAACCATCATTACCCAAGCGGCGTGTTAGCAACTCAGAGGTGGTGGTCATCAGCTTGCGTGAGAACACTTGATCCGGCTTCACCAGCAAGAGTGCCGAGAGTTCTTCCTCGGGTACCTTTAGATCGCCGCTGAGCTTAACGCTGCTGACCGTGTATTTGTCGCCTTCATCGACGTTAACCGTGATGTAGACATGTTGCTTGTCCGGGGTAATAGACACTTGCGTCGAGGTTATATCCATGTGGATATAACCTCGATCGAGGTAATAAGAGCGCAAGCGTTCCAAGTCACCGGAAAGCTTCTCACGCGAGTATTTGTCGTCGCTTTTGAAGAAAGACAACCAGTTGGTGGTTTTCAGCTCAAACAAATCGCCAAGGTCTTCATCAGTAAAAACGCTGTTACCCACCACGTTAATATGCTGAATGGCGGCAACCGAACCTTCGTTGATATTGATCTTCAGCGCCACACGGTTGCGCGGCTGCGGCACCACTTCGGCCTCAATCTCGGCCGAGTAGCGGCCTTGGGATACATATTGGCGATGCAGTTCATTACGCACACCTTCGAGGGTGGCGCGTTGGAAAATCTCACCCTCAGCCAAACCGGACTGAGTCAAACCTTTAAGTAGGTCTTCGGTCTTGATGGCCTTGTTACCTTCAATCTCGATACCAGAGATCGATGGTCGCTCAACCACGCTGACGATTAATACGTCGCCGTCACGGCCAAGCTGGATATCTTGGAAAAAACCGGTCTTGAACAGTGCGCGTGTCGCTTCGACTAACTGACGGTCATCGACTTTTTCGCCAACGTTAACCGGCAAAGCGCCAAACACGCTGCCAGCGGAAACCCGCTGCAGGCCGTTGACACGGATATCGGAGACGGTGAAGGACTCAGCGTGAACTTCGGTGATCATCAGTGCGGCAAGCACCGCAGTTAGGAGCAGACGTTTCATGAAGTCCTTTCTTATATCAACTGACAATAAAAATCTGCCGCAAAAGACGGCAGATTGAACACAGGCAACCCGCTTGCGCGTGCGACTTACAGCCTACCCAAATCATTTACTAAGGCGAGCAGCATCACCCCAACAATCATACTGATACCGATCTGCATGCCCCACGCTTGCACTCGTTCCGATAGAGGACGTCCGCGGACACGCTCAACCAGATAAAACAGCAGATGCCCCCCATCAAGCACGGGAATCGGCAATAAATTCAGCACCCCCAAGCTAATACTCAGATAAGCAAGGAAATTTAGAAAATCCCCAAGGCCCGACTGAGCAGAAGCGCCCGCCACTTTAGCAATGGTTATCGGCCCACTCAAGTTTTTTACCGAGAGCTGACCAATCAACATTTTTTTCATCGAGTCGAGGGTCAACACACTCATGGTCCAGGTGCGCCGCAAGCCCTCAACCACAGCCTCGGCCGGATTAAAGCTGACCTGCCGGAGCATATCCGCCGGCCACTGCGGCGCCTGCACCCCGGCACCTAAATAACCACTGGGCGCAGCGGTATCACCACGCGAAGCCAAGGTTACCGACACCTCGAGCAGCTGATCGGCACGCTGCACGCCAAACAAGACTTTCTGCCCAGCTAGCCCACGCACCTGCTCAACGACTTGCTGCCACTGCGCCAGCGGCGCGCCGTTAAGGGTTAGCAGCAAGTCGCCGACTTTGAACCCTGCCGCGTAGGCCGGGCCATCAGGATCCAGCTCAGCAAGAATTGGCGCAATTTGAGGACGCCAAGGCTCAATACCCAGCGCATCAATAGGATCAGGTTCAGCCACGCCCTGCAGCCAATCCTCGAGGCGCAACTGATGCTGGCTTTGCACAGTAGAGCCCGCTTCACGCACTAACACCTCAAGGGTGCCGCTCTCTCCTAAGCGGCGAACCAACTGTAAATTAACCGCTGCCCAGCCAGTAACAGGTTCGCCGTTGATTGCCAGCAACTCCTGCCCAGCTTGCAAACCAGCATTTTCGGCCAAACTGGCTGGCGCTACCGCACCTATAACCGGCCGCACTTGCTGACTGCCAAGCATTGCCAGCAACCAAAAAAATACAAATGCCAAGATAAAATTGGCCAAGGGCCCAGCCGCAACAATCGCAATCCGCTGATTCACCGACTTGCGATTAAAGGCTTGCGACAATTGCTCAGGGGCGACCTCAGCCTCGCGCTCATCGAGCATTTTGACGTAACCGCCCAGCGGAATAGCGGCCACAACGAACTCGGTGCCTTGGCGATCGTGCCAACGCAACAATGGCGTACCAAAGCCGATGGAAAAACGCAGCACCTTGACGCCGCAGCGGCGCGCGACCCAAAAATGCCCGAACTCATGGATAGTCACCAATACCCCGAGGGCTATTAATGTACCGAAGAGCATATACAACGCACTCATTGACGCTCTCCCACGCTAACTGGCATGCCGCTGCAGCCAGTGTTCTGCCAGTTGACGAGCCCGAGCATCAGCCTCAAGCACAACCTCAAGACTATCGACCACTACCACCGGCGCAAGATTCAACACCTCGCCGATGAGCTCGGCGATCTGCGGAAAACGAATGCGCCGCTGCAAAAAGGCCTGCACCGCCACTTCATTAGCCGCATTTAACAAGGCCGGCGCACTACCGCCCGCCTCTGCTGCGTCCCGAGCAAGCCGCAAGCAGGGAAAGCGCGATTCATCCGGCGCTTGAAAATCCAAACGAGCCACGGCGAATAAATCTAAAGGTGCCACGCCCGAGTCGATCCGCTCCGGCCAGGCCAAGGCATGACTGATGGGCGTGCGCATATCCGGATTACCCAACTGCGCCAGCACCGAGCCATCGACATAATCGACCAGCGAATGGATCACGCTCTGCGGATGGATCAAAATCTCAATTTGCTCAGGCTTGGCATCGAACAGCCAGCAGGCCTCGATCAATTCGAGGCCTTTATTCATCATGCTGGCAGAATCAACCGAAATCTTGCGCCCCATCGACCAGTTTGGATGGGCGCAGGCTTGCTCTGGTGTGACCTCACGCAACTGCTCAAGCGGCGTCTGCCGAAACGGGCCGCCGGAGGCTGTCAGTAAAATCCGCCGCACCCCAACCTGATTCAAACCACGGGCATAATCGCCGGGCAAGCATTGGAAGATGGCATTGTGTTCGCTATCGATCGGCAGCAACACCGCGCCACTTTTGCGCACTGCCTGCATAAACAAGGCGCCCGACATGACCAAGGCTTCTTTGTTGGCCAGCAGCACTTTCTTGCCGGCCTCAACCGCTGCCAAGGTTGGCTTTAACCCGGCCGCGCCGACAATGGCCGCCATCACGGCATCCACTTCTGGATGCGCCGCCACCTCACACAAGCCAGCCTCACCCACCAGCACTCGCGTAGTTAAGCCACCCGCTTGCAGTGAGCCTTGCAGCTCTATGGCTGCCGCCGCCGTCGGCACCACGGCAAAGCGCGGGCGAAAACGCAAACACAGCGCCTCAAGCTCAGGCAAACGACTAAAACCGCTGAGGGCAAATACCTGATAGCGCTCAGGATGACGTGCGATGACATCTAGCGTGCTCAGGCCAATCGAACCCGTAGCCCCCAGCACACTGATTTGCTGCAAATGACTCACCACGAACCCCAGCTAGCAGACCAATCGATGACCAACAGCAACAGCAAAGCAAACATCGGGATGGCAGCCGTCAAGCTATCGATACGGTCGAGAATACCGCCGTGACCGGGCAACAAATTACTGCTGTCTTTAATGCCTGCCTCTCGTTTGAACAGGCTTTCAGTCAGATCACCAAGCACCGAAACCATTACCAGCAAGGCCGTTGCAACCAGCGCAAGCAGCAACTGCTGGACAGCCCAATGGCGATACAAACCAAGCGCCAGCGCAATCAACAAGCAGGTCAGCAAACCGCCAATCACGCCCTCCCAGCTTTTACCGGGGCTGACATGCGGGGCCAATTTACGTTTACCGAAGGTGCGACCGGCGAAATAAGCCCCGATATCGGCGCCCCAGACCAATACCATTACCGCAATGATTAACGCGTTGCCCTGCGGCCACTGCTTAAGCAGCATCAGGCCCTGCCACGCTGGCAACAGCAGCAGCAAACCTATCAGCGGCTTGCTCAGCGGAGCATGCAAATAGGCTTTGCTGCGCGGATAAGTCACCACCAATACAGCCGCGGCCAACCACCAAGCCAACGACAGCAGCAACAACCAAGGCGCCAATTGCGGTAGCAGATAGAGCGCATACAACAAGCCCGCAACCACCGAGGCATAAGCCACCCGCTGCGACTGCGCGCTAAAACCCGCCAGTTGCGCCCACTCCCAAGCACCCAAGGTCACTACCGTGCCGATAAACAACGCAAACTGCCAACCATCCAGCAGAAAGAAACCGCCTAACGCCAACGGCAACAACCACAGCGCCGTTAAGATTCGTTGTTTAAGCATTATTGGCCGGCCTCAGCTTGGACTTGTTCGCTAGTTTTACCGAAGCGCCGCTGACGAGTTGCATAGTCAGCCAACGCCGCGCGCATGGCGTGATGCTTGAAATCCGGCCAGAGCAGATCGGAGAAATACAACTCGGCATAGGCCAACTGCCAAAGCAAAAAATTGCTGATGCGATGTTCGCCGCCAGTGCGAATGCACAGATCTGGCAAAGGCAAGTCGGTGGTCGACAAACGTTCTTGCAGCAACTGCGCGCTAATATCATCCGCGGCCAAATGCCCGTCTTTGACTTCGCGCGCCAATGCTTGCGCCGCCTGCACGATGTCCCACTGGCCGCCGTAGTTAGCCGCAACCTGCAGAATAAACTTGCTCGGCCCCGAGGTTTCAGCCTCAGCCGCGAGCATTGCCGCCTGTAACTCAGGATGAAAGCGCGAACGATCACCAATGATCCGCAGGCTGATTTGATTGTCTTTAAGCTTGCTCGCCTCAACGCGTAAGGCACGCAAAAACAACGCCATCAAAGCGCCCACTTCTTCCGCTGGGCGCTGCCAGTTCTCACTGGAGAAGGCGAACAAGGTCAAGACTTCAACCCCTGCCTCAGCGCACACCTTAATCACCGCACGCACCGCATCGACGCCGGCTTTATGCCCAGCAACACCGGGCAGCAAGCGCTTTTTCGCCCAGCGATTGTTGCCATCCATGATGATCGCGACGTGTCGCGGCACGGCTGGCACTAACTTAGTCTTATCCATGACGATAGAGTCCGTTAAACGGCCATCAAATCCGCTTCTTTCTGCTTCACGGCCACTTCGATCTCGCCCACGAACTTATCGGTCAGTTTCTGCACATCGTCAGCCGCACGACGCTCTTCGTCTTCGCTGATTTCTTTTTCTTTAACCAAGTCTTTCAACTGGCTCAAGGCATCGCGGCGGATATTACGCACGGCCACACGACCATCTTCAGCTGCATCACGCGCCTGCTTGGTAAAGCCCCGACGAGTCTCTTCGGTTAACGCCGGCATGGAGATCAACAGCAACTCGCCCAAGTTGGTTGGGTTAAAGCCCAAACCAGAGCTCTGGATGGCCTTATCGACGGCGGCCAGCATATTGCGCTCAAACGCCACGACCTGCAGGGTACGCGAATCTTTAACGGTGACGTTGGCCACCTGATTCAGGGCCGTGTCAGTGCCGTAGTAAGGCACCATAACCCCACCGAGAATGCTCGGGTGCGCTTGACCGGTACGGATACGGCTAAAGGCGTGCAGCAGCGACTCGAGGCTTTTTTGCATGCGCTCTTGGGTGTCTTTTTTAATTTCGTTGATCATTGCTTGTTCTCCTCGATCAGGGTTCCCTCGGCACCGCCGAGCACGATATTCAGCAAAGCGCCGGGCTTGTTCATATTGAACACCCGCAGCGGCATGTTGTGGTCACGACACAGGCAAATAGCCGTCAGGTCCATCACGCCCAGCTTACGATCTAGCACTTCGTCGTAGCTCAGGTTGTCGAACTTCTCTGCATGCGGATCTTTGAATGGGTCGGCGGTGTACACGCCATCCACCTTGGTCGCCTTCAACACCACGTCGGCATCGATTTCGATAGCACGCAAACAGGCCGCCGAGTCGGTGGTAAAAAACGGATTACCAGTGCCAGCGGCGAAAATCACCACCTCACCGGTTTTCAGGTGGCGCATGGCTTTGCGGCGGTCATAGTGATCGGTCACCCCAACCATACTAATCGCCGACATCACCAAGGCAGGGATATTCGAACGCTCCAGCGCGTCGCGCATGGCCAAGGCATTCATTACGGTGGCGAGCATGCCCATATGGTCGCCGGTGACACGGTCCATGCCAGCAGCACTCAATGCAGCGCCGCGAAACAAATTACCACCACCAATAACCAAACCCACTTGGACACCAATGCCGACCAACTGACCGACTTCCAGCGCCATCCGATCCAGCACCTTAGGATCAATACCGAAGTCTTCCGAGCCGATCAAAGCTTCGCCGCTAAGCTTGAGTAAAATGCGGTTATAGCGAGGCTGACGACCACTGACCTGCTGAGCCATGCGTATTTCTCCTAGGGCGTTTAAAGGTTGTACTCACGCAGCCAAGCAACTTAAGCCGCGCTTGCGATTATGAACGGACACTTGGACAACGTCTGCAGCACTTTTGTGCCGGCGCTCACCAAGCCTCCTAAAGCTTATAAGCAAAACCGCCACCCCGATTTGACAAAGAGGCCGCGCGCGTTAGCGGGCAGCCTCTCTGGGGCAACAGCGGTTAAGCCGTCTTATTGCTTGCTGGCAGCCAGCTGCGCAGCCACTTCAGCAGCGAAATCAACTTCACCCTTATCAATGCCTTCGCCTACACCGTAACGAATGAACGAAACGATCTCAGCGCCAGCTTTCTTAGCCAGAGCGCCTACGGTCAATTCAGGATTCTTAACGAACGGCTGCTCAACCAAGCTAGCTTCGGCGAGGAACTTCTGGATCCGACCGGAAACCATTTTCTCAACGATTTCAGCAGGCTTACCCTTCATTTTCTCTTCGTTCAGGCTGATAAATACCGCCTTCTCGCGAGCTACAGCTTCTTCCGACACTTCAGAAGTGTGCAAGAACTCAGGATTGCTAGCCGCTACGTGCATAGCGATGTCACGGGCCAATTCGCTGTCGCCACCCTTAAGGGAAACGATCACGCCAATTTTGTTGCCGTGCAGATAAGCGCCCAATACGTCGCCTTCAACGCGAGTCAAACGACGAATGTTAACGTTCTCGCCAACTTTACCAACCAGTTCAACCCGAGCAGTTTCGCGCGAAGCAACCAGCGGAGCGGCGTCGGTCAACTTGTCGGCCATGGCTTGGTCGATGCTGTCACTAACGAATTTCTTGAAGTCGTCTTGCAGCGCCAGGAAGTCGGTCTGCGAGTTCACTTCCATGATCACGGCAGTCTTGTTGTCATCGCTCAGCTTAACGGCGATGGCGCCTTCGGCAGCCACGTTGCCGGCTTTTTTGGCGGCCTTGATGGCGCCCGAAGCGCGCATATCGTCGATAGCTTTTTCGATGTCGCCGCCGGCCTTGGTCAAGGCCTTTTTGCAATCCATCATGCCTTCGCCAGTACGCTCACGCAGTTCTTTAACCAATGCTGCAGTAATCTCTGCCATTTGAAAATTCCTCTTGGATAGGTTTTAACCATTCCACCCGACTTAACGGGCGATCAATTCGTGAGTGGCAAAAAGGGGGCCAAGCCCCCTTTTTGCATACAGCCAGACGCTAGGCGTCTTTTACTCAGCCTTCAGCAGCTTCTGCAGCCGGTGCTTGAGCAACAAACTCTTCAGCAGTCACGGTGCCGCCATTGGCATTAGCGCGACCACGGATCACAGCGTCAGCCATGGCAACCATGTACAGCTGGATGGCGCGGATGGCGTCATCGTTACCTGGAATGATGTAATCAACACCTTCTGGGCTGCTGTTGGTGTCGACGATGCCGATTACCGGAATACCAAGCTTGTTGGCTTCGGTGATAGCAATGCGCTCGTGATCAACGTCGATAACGAACAGTGCGTCAGGCAGGCCGCCCATGTCCTTGATACCACCCAGGCTGCGATCCAATTTGATCAGATCACGCGAGCGCATCAAGGCTTCTTTCTTGGTCAGCTTGGTGAAAGTACCGTCTTGCGACTGAACTTCCAGATCACGCAGACGCTTGATCGAGGCACGGATGGTTTTGTAGTTGGTGAGCATGCCGCCCAACCAACGGTGATCAACGAACGGCGAGCCACAACGGATGGCTTCTTCGCGGATGATCTTGCCAGCAGCACGCTTAGTGCCGACGAACATGATTTTGTTTTTGCCCGAAGCCAGCTTCTCAACGAAAGACAAAGCTTCGTTGAACATTGGCAGGGTTTTTTCAAGGTTGATGATGTGGATCTTGTTACGCGCGCCGAAAATGTACTTACCCATTTTCGGGTTCCAGTAACGGGTTTGGTGACCGAAGTGGACACCAGCTTTGAGCATATCGCGCATATTAACGTAGGACATTTTTGTTCCTTAAATTAAAAAGGGTTAGGCCTCCACGCATCCCAATGACCAACCTACAGACTCTCTCTGCAAGCACCCAGGTCACCGTGTCGATACGTGTGTGGGTTTAAGCTTTACCGGCACTGCCCGTAAAGCGGCGCACTTTATATCACAAGATCACGCTCAACGAAACCCGCACGCTCATTCGACCGCCGCTGATTGGATAAGCAGCGCCGCACTGGGTGGCTCGACCGCTCGGGTCTGCTAGAATCGCCGCTTCCTGTATTTCTGCCTTGCGCCAAGCGCGCCGAGAGAGCTCGCATGACCGTCACACTGAAGACCCCAGACGAAATCGAAAAAATGCGCGTTGCTGGGCGCCTCGCCGCCGAAGTACTGGAGATGATCGGCGAGCACGTCAAGCCGGGCGTCACCACCGACCAACTCAACAGCATCTGCCATGACTATATAGTTAACGTGCAGCAGGCCATTCCGGCGCCGCTTAACTACAAAGGCTTCCCCAAGTCGATCTGCACCTCTATCAACCACGTGGTGTGCCACGGCATCCCCAACGAGAAGCCACTGAAAGATGGCGACGTGCTGAATATCGACGTCACCGTGATCAAAGATGGCTACCACGGCGACACCAGCAAGATGTACATGGTCGGCAAGGTCAGCGAGTGGGCCGAGAAGCTCGCCCGCGTCACCCAAGAGTGCATGTACAAGGGCATCGCACTGGTCAAGCCGGGCGTACGCCTTGGTGATATTGGCGAAGTGATCCAGAAGCACGCCGAGAAAAATGGCTATTCGGTGGTGCGCGAATACTGCGGCCACGGTATCGGCGCGGTATTCCACGAGGAGCCGCAAGTGTTGCATTACGGCCGCGCCGGCACCGGCATGGAACTTAAAGAAGGCATGACCTTCACCATTGAACCGATGATCAACCAAGGCCGCGCCGAAACCCGCTTGCTCGGCGATGGCTGGACCGCGATTACCAAGGACCGCAAGCTTTCAGCGCAGTGGGAGCACACCATTTTGGTCACCGCCACCGGCTATGAAATATTTACCCTGCGCCAAGACGATACCTTGCCGCGCATCTCGGCTTAATCGCAGCTAAGCCCAACTTCACCCAGCCTTGAACGCCCTATTTTAAGAAGGAACAGTGCTGTATGCCGCAGGTGGATCCCGATTTGTTCGACCGCGGTCAGTTCCAGGCTGAATTAGCGCTCAAAGCCAGCCCGATTGGCGCCTTCAAAAAAGCCCTGCGGCAAATCAATAGCGTGCTCAATGAGCGCTTTCAAAGCGGTCGCGAGATTCGCCGCCTAATCGAAGACCGCGCTTGGTGCGTCGACCAGATTTTGCGAGAAGCTTGGGCGCGCCTTGATTGGAACCGTGGCGCGGAAATTAGCTTGGTCGCGGTCGGCGGCTATGGTCGTGGCGAGCTGCATCCGCACTCCGATATCGACCTGCTGATTTTGCTCGATAACGAAGACCAAGAGCTGTTTCGCGATTCAATTGAGCAGTTTCTGATGTTGCTCTGGGACATCGGCTTGGAAGTCGGACAAAGCGTGCGTTCGGTGGCTGAGTGCGCCACTGAGGCCCGCGCCGATTTAACCGTGATCACCAACCTGATGGAAAGCCGCACCATCGCTGGCCCCGAACACCTGCGCCAGCGCATGCTGGAGGTTACCAGCCCCGAGCAAATGTGGCCGAGCAAGCACTTCTTTCTGGCCAAGCGCGACGAGCAAACCGCTCGCCACGCCAAGTACAACGACACCGAATACAACCTTGAACCGAACGTCAAAGGCTCGCCGGGCGGGCTGCGCGATATTCAGACCATTCTCTGGGTCGCCCGTCGGCAATTCGGCACGCTCAACCTGCACGCACTGGCTGCCCAAGGCTTTTTAGTCGAAGCCGAATCGAGCTTGCTGTCGGCCTCGCAGGATTTCCTCTGGACGGTGCGCTACGCCCTGCACATGCTCGCCGGACGCAGCGAAGATCGCTTACTGTTTGATCATCAGCAAAACATTGCCGGTTTGCTCGGTTTTACCGACGCCGATGGCAAGTTGGCCGTCGAACAGCTGATGCAAAAGTATTACCGCGCTGTGATGGCGGTGGCCGAACTCAACGATCTGATCATGCAGAACTTTGAAGAAGTGATACTGCGCCATAGCGAAACCCTGCCCGCTGAACCGCTGAACAACCGCTTCCAAGTGCGCAATGGCTTTCTCGAAGTGACCCAGCCAGATGTGTTTACCCGCACGCCTTTTGCGATGCTGGAAATTTTCGTGCTGATGGCACAAACGCCGAATTTGCGTGGTGTGCAAGCCGACACCATTCGCCTGCTGCGGGGCAGCCGTCAGCTCATTAATGACGAGTTCCGCCAAGACATTCGCAACACCAGCCTGTTTATCGAGCTATTCAAGTCGGCCGAGGGCATCCACCGCAGCCTGCGGCGGATGAATCGCTTCGGTATTCTCGGGCGCTACCTGCCCGAATTTGGCCGTATCGTCGGGCAGATGCAGCACGACCTGTTTCATATTTTTACCGTCGATGCGCACACCCTTAACCTGATTAAACACCTGCGCAAACTCGGCAAACCGGGGGTTAGCGAGAAATTTCCGCTGGCCAGCAAGCTGATTGCCACCCTGCCCAAGCCAGAACTCATCTATCTAGCCGGGCTGTACCATGACATCGGCAAAGGTCGCGGCGGCGACCACTCAGAACTCGGCGCGGTAGATGCCGAGCTGTTTTGCCAGCGCCACCAACTGCCGGCGTGGGATTCGCGGCTGATTGTTTGGCTGGTGAAAAACCATCTGGTGATGTCGACCACCGCCCAGCGCAAAGACCTCTCCGACCCGCAAGAGATCCATAATTTCGCCCAGTTGGTCGGTGATCAAACCCGTCTCGATTATCTCTACGTGCTGACCGTGGCGGACATTAACGCCACCAACCCAACGCTGTGGAACTCGTGGCGCGCCAGCTTGTTGCGCCAACTCTACAGCGAAACCAAGCGCGCCCTGCGCCGTGGGCTGGAAAACCCGGTGGACCGCGAAGAGCAAATTCGCCTAACCCAAAGCGCGGCGCTCGACACCCTAGTGCGTGGCGGTAACGACCAAGACGAAGCCGAGCAACTCTGGTCGCAGTTGGGCGACGATTACTTTTTGCGCCACACCGCCAGCGATGTGGCGTGGCACACCGAAGCCATCTTGCAGCACCCGACCGATGGCGGCCCGCTAATCTTGCTGAAAGAAACCACCCAACGCGAGTTTGAAGGCGCCACGCAAATCTTCATTTACGCCCAAGACCAGCACGACTTCTTTGCTGTAACCGTGGCCGCCATGGACCAACTCAATCTGAGCATCCATGACGCGCGGATCATCACCTCCTCCAGCCAGTTCACCCTCGACACTTACATAGTGCTGGATGCCGACGGCGGTTCGATCGGCGACAACCCGACGCGCAGCAAAGAGATTCGCCAAGGTTTGGTCGATGCCCTGAAAAACCCTGACGACTACCCAAACATCATTCAGCGCCGGGTGCCACGCCAGCTCAAGCATTTTGCCTTTGCCCCGCAAGTCAGCATCCATAACGACGCTCAGCGCCCTGTCACCGTAGTGGAATTAACGGCCCCAGACCGGCCAGGCCTGCTAGCGCGGATCGGCAAGATCTTCTTAGACTTCGATCTGTCACTGCAAAATGCCAAAATCGCCACCCTCGGCGAACGGGTTGAAGACGTGTTCTTTATTACCGACGCGCGCCATCAGCCCCTGACTGATCCAGAACTGTGCGCCCGCCTGCAAGATGCAATAACCGCTCAATTGTCCGACGCCAACGGTGCAACCAACACGCCTACGTCGCTGCGTATTTAGGAAGTTTTCACGCTTATGAACTCTGCGCTCACCCAACTCCAGCCCTATCCATTTGAGAAACTCCGCGCCCTGCTGGCCGGCGTGCAGCCTGCCGCGTTAGCGCCAATTGCCTTATCGATCGGCGAGCCAAAACACCGTTCACCGGAGTTTGTCGCCAACGCCTTGGCTGCCAATCTCGATCAACTGGCGGTGTACCCAACCACGCTGGGGCTGCCGGTACTGCGCGAGGCCATTCGCGACTGGTGTCAGCGCCGCTTCGACGTACCTGCCGACTGGCTGGACGCGGGCAAACATATCTTGCCGGTTAACGGCACCCGCGAGGCGTTGTTTGCCTTCACCCAAGCAGTGGTCAATCGGCAGGCCGATGCGCTGGTGGTCAGTCCTAATCCGTTTTATCAAATCTACGAAGGTGCAGCCCTGCTTGCCGGCGCACAACCGCACTACCTGCCGTGCTTGGCCGAGCATGGTTTTAATCCAGATTTTGACGCCGTGACCCCGGACATTTGGCAGCGTTGCCAGATTCTGTTTCTCTGCTCGCCGGGCAACCCAACCGGCGCACTGATTCCGCTGGCGACTTTGGAAAAGCTGATTGCTTTGGCCGACCAATATGATTTCGTGATTGCCGCCGACGAGTGCTACAGCGAGCTGTACTTTGACGAAAGCACCCCGCCGGCCGGCCTGTTGAGCGCCTGTGCCAGCCTTGGGCGCAGCGACTTTAAACGCTGCGTGGTGTTTCACAGCCTGTCTAAACGCTCCAACTTGCCGGGCCTGCGCTCAGGCTTCGTGGCCGGTGACGCCGAGATCCTGCAAGGCTTCTTGCTCTATCGCACCTACCACGGTTGCGCCATGTCGGTGCCGACCCAACTGGCCAGCATTGCCGCCTGGAACGACGAAGCCCACGTGCGCGAAAATCGCGATCTGTACCGGGCAAAATATGACGCCGTGCTGGATATTCTCAGCCCAGTGCTCGACGTGCAGCGCCCCGATGGCGGTTTTTACCTGTGGGCCAAAGTGCGCGGCGATGACGCCCAGTTCACCCGGGAATTGTTCGCCCAACAGCACGTCACAGTCGTGCCCGGCTCGTACCTGTCCCGCGAAGTAGACGGCTTTAATCCAGGCGCTGGGCGCATTCGCATGGCTTTGGTCGCGCCGCTGGCCGACTGCATCGAAGCGGCGCAACGGATTCGCGCTTACCTGCAGGCGACAACGCCAGTGAGTAAATAGGCATGAGCATCACCCTGTACGGCATCAAAGCCTGCGACACCATGAAGAAAGCCCGCACCTGGCTCGATCAGCAGGGCATTGGCTATGTTTTTCATGACTATAAAAGTGTCGGCATTGACCCGGCCAATCTGCAAAAATGGTGCGATGAGCACGGCTGGGACAAAGTCCTGAACCGCAGCGGCACAACCTTTCGCAAGCTCGATGAGGCGCAAAAAACCGACCTCAACCAAGAACGGGCGATTGCGTTGATGCTCGCGCAGCCCTCGATGATCAAGCGCCCGGTGCTGGATCTCGGCACCCGCACGCTGCTCGGCTTTAAGCCAGAAATTTACCAGCAGGCGTTCAGTTAACTGCCCCCTGCCCATTGATCTTTATTTAGTTTTTATAAGGAAGCACTTCATGTCGTTACAAGCATTCAGCCTGGCCTTCGGTGTTGGCACCCAGAACCGTGACGAGCAGTGGCTCGAGGTGTTTTACGCCCAGCCGCTGCTCAATCCTGCCAGCGATCTGATCGCCGCCATTGCCCCGCTGCTCAATTACACCGGCGGCAATCAGGCGATTAGCTTCAGCACCGCCCAAGCCATCCAACTGGCCGATGCCGTTAAGCCCCTGAACGCCCAGCAAGCCGCCTTGCTCAATCGCTTGGCCGAAAGCGAGAAACCTCTGGTCGCCACTATTCTGGCCGAAGACCTAGCACTGACCTCAACCCCTGAGGCCTACCTCAAGCTGCAACTGCTGTCCCATCGCTTGGTTAAACCGCACGGTTTGAACCTAGCCGGGATCTTCCCGCTGCTGCCGAACGTGGCTTGGACCAGCCAAGGCGCGATCGATTTAAGCGAGCTGGCCGGGCGCCAACTGGAAGCGCGCTTGCGCGGTGAGTTACTGGAAGTGTTCTCGGTCGACAAGTTCCCGAAAATGACCGACTACGTGGTGCCGAGCGGCGTGCGTATCGCCGATGCATCGCGCGTACGTCTGGGCGCGTACGTGGGCGAAGGCACCACCGTCATGCACGAAGGTTTTATCAACTTCAACGCCGGCACCCAAGGCCCGGGCATGATCGAAGGCCGCGTGTCGGCTGGCGTGTTCGTCGGCAAAGGCTCGGACCTCGGTGGCGGTTGCTCGACCATGGGCACCTTGTCGGGCGGCGGCAACTTGGTCATCAGCGTCGGCGAAGGCTGCCTGATCGGCGCGAATGCCGGTATCGGCATCCCGCTGGGCGATCGCAACACCGTCGAGTCCGGCCTGTACATCACCGCCGGCACCAAGGTGGCGTTGCTGGACGGCGAAGGCCTACTGGTTAAAGTGCTGAAGGCCCGTGAACTGGCCGGTCAGCCGGACCTATTGTTCCGTCGCAACTCGCAAACCGGCGCGGTGGAATGCAAAACCCACAAGTCGGCTATCGAACTGAATCACGCCCTGCACGCCCACAACTAAAAGGTCGTTTTAAAGTTGCTGCGCTCGGCTATGCGGCGTTGCAATCAGGCTCGGACAGTGGCTTGCCACTGAACGCCCACAGGGCGGCCCGTGAGGGCGAGCAAGGCGAGTACTGCGAATTTACAACCCGTAAACTCCGCGCCCTCGCCTGATTGCGCCTTGTCTGAGCGTCGCTCGCTACGCTTTAAAATCGACCTTTACCCAACTCCATTTTGAACTTGCTGTTGCTAACGACGGGTTATGCCGCTGCACGGCTAACCCATACTACGGTTCTACGCCAAGGTAACCTTTGATGCTTCTTACCTCGCCTTGGCGCTCTGATTTCCCGGCTCTGGCTGCTTTCGACAGCGAGGGCCAGACCTATCTGGACAGCGCCGCTACTGCGCAAAAACCACAAGTGATGATTGGCGCGCTCAGCGATTATTACCGTGGCGGCGCGGCCAATGTGCATCGCGCCCAGCACTTGCCCGGCGAGCGTGCCACTCGCGCCTTTGAACAGGTACGTGAGCAGTTGGCCGGCTGGCTGAATGCGCCCAGCAGCGAGCAAATCATCTTCACCCGCAGCACGACTGAAGCGATTAACTTGCTCGCCTATGGCCTCGAACAGGAGTTCCAGGCCGGCGATGAACTGGTTATCAGCGCTCTCGAACACCACGCCAACTTGCTGCCTTGGCAGCAACTGGCGCAGCGCCGTGGCCTTAAGCTGCGGGTGTTGCCGCTGGATGCTGGCGGGCAGATTGATCTGAGCGCCGCCCAGCAACTGATAGGCCCGCGCTGTCGTTTACTGGCCATCAGCCAGCTGTCTAACGTGCTCGGGCGCTGGACGCCGCTGAGCGAGTTATTAGCGCTGGGCAAAGCCCAAGGCGCACTGACGGTGGTCGATGGCGCCCAAGGCGTGGTACATGGCCAGCCGGACGTACAGGCCTTGGGCTGCGATTTTTACCTGTTCTCCAGCCACAAACTCTACGGCCCGGACGGCGTAGGCGTGCTGTATGGCCGCAGCGAGGCTTTGCAGCGCCTGCGCCATTGGCAGTTTGGCGGCGAGATGGTGCAAGCCTGCGACTATCAACACGCCAGCTTTCGCCCCGCACCTTTGGGCTTTGAAGCCGGCACCCCGCCAATTGCCGGGGTTCTGGGGCTAGGCGCCAGCCTGAGTTACCTGAGCGGCCTGGATGCAACCGCCGTATCCCGGCATGAAGCGGCACTGCACCAGCAATTGCTCAGCGGTTTGCAGGCACGCCAGGGCATCCAACTGCTCGGCAGTCCCGAGGTAGCGCTGGCCTGTTTCACCGTCGCTGGCGTGCACCACAGCGACCTAGCACAACTGCTGACCGAACAAGGCATTGCCGTGCGCGCCGGCCAACACTGCGCCATGCCGCTATTGGCAGATTTGGGCGTAAGCGGCGCGGTGCGGGTGTCCTTGGGGCTGTACAACGATGGCAGCGATTTAGTGCGGTTTTTCCACGCCCTCGATCAATCCCTAGAGTTGCTGCAATGACCATGGAGCAGCGCTAATGAGTGGCGCGCCACGCTTGCCCGCCGCAGCGGAGCAAGCCCTCAGCGCATTTAGCGCCGCCAGTGGCTGGGAGGGTCGTGCACGACTGCTGATGCAGTGTGGCGCACAGCTTGAGCCACTGAGCCCGGCGCAATGCACTAACGAGCATCTGGTACAGGGCTGCGAGAGCCAGGTGTGGCTAGTCGCCGAGCAGCAAGACGGCCATTGGCAGTTTCGCGCCAGCAGCGAAGCACGTTTATTGCGCGGCCTAATCGCGGTGTTACTGGCACGGGTGAATGGCCTGAGCAGTGTCGAGTTGGCCAGCGTCGATCTGCTCGACTGGTTTACCCAGCTGGGCTTATCGCGGCAACTCTCGCCCTCACGCAGCAATGGTTTACAGGCGGTGCTGCAGCGCATGCACAGCCTGACAAGCAACGCAGACTAACGCGCCGCACTGAGCTAAAACTTCGGCTGCCAATCGGCCGCCTGCCCCGTATCTAAGGCTTCTTGCAGGCGTTGTAACTCGCCGTTATCACGCAACACTTGCAGGCCGGCGTTAAATACTTGGCGCAATTGCTCACCGCGCGCCGTTTTAGCCAACAGCAGGCCTAACCGGTTGAGACTGACCGGCTGTGGATGGACAACTATCTGCCGCTGTTGCTCCGCCGTGAAACCGCGTTTAAGGATGCTATTACCCACAGGTAAATCTTGCAGGTGCAGGTCAATTTGCCCCGCCAGCAACCAGCGTATACCAGCATCTTCACGGCTGTCGCTGCGCAGCTTAAAGCGCCCGGCAGCCCGTGCACGATCAAACTCCGCGCCATAGGCATAGCCATTGGTGACCGCGATCGAATAGGCCTCGAGATCTTTCAGCGTATGCCAGTCAAAGGGCTGATCTTGCCGATGAAAAATCACCAACTTTGAATTAACCATACTGTCACTGCACAGACTAAAGGCCTGCCGCTCAGCGGTGCAGATATAGGGCATTACCCCATCGAGCTGGCCTTTTTGCAGTAACAACACACCCCGCGCCCAAGGGTAAAAGACGTACTGCACCCGATAACCGGCGCGGCTAAACACCGCGCTAATCAAGCGCCCGACTGGACCGGCATCACTGCGCGATTGTTCGACATAAGGCGTCCACTCGCCCGTGCCGATCAGCACCAACTTGGCATCAGCCACCATGCTATCTAACAGTACCGGCGGCGCGGCCTGTACACCCAGGCTCAGGCCCAGCAGCAGCAATAAACAGCAGGTTTTAAGGGTGTAACGCACGCCAGCGGCAAGGCTAACCATCCTTCCCACCTCCCAAGTAAAACAGCACGCGACTGGCTGCACGGGATTGCAGCGTCTGTTCTGAGCTTAGGCGATAAGTGCGTGCATACATTACCGTTTAGCGGCTAGCGGCGTTCCGAGGGACGCCGGGTGCCGGCCACTAACTTGTCCACCGCGCGCGCCGCCGCGACCATGCCAAAGCTGGCAGTAACCATCATCACCGCGCCCATGCCACCGCCGCAGTCGAGCCGCACACCCTGGCCTTCAAAGCGTTTTTGCAGGCAAATGCTGCCATCGGCCTTGGGGTAGCGCAGTTGCTCGCTGGAGAACACGCACGGCACGCTGTAATGCCGGCCGGCGGTGCGCGAGAAACCGTACTCACGGCGCAACTCCGAGCGCACCGCCGAGGCCAGCGGGTCATTGAAAGTTTTATTTAAATCCGCGACCTGAATTTGCGTCGGGTCCAACTGCCCGCCTGCCCCTCCGGTGGCGATGATTTGAATTTTACGCCGCTTGCACCAAGCAATCAGCGCTGCCTTGGCCGTGACGCTGTCGATGCAGTCGATCACGCAATCGAGGTTTGGGGTGATGTACTCGGCCATGGTCTCGCGGGTGACGAAATCGGCCACCGCGTGCACCACACAGGCCGGATTGATCGCCTGCAAGCGCTCGGCCATCACCGTCACCTTGGCGTGGCCGACGGTGCCGGTCAGCGCGTGCAACTGCCGGTTGCTGTTGCTCAGGCACACGTCATCGAGGTCAAACAGCGAAATCTCGCCAACCCCTGAGCGCACTAACGCCTCGGCCACCCATGAACCCACGCCGCCAATGCCGACCACCGCCACGTGCGCCGCCGCCAACCGCTCGGCCCCTTCGCGCCCATACAGCCGAGCGACCCCGGCAAAGCGCAATTCATCAATAGTCATGCCACACCCTCAAAAATCAGCCGGCATTATAGGGGCGCGCGCCGCAATAGCGCGCCATTAGTCGGCGAACGCCTCGGCGAACAGACATAAACAACTGACGTAATACCGGCTTAACTACACAAACCCCGTTTATTTAGGCTCGCCGCCTAACGGGCTAGCGGCGAACTTTTCCGTGTTCGAGCAGACCAAAGCAGCAAGCAAGGCAATTGCCCACTGCTGTCGCTCAGAGCACCGCTATACAGGCTCAAAAGGTCGCGGTAGGATGCGCGCCGACCGGTAACAGCCGGTAATCCCCCCTAGTTCCACCCTTTGGAACCTTGAATCTATATGCCATCGCGTAAAATTGGACTCAACCTAGTAATTTTCGTCGCTATTGCGGCGCTTTTTACCGGTATCTGGGCGCTCTACAATCGGCCGGTCAGCGCACCTGAGTGGCCTGAGCAGATCTCGGGCTTCTCGTTCTCGCCGTTTCGCCAGTATCAGAGCCCACAGAAGAACATCTACCCCAGCGATGAGGAGATTCGTTCTGATCTGGAGTTGGTCAGCAAACACACTGACAGCATCCGCACCTACTCGACCGAAGGTAGCTTGGGCAATATTCCGCACCTAGCCGAGGAGTTTGGTTTACGCGTAACAGTCGGGGCCTGGATTGGCCTGGACATGGAGCGCAACGAGCGCGAGATCGCCAAGGTTATCGAACTCGCCAACAGCACCCGCAGCGTGGTGCGGGTGGTGGTCGGTAACGAAGCCGTGTTCCGTAAAGAAATCACCCCAGAGGCGTTGAGCGTCTACCTTGACCGCGTGCGCGCGGCCGTCAAGGTGCCGGTCACCACCTCCGAGCAATGGCACATCTGGCAAGAAAACCCGATGCTGGCCAAACACGTCGACCTGATCGCCGCGCACATTTTGCCGTACTGGGAATTTGTGCCGATGGAAGACTCGACCGCCTTCGTGCTCGAACGCGCCAAAGACCTGAAAAAACTCTTCCCGAAGAAACCCCTGCTGCTCTCGGAGGTTGGCTGGCCGAGCAACGGCCGGATGCGCGGCGGTGCCGATGCTTCCCCAGCCGATCAGGCGATTTACCTGCGCACCCTCGTCAGCACCCTGAATGCTAAAGGCTACAACTACTTTGTCATCGAGGCCTTCGACCAACCGTGGAAAGCCAGCGAAGAAGGCTCGGTCGGCGCTTATTGGGGCGTATTCAACGAAGCCCGTAAGGCAAAATTTGCCTTCGAGGGGCCGATTGTGGCGATTCCACAGTGGCGCGTGCTGGCGATTGGCTCAGTGGTCATGGCCCTGCTGGCCTTGGCCTTGCTGCTGATTGACGGCAGCGCCATGCGTCAACGCGGGCGCACCTTCCTCACCGTGGTGGCCTTTGCTGGCGGCTCGGCGATGGTCTGGATTGGCTACGACTACAGCCAGCAATACAGCACCTGGTTCAGCTTAACGGTAGGTTTCTTGCTCGGTCTGGGCGCCCTCGGGGTGTTTATCGTGCTGCTGACTGAAGCCCATGAACTGGCCGAAACAGTCTGGCTGCAAGCCCGCCGTCGGCCGTTCCAGCCGGTGATTACGGACAGCACGTTCCGCCCGAAAGTATCGATTCACGTGCCTTGCTACAACGAGCCGCCGGAGATGGTTAAACAGACCTTGGATGCTCTGGCCAATCTCGATTACCCTGATTTTGAAGTCATCATTATCGATAACAACACCAAAGACCCGGCGGTATGGGAACCGGTGCAAGCCTATTGCGAGCAACTGGGCCCGCGTTTCCGGTTCTTCCACGTAGCGCCTATCGAAGGCTTCAAGGGCGGTGCGCTGAATTACATCCTGCCGCACACCGCGCCGGATGTAGAAGTCATCGCCGTGATCGACTCGGACTACTGCGTCGAGCCGAACTGGCTGAAACACATGGTGCCGCATTTTGCCGACCCGAAAATCGCCGTGGTGCAATCGCCGCAAGACTATCGCGACGGTGAAGAAAGCCTGTTTAAAAAGCTCTGCTACGCCGAATACAAAGGCTTCTTCCATATCGGCATGGTGACCCGTAACGACCGTGACGCGATCATCCAGCACGGCACCATGACCATGATCCGCCGTACCGTGATGGACGAATTGAAGTGGGCCGACTGGACCATCTGCGAGGACGCCGAGCTGGGCCTGCGCGTATTCGAGAAAGGCTACTCCGCCGCCTATGCCCACCAGAGCTTCGGCCGCGGGCTGATGCCGGACACCTTCATCGACTACAAAAAACAGCGTTTCCGCTGGGCCTACGGCGCCATTCAGATCATGAAAGGACACGCCAGCAGCCTGTTTCGCGGCAAAGACTCGCAACTCACCCGTGGTCAGCGGTATCACTTCGTGGCGGGCTGGTTGCCATGGATTGCCGACGGACTGAACATTTTCTTCACCGTCGGTGCGCTGCTCTGGTCGGCGGCGATGATTATCGTGCCGCAGCGGGTTGATCCGCCGCTGATGATCTTCGCCATCCCGCCACTGGCGCTGTTCTTCTTTAAGTTCGGCAAAATCCTGTTCCTCTATCGCCGCGCTCTGGGTGTCGGCCTGTGGCGTTCGATTCAGGCGGCAGTGGCCGGCTTGGCGCTGTCGCACACCATCGCCAAGGCGGTGCTGTACGGCGCGTTCACCGAGACCATTCCGTTCTTTCGCACGCCAAAAATGGCCTCTAACCACGGCTTTATGGTGGCCTTAGCGGAAGCCCGGGAAGAGGTGTTTATCATGCTGCTGCTGTGGGGTTCGGCCCTCGGCATCGCCCTGGTGCAGGGTTTGCCAAGCGCCGATGTGCGCTTCTGGGTGGCCATGTTGCTGGTGCAATCGCTGCCTTACTTGGCTGCATTGGTGATGGCCCTGCTGTCGTCGATGCCGCCACCGGCAGTTGTCGCCACTGAGACCGAGACGCCAAGCGCGTAACTTTCTCCAGCAGTATCGAAACGGCGGCCTTAGGCCGCCGTTTTGCTTTACCATATCGGCCTTTTCACCACGCCCGCAGCGGAGCCTCCATGACTGCCAAGCCCCCTACTCTTTCGCCGACCCTAGCCTTAGCGTGCGACTTAATTAGCCGGCCCTCGGTCACCCCGCTGGATGCCGACTGCCAAGCGCTGATGATCCGTCGCCTTGAGGCGTTGGGTTTTGCCGTAGAGCGCATGCGCATTGAGGACGTCGATAACTTCTGGGCTGTGCATGGCAGCGACGGCCCGGTCTTGTGCTTTGCCGGCCACACCGACGTAGTGCCGACCGGCCCGCTTGAGGCTTGGCAATATCAGCCATTCGATGTGCGCATCGACGAGCACGGCATGCTTTGCGGGCGTGGCGCGGCAGACATGAAGGGCAGTCTGGCGTCGATGATTATCGCCGTTGAGCGCTTTGTGGCCGAGTATCCAAACCATAAGGGCGCCATCGCTTTTTTAATCACCAGCGACGAAGAAGGCCCGGCCCACCACGGCACCAAAGCCGTGGTTGAACGCTTAAAAGCCCGCAATCAGCGGCTGGACTGGTGCATCGTCGGCGAGCCGTCGAGCACCACCCTGATCGGCGACATGGTCAAAAATGGCCGGCGTGGCTCGCTCGGCGCGACCCTCACCGTGCGCGGCCTGCAGGGCCATGTGGCCTATCCGCAACTGGCGAAAAACCCGATTCATCTGGCCACCCCGGCACTGACCGAGCTGGCCGCTGAGCATTGGGACGCCGGCAACGCCTTCTTCCCGCCGACCAGCTTCCAGATTTCTAATTTGAACTCCGGCACCGGTGCCACCAACGTGATTCCCGGTGAACTCAAGGCCATCTTCAATTTCCGTTTCTCCACCGAATCGACGGTGGAAGGCTTGCAGCAGCGGGTCGCGGCCATCCTCGACAAGCATGGGCTGGACTGGCATATCGACTGGGCCTTGTCCGGCATGCCATTTCTAACCGAGCCGGGCGCACTGCTGGATGCGGTGTCGAGCAGCATCAAGAGTGTCACCGGCCGCGACACCGTCGCCTCCACCAGCGGCGGCACCTCGGACGGGCGCTTTATCGCCACCATGGGCACCCAAGTAGTCGAACTGGGGCCGGTCAACGCCACCATCCACCAGGTTAACGAGCGGGTGTTGGCCAGCGATCTCGACGTATTGACCGAAATTTATTATCAGACTCTGGTCAAGTTGCTCGCCTAATGCTGATCTGTCCGATTTGCTCAGCGCCACTCAGCGCCGCCGCCAATGGCGTGGCCTGCCCGGCCAAGCACAGCTTCGACCGTGCCCGTCAGGGCTACCTGAACCTGTTGCCGGTGCAACACAAAAACAGCCGCGAACCCGGCGATAACGCCGCCATGGTCGAGGCCCGGCGGCGCTTTCTCGACGGCGGCCACTATGCGCCGCTCGCCAAGCGTCTAGCCGAACTGGCCGCGGGCTATGCGCCCGAGCGCTGGCTGGATATCGGCTGTGGCGAGGGCTATTACACCGAGCAAATCGCTGCGGCATTGCCCAATGCCGACGGCTACGCGCTGGACATCTCCCGCGAAGCGGTCAAGCAAGCCTGCCGGCATAGCAAACAGTTGCATTGGTTAGTTGCCAGCATGGCCCGCGTACCCTTGGCGGATGCTAGCTGTCAGTTGCTCGCCAGCGTATTCAGCCCACTGGACTGGCAAGAAGCCAAGCGTCTGCTGGCCCCCGGTGGCGGCTTACTGCGCATGGGCCCGACCCGCGAGCACCTGTACGAACTGCGCCAGCAACTGTATGACGAGGTGCGTGAGTACGACGATCAAAAACACTTGGCTCTGGTGCCAGACGGCATGCACCTGGCCCACAGCGAGACTCTCAGTTTCAAACTCAAGCTAGAAACCGCCCAAGCCCGCGCCGACCTGCTGTCCATGACCCCGCACGGCTGGCGCGCCAGCGTAGAAAAACGCCAAGCGGTAATCGCCCAAGACTTAGAAGTCACGGTGTCGATCCGCTACGATTGGTTGCAACGCAGCTGATTTATCTCGATACCTAAATTGCCAGTGAGACCCACCATGCGCCAACCTGATATCGAAATTTATGTGAAAGACGCCGAGCACCAAGCCATTGCCGCCTGGCTCACCGAGGCCATCGGCCCGTGCAGCGAGTGGCAGAAAAAAGGCCAAACCTACCAGTGCAAAACCGGCAACATCGGCGTCACCTGGCTGCCTAAAGCCGTGGGCAAATGGCACAGCCTGTTGCTTAACAGCAACGCCACGCCTTGGGCCGATGATCTGGAATGTGCTCAAGCCGCCTTTGCCGCCCTCAAGGTAGAAATCCGCTGCGCCCCCGGCAGTTGGCAAGAAGAAGAAAGCGAAGAACAAGCCGATCGCTGGATGCGCATCAGTGTCGACGGCGTGGAAGAGATCACCTGGCACACTGCCTAAGTTGAGCGCCGGTTTTAAGGAGCTGCAACATGGGTCGAATCGAGCATATTGGCCTGCTGGCCACGTACAACCAGTGGATGAACGCCAAGCTCTATGCGGCCGCCAGTGAGTTGCCTGAGACCGAGTTAGCGGCCAATCGGCAGGCGTTTTTCGGCTCCATCCTCGGCACGCTCAATCATCTGCTGGTGGGCGATACGCTTTGGCTGCAGCGCTTCGCCGAGCATCCGGCCAACTATCCAGCCCTTGCGCCGATTCGCGGCCTAGCCAAGCCGACTAGCCTCGACCAACAACTGTTTAACGACTTTAAAAGCCTAACTGAACATCGCCAGTGGCTCGACGAACTGATTTGCACCTGGGCCGCAACCCTGACTGAGCCAGAGTTGAATCACGTCCTCAGCTACAGCAACAGCCAGGGCGTGGCCGCCAACAAAGCTTTCTTCAGTCTGCTGATGCATTTTTTCAACCATCAGACCCACCACCGTGGCCAAGTGAGCACCTTGTTGTCACAGGCCGGGGTGACAGTCGGGGCAACCGACTTGCTGGCGCTAATCCCCACAACCCCATTCATCCGCTTTAGTTAGGGAAAACGTCGAATGCCGTATCTGTCGCTTTTTAGAATGCCTACACCAATGAAGATTACTGGCCGATCTTCAAGCATTACCAATGCATTTGTTAACTCCATCATCCCGGTCGTTCCGCCAAGCGCTGAAGAGGTGGAGAACGCCCTAGAAATACTTGGCATGACACCTAAAACTTTTCAATGTGCCTACTGCGGTGACAAGGCATCAGAATGGGACCACCTGCGCCCGCTCATCAAAGATAAAAAGCCCACTGGATATATTTCAGAAATTCACAACCTGGTGCCATCTTGCGGAAAATGTAACCAATCGAAAGGTAATAAAGATTGGAAATCTTGGATGCACAGTAGCGCTCAACTTTCTCCGGCCACGCGAGGAATTGCGGATATTACCCAACGCTGCACGAGGTTAGAGGCTTATGAACAGTCCAAAGCGCCGACAAAAATGAACTTCGCAGATATCGTTGGCAAAGACGTCTGGCAACAGCACCAAGACAACCTCAACCGCGTGCAGGCTCTTATGCGAGATTCGCAAGAGTTGGCGAACCAAATTAACACCCAAGTCGCAAGCGCCTATAAAGCCATTTAAATAGAACACCAACGCAGGGCCGGCCACACTGCACCACCATCACGACTAGGCAGATGGATTTTGCCCGTAACCGGTGTATAGGTCACACTAGCGCCCTCCAGAGCCATTGCTCGTTTTCTCGACTTTTAGCAGACTCCGTATGACTTCCTCACCGCTTCGTCGTCTTGTGTTTGGCGCCCTGCACCGTTTGCTGTACCTCTGGGTGCGCTCGGAAACCATCAATCAGTCGGCCTTCACCCTCAAGCTCGACACCGGTAAGCCGGTGTTTTACGTGCTGCAATTACCGTCGATCAGCGACTTGGCGGTGGTCGACAGCGAGTGCCGCAAAGCCGGGCTGCCACGGCCGATTCTGCCGGTCAGTGTCGGTAAACTGGATGAGCCGAGTGCGTTTTTTTACCTGACCCCAGAAGCCGGCTGGCTAGGCGGACAAGACAAACGCGGCGCCTCACCCACCTTGGTACGCCTGCTCAAGACCCTGACTGCCGACGTAACGCTCGATGCGCAAATTGTGCCGGTCAGCGTATTTTGGGGGCAGTCGCCAGAAAGCGAATCCAGCCCATGGAAGCTGTTATTTGCCGACAGCTGGGCAGTCACCGGTCGTCTGCGTAAATTTTTAAGCATTCTGATTCTCGGCCGCAAGACCCGCGTGCAGTTTTCCACCCCCATCCAATTGCGTGAACTGCTGGCCCAAGATAAAGGTCCAGAGCGCACCCAGCGGATGGTCCACCGCTTGCTGCGGGTGCACTTTCGCAATCAAAAAGCCGCCGTCATCGGCCCGGATATTTCCCACCGGCGCAACTTGGTTAAGGGCTTGATTCGCGGCCCGCTGGTGCATCAGGCGATTCTCGATGAAGCCGAGCGTAGTAAAACCTCGGTGGAAAAGGTCGAGGCGCAAGCGCTGCGCTACGGCAATGAAATTGCCTCGGACTACGCCTACACCGCCATCCGTTTTCTGGAAGTGGTGCTTAGCTGGTTCTGGAACAAAATTTACGACGGTATCAAGGTCAACCATATCGAGGCCGTACAAGAAGTTGCCCACGGCCATGAGGTGATCTATGTGCCCTGCCACCGCAGCCATATCGACTATCTGTTGCTGTCTTATCTGCTGTTCAAAAACGGTTTAACACCGCCGCATATCGCCGCCGGCATCAACCTCAATATGCCGGTGATCGGCACCTTGTTGCGCCGTGGCGGTGCATTTTTTATGCGCCGCACCTTCAAGGGCAACCCGCTGTACACCTCGGTGTTTAACGAATACCTGCACACCCTGTTCACCCGTGGTTTCCCGGTGGAGTATTTCGTCGAAGGTGGCCGCTCGCGCACCGGGCGGATGCTGCAACCGAAAACCGGCATGCTGGCGATTACCCTGCGCAGCTTTTTGCGCTCCAACCGCCTGCCGGTGGTCTTTGTGCCGGTGTATATCGGCTACGAGCGGGTGCTGGAAGGCCGCACCTATCTGGGCGAATTGCGCGGTGCGAGCAAGAAGAAAGAGTCGATTTTCGACATCGTCAAGGTCATCAACGCCATCCGTAAGCAGCGTTTCGGCCATGTTTGGGTCAACTTCGGTGAGCCATTGAAGCTGGCCGAGTTTCTCGACGCGGAGCAACCCGACTGGCGCAACCAGCAGTTGGCCCCGCAGTATCGGCCGAGCTGGCTTAACGACACGTCCAATCATCTGGCCGAGCGCATCGCCCGCCATCTGAATGAAGCGGCGGCGGTTAACCCGGTCAACTTGGTGGCGCTGGCCTTGCTGTCTACCAGCAAACTGGCGCTGGATGAGAAAGCCCTGGCGCGGGTGCTCGATCTGTATCTGGCCTTGCTGCGCCGCGTGCCCTACTCGCCGCACACCACTTTGCCGGAGGGCGATGGCCAAGCGCTGATCGACTACGTGCAAAGCATGGAGCTGCTGGCCACCCAGAAAGACCCGCTGGGCAAAATTTACTATCTGGACGAAAACAACGCCGTCCTCATGACCTACTACCGCAACAACGTGCTGCATATCTTTGCCCTGCCGGCGCTGCTGGCGAGCTTCTTCCAGAGCAACGCACGGATTAGCCGCGAGCAGATTTTGCGCTTCAGCCGGGCGCTCTATCCGTACCTGCAGTCGGAGTTGTTTATCCGCTGGAGTCTGGATGAGTTAGACGCGGTGATCGACCAATGGCTGGCGGCCTTTGTCGAGCAAGGTCTGCTGCGCTTCGAAGACGGTGTGTTCCTGCGCCCAGCGCCAAGCTCGCGGCAATTTGTTCTGCTAACCCTGCTGTCGCGGACCATCGCCCAGACCCTGCAGCGTTTCTATATGGCCATTGCCCTGGTGCTAAATGCCGGGCAAAACGCCTTGAGCGCCGAAGAACTGGAAGACCTCTGCACCGTGATGGCCCAGCGTCTGTCGATTCTGCATGGCCTGAATGCCCCGGAGTTTTTCGACAAGAGCCTGTTCCGCCACTTTATCCAGACCCTCTTGGATGAAGGCGTACTGCGCCAAGACGAAGCCGGCAAGCTCAGCTACCACGAACTGCTCGGCGACTTAGCCGAAGGCGCAGCCAAGCGCGTGCTGCCAGCCGAAATTCGCCTGTCGATCCGCCAAGTGGCTCTCGACCATAACGACGACGCGGCCGAGATTTAACCCCCGAGCGACCAACAACGCGCCCCGCAACGGGGCGCGTTAAGTACCGCCAAGCCAGCGCCATACACCTCGCCACAACCAGCCTTGTTCCCGCCCCATCACTCGTGCATTAACTGCGCAGCCGCATGACTGCGCCCATAATTCAGTAAGCACGCGAACAGCTATCAGCCCGCAACCGAAACCCTTATCGCTTTGAGCCTTAAAGAAAATAACTTATAGGCCAGCATATTTGTTGACCGAGAAGTCAATAAACTCTAAATTTGACCCACAGCAATGCTAAAAAACAATAAAAGTGTTCGGAGGTCATTTGTGATTAAGTTTTTACTCAATCAAGAGTTACGCAGCGAGTCGAGCCTTGATGCCAATGTCACGGTGCTCGAATACCTGCGCAACCATGCCGGCAAGCCGGGCACCAAAGAAGGTTGCGCCTCTGGCGACTGCGGCGCCTGCACCGTGGTGGTGGGCGAGTTGCACAGCGTTGACGGCGTCGAGCGCATCCGCTACCGCAGCCTGAATTCGTGCCTAACCTTCGTCTCCTCGCTGCACGGCAAACAGCTGATTAGCGTCGAAGACCTCAAACACCAAGGTCAATTGCACAGCGTGCAGCAGGCGATGGTCGACTGCCACGGCTCGCAGTGCGGCTTCTGCA
>JBILAR010000133.1:0-7896 GCA_044354115.1 Pseudomonas sp. | reverse complement strand
GGCATCACGCCCTCTTCCATTCACACCAGCTTGGACGGCAAGCATGTGCAGATAGGTGCCAATGGCGATGCGATCTTCCAACGCTTTATGCGCGCCATCCAGCGTGACGACCTTGCCAGCGACCCGACGCTGGCCGACAACGCCGGCCGCGATGCGCGTCGTGATGAGTTATATGGGGTGATCGACCGCTGGGCCAGCAGCCTGCCGCTGGAGGAGCTACTCACGACTCTGAGCACGGCCGAAGTGCCGGCCAGCCGCATCTACTCGGCTGAAGATATGCTCAGCGACCCACAGTTTCTCGCCCGCGAAATGTTTCTCTCCGCCAAGCTGCCGGACGGCAAGGCCTTCAAAATGCCCGGCATAGTGCCTAAATTATCGGAGACACCGGGGGCGATTAACTCGGTAGGGCCCGAGTTGGGCGAACATAACAGCCAGGTTTTAACGGCGCTGGGTTACAGCAGCGAGCAAATCAGCACGCTGCGCCGCGACGGCGCGATTTGACTGCGGCTCACAGGTATTCAGGCATTCAGGCATTCAGGCAAAAATTAGGCTACACCACTCAACCATCACCCAGCGCTAAGCCAAGGAACCTGCCCATGCCGTCATTCGTCCACCGCTTGTTGTTCAGCGCCACTTTGCTCACCAGCCTGCTAGCCGGGCCACTCAGCGCGCAAGAGTTAACCGGCACCCTGAAAGATATTGCCGCCAGCAAAACCATTTTGATTGGTCACCAGATGCAATCGATCCCGTTCTCCTTTGCCGAGAATGACGGCCAGCCCTTGGGCTACAGCATCGACCTGTGCAAACAAGTGGTCGCCTCGCTGCAGCAACAACTGAAACTGCCCAAGCTGGATATCAAATGGATTCCGCTGACCTTGGAAAACCGCTTTAGCATGGTCGCCAACGGCAAGGTCGATCTGGAGTGCGGCACCAGCAGCAACAGCATCTCGCGGCAGAAAATCGTCGACTTCAGCCTGATGACTTGGGTCGATGGCGGCAACTTCGTCACCAAGGGTGAGGCCCAGGTTGCCGGCTTGGCGGACATGGCCGGCAAACGCATCGGCGTAGTACCCGGCAATACCACCGAGCGCGCCCTGCAACAATGGATGCACAAGCACGCGGGGACTTTTACCTTGGTGCCGGTTAAGTCGCACCTAGACGGCATGAAGCAACTGCATGACGACCTGATTGACGCCTACGCCGCCGACCAGACCGTACTATCAGGCTTGGCCGCTTCGGTGGGCGAGCAGATGCAAGTGCGCCTCTCCACCAGCAACTTCTCCTACGAGCCGTATGCCTTGGTGCTGCCACGCAACGATGCCGATTTTAAGCAGGCGGTGAACAGCGCCTTGGCGCAACTGTATCGCAGCGGCGAAGTATTTAAGGTCTACGACCGCTGGTTCGGCCACCTCGGCAAACCACCTGCGACCTTGCTGGCCATGTACGGAATGAATGCGCTGCCCGAATAGATAATCGCAGCATAAGAAACCATGTGCGCATGAGTGGCTGGCTGAGCTTGTGTAGGGTGTGTTAGCCGCGCAGCGGCGTAACGCGCCAACAGATACGGCAAGTCGGATTGTCGCAAAAGTGCTGCGGTTCGCAGGCTCACCAGCACCCTACGAGGCCAAAGCACTTTCAACCGTTAACCCGTACATAGCCACAAAAAAGGCCAGCTCCTGACGGCAGCTGGCCTTTTTTGTTGCTTGGCTTAGCCGTTAGTTACAAGGGTTTGCCGCGATTGCCGTGGGCGCTAACGAAGGCTTGTACGCCCTTAATATCGTTAGCCAGCACGGTGCAACGCTCATCGCGCTCGAACAAGTCGGCCAAGTGCGGCGGCAGTGCCGGCGCGGCGCCAACGCCGGCCTTCTCGACGGCTTCCGGGAATTTAACCGGGTGCGCGGTGCCGAGAATCACCATAGGTGTCGCCAAGCTGCGACGGCAATCGCGCGCAGCTTTAACCCCGATGGCGGTGTGCGGGTCAAGCAGCTCGCCAGATTCGGCAAACACCGCAGCGATAGTGGCGCAGGTTTCTTCGTCGTTGACCGCCAAGGAATCGAACAGCTTGCGTGCTTCGGTCCAACGGTCATCCGCCACACTGAAAGAGCCGGTCTGCTTGAAGGTGCTCATCAGCTCGGCCACGGCCGCACCGTTACGCCCGTGCAGGTCAAACAGCAAGCGCTCAAAGTTCGACGAGACCATGATGTCCATGGACGGCGACAGGGTTGGATGCAGGGTGTCTTTGGCGTACTGATTACCGCTCATAAAGCGGTGCAGGATGTCGTTGCGGTTGGTAGCAACGATCAGCTGGCTGATCGGCAGGCCCATGTTGCGCGCCAAGTAACCGGCAAAAATATCGCCAAAGTTGCCGGTCGGCACCGAAAACGCAATCGAGCGCGCCGGTCCACCAAGCTGCAAAGCCGCATGAAAGTAGTAGACGATCTGCGCCATGATCCGCGCCCAGTTGATCGAGTTAACCGCGACCAAACGGGTGCCCTTGAGAAAACTCTGGTCAGCGAAGCTGTCCTTGACCATCTCTTGGCAGTCATCGAAGTTACCTTCGATGGCGATGTTATGGATGTTGTCACCGAAGATGGTGGTCATCTGCCGGCGCTGCACCTCAGACACCCGGTTGTGCGGATGCATGATAAAGATGTCAACGTTGTCGCAGGCCTTACAACCTTCGATGGCCGCAGATCCCGTGTCACCCGAGGTAGCGCCCATGATCACCACGCGCTCCTTGCGCTTGGCCAACACGTAATCGAGCAAACGACCGAGCAACTGCAGGGCGAAGTCTTTGAACGCCAGGGTTGGGCCGTGGAACAGCTCCAGCACCCATTCGTTACTGCCCAGCTGACGCAGCGGTGCCACGGCGCTGTGGGCGAACACGCCGTAGGTTTCCTCAAGGATGCGCTTGAAGTCGGCATCCGGAATGCTGCCAGTCACAAACGGGCGCATCACCTTAAAGGCAAGCTCGTGATACGGCAGGCCGGCCCAGGAAGCGATCTCCTCTTGGGTGAAACGCGGCAGGTTTTCCGGCACATACAGGCCGCCATCGCTGGCCAAACCGGCCAGCAATACATCTTCAAAATTCAGGGCCGGCGCTTGGCCGCGAGTGCTGACATAACGCATTTCTATCAACCTTTAAGCTGAAATCTGGGCGGCCAGCACGCGGCTGGCCGCCAATTTAATTAAGCTGCTCGACGCGAATCCGCACCACATTGCCGACCACATCATTGAGGGCCTCAAGCGCGCTGATAGCATCGTTCATGCGCTGCTCGACCACGCGGTGGGTGACCAGAATCATCGGTACCAAGCCGTCGTGTTCTTCGACTTCCTTCTGCATCACCGACTCAATATTGATGCCGTGCTCCGACAAGATGGTCGCCACTTGGGCCAACACGCCCGGATGATCGCGGCCCTGAATGCGCAGGTAATAAGCGCTCTCACAGGCAGTAATCGGCAAAATCGGGTGATCCGACAGCGCGTCCGGCTGGAAGGCCAAGTGCGGCACACGGTTTTCCGGGTCAGCGGTCATGGCGCGAACCACGTCCACCAAGTCGGCCACCACCGAGGAGGCGGTCGGTTCCATGCCGGCGCCAGCGCCGTAGAACAAGGTTGAGCCTGCGGCATCGCCATTGACCATCACGGCGTTCATCACGCCATTCACATTGGCAATTAAACGATCGGCCGGGATCAGGGTCGGGTGCACCCGCAACTCGATGCCGGCCTCGGTGCGGCGTGCCACACCGAGGTGCTTGATGCGATAGCCGAGCGCTTCGGCGTACACCACATCGGCGCTGGTGAGCTTGCTGATGCCTTCGGTGTAGGCCTTGTCAAACTGCAACGGAATGCCGAAGGCGATCGAGGCGAGGATGGTCAGTTTGTGCGCGGCATCGATGCCTTCAACGTCGAAGGTCGGATCGGCTTCGGCGTAACCGAGCGCCTGCGCTTCCTTCAGCACGTCAGCAAAGGCCCGACCTTTTTCACGCATTTCGGTGAGGATAAAGTTACCGGTGCCGTTGATGATGCCGGCTACCCAGTTGATACGATTGGCCGCCAGCCCTTCGCGAATGGCTTTAATCACCGGAATGCCACCGGCCACCGAAGCTTCAAAGGCGACAATTACGCCCTTGGCGCGGGCTTTAGCGAAAATCTCATTACCGTGCACGGCAATCAGCGCCTTATTGGCAGTGACCACATGCTTGCCGTTGTCGATGGCTTTGAGGACTAACTCGCGGGCGATGGTGCTGCCGCCAATCAGCTCAACAACGATGTCAATTTCCGGGTTATTAACCACCTCGAACACGTCGCCAGTGGTTGGGGTCGCGCCGATATCGCACTTAGGATTGGCGCTATGCAGGGCAATTTGTGCCACTTCAATACCGCGCCCGGCACGCCGTGCAATCTCCTCAGCATTGCGCTTAAGCACATTGAAGGTGCCGCCACCGACGGTACCCAGTCCACAAATGCCTACTTTGACCGGTTTCAAACGCTATACCCCATCTTCACAGTAATCGGACCAGCCTTGCTGGCCCGCATAAAAGAGCCGCACCTTACGAAGCGGCTGTTTATTAGTCAATCCGCCGCAGGCGCTTGTTGGTCGTTTACTTAGCCTCAAGGGCCAATTTGGCCAACTCGGGCGCTGGCCGGTAACCCGGAATCAACTCGCCATTAGCCAATACGATGGCCGGCGTACCGTCGATACCAATCAGCTGGCCAAGTTCGTATTGCTTGGCCACCGGATTATCACATTTGGCCTCAGGCAGTTCTTTGCGTGACTTGGCCTCAGTCATGGCAACCTGACGGTCTTTCGCGCACCAGACGCTGGCCAAGGCGTTATAGCCGGCAGACTTTAAACCTTGGCGTGGGAAGGCCATATAGCGCACATCAATACCCAGACGATTCAGTTCTGGTACTTCACGGTGCAGTTTTTGGCAGTAACCGCAGTCGGTGTCGGTAAACACGGTGATATGGGTCTTCGGCTCTTTGGCCGCAAACACCACCATGTCACTGAGTGGCACCGCGTTAATCACCTTGGCGATGGCCTTGCTCTTAACTTGCTCGGTCAGATTTAACGCTTGACCATTTTTGAATTGATAGAGAAAGCCCTGCAGCATGTACTGCCCGTCGGCGCTGGAGTAAAGCACGCGACCACCTTGCAGATGCACCTCATAAATACCCGGTAACGGACTCTCGGTAATCGCCTCAATCGGCATATCGGGGTCAATCGAAAGCAGTGATTTGCGAATCGCTTGATCGACATCCGTCGGCTCTGCCGCCATGGCAAAGCTGCCAACTAGGCCAAGGGCTACAGCGGTAACGATTTTGCAAAGACGCATGACAGGCTCCGATCACAAACACTCATTTAAGCGGTCAAGACTACCACACAAGGCCGCCTAGACCGACCGCCAAGGCGGCGCAACAACGCCACTTATCGGCGTCCAGCGACCGTCAGCCGCGTGGATGGTGCTTGGCGTGCAACTCTTGCAAGCGAGCGCGGGCAACATGGGTGTAAATCTGCGTGGTAGATAAATCGCTATGCCCGAGCAACATCTGCACCACGCGTAAATCCGCGCCATGATTAAGCAAATGGGTGGCAAAGGCATGCCGTAGCGTGTGCGGCGACAACGACTTAGTGATACCCGCTACGCGTGCGTGATGCTTGATGCGGTGCCAGAACGTTTGCCGGGTCATTTGCTCGCCACGCAAGCTGGGGAACAGCACATCACTGGGCTTGCCGGCGAGTAAAAAACCACGTGCCTCGCGCACATAGCGCTCGATCCAGTGCATCGCCTCTTCACCCAGCGGCACCAGTCGCTCTTTACTGCCCTTGCCAAACACCCGCAGCACGCCTTGGCGCAAATTGACCTGCTCCAACGTCAGGCTAATCAGCTCAGTGACTCGTAAACCACAGGCATATAACACCTCCAGCATGGCCCGATCACGCAGCCCCAGCGGCTCCGTCACTTCAGGGGCGGCCAGCAACGCCTCAACATCGGCCTCCGAGAGTGATTTAGGCAGCGGCCGGCCAAGCTGCGGTAACTCAACCTGCAAAGTCGGATCTTGCGTAATTAAGCCTTCACGCAGCAAAAAACGATAAAAACCGCGCAACCCCGAGAGCAGCCGCGCCGTCGAGCGTGCTTGATAGCCGCTATTTAAGCGCCAGGCCAAGTGATCGAGAATCAGCCCATGGCCAGCACTTGGCAGGGCTATATCACGCTCCAGCAGCCAGCCATTGAAAAGCTCAAGGTCGCTGCTATAGGCCGCCCGGGTATTGGCGGACAAGCCTTTTTCCAGCCACATAGCCTCAAGGAAACGCGTAATCAGTGGATGCTCGATAGCGGACATAAGAACAACACATTAAAAAGAGACGGCAGTCTTTCATAGCGGTCATGGGCAAACCAGCGCTGACGACCAAGCATCAGCATTAGCTACCCAGAGCCACAGCTTCTCACCTGAACGACAGATCATTAAAGGCAATTAAAAGCGCCAACAACGCTGCTAAAAAAACTAAAAACCAAGCCAGCACCTATCTTTCGTTGGGTGACAGGTGCGTGCCTGACTACCATGCTTGCAATGTGCCATCCATCACTACGCCAACCACGTCCGCCGGATTTATAACAATGTCGAATAATCAAAAATCACGTCTCGGCCAACTGTTAATCGACAAGGGCCTAGTCACAGCTGCCCAGCTCGATAGCGCGATTAAGTTACAGCTAACCGGCAACAAACGCCTCGGTGAGATCTTTATCGAGCAAGGGGTACTGACCGAGCGGCAACTGAACAAGGCGCTGAAAAAGCAAACCAACCTGCGCCTCACAGCTACCTTGGTTGCCGCCCTGCTCAGCCCATTTCAAATGGCCAGCGCCGACGTTAACCGCCAGCAAGCGCATAGCAGTGTCAGTCAACTGCAAGCGCCGCATGGCATGCAAGCCCTCAGCGACAGCGAGATGAGCAACGTCAGCGCCCAAGGTTTAAATGATGTACTGCAAGGTATTTTTGCCAACGCCGGCAGTGACGACGGCATCGGTACCGTCAGCCAACTGGCGAAATTGGTGATGCCGGTATTGGATAGCCTGCAGGCCGAAACCTCGATGCACAACGTGCAGTACGACACCAGCAAAATGACTTCAATCATCAACGCCGACGGCTCGATTAACGTGCGCTTGCCCAGCTCGATTGGCGAGCTACGTTTTGACAACATCCGCGTTGCCGGAGCCGGCACCAGCCAAAGTTTTGGTAGCGTAGTTATGCAAGACATCGACCTGTCACAAGCCTCACTACGGATCAGCCTGCACTAAATCCAAGCCCGGCTTACTCACAACGACCTCGCGATCGCGGTGAGTGACCAACACCCAAACCAACACCAATCAAACAACTGACTAGACGCGCAAATTTTGCGCAAAAAAAAGCAGCCCGAAGGCTGCTTTTTTAGGAGAGCTGCAATTAAGCCAGCTTTTCCTTGATACGTGCTGCCTTACCCGACAGGTCACGAAGGTAGTACAGCTTGGCTTTACGCACGTCACCGCGACGCTTAACGCTCAGGCTTTCTACGATCGGGCTGTAGGTCTGGAAAGTACGCTCAACGCCAACACCGTTGGAGATCTTACGAACAGTGAAAGCACTGTTCAGACCACGGTTACGCTTGGCAATAACAACGCCTTCGAATGCCTGCAGACGCTGACGGTCGCCTTCCTTCACTTTCACCTGAACGATGACGGTGTCACCTGGGGCGAATGGCGGAAGAACTTTACCCATCTGCTCAGCTTCGATCTGCTGAATGATTTTGTTAGTCATGCTGTGCTCCTAAGGTAAGCCTAAGGCCAACCATCGATACGTTAACTATCGTCCCGCTGGCGAAGGTATTCCGCCAACAGCTTTTGCTCTTCTCCAGAA
>JBILAR010000002.1:0-111247 GCA_044354115.1 Pseudomonas sp. | reverse complement strand
CGGCCTTGACGATGCCCCAGTGGTCGATGATTAGCGCGTTGGTGATTACCGTATCAACCACGTCTTTAGCACAGAGTTGGCTCTGGCCCATGCCGTCGCGGATCACCTTACCGCCGCCGAATTTCACTTCGTCGCCGTAGGTGGTGAAGTCCTGCTCCACTTCGATCCACAGGTTGGTGTCAGCCAAACGCAGTTTGTCGCCGACGGTGGGGCCGAACATGTCGGCGTAGGCTTGTTTGCTGATTTTCATCGATCAATTCCCTTGCTGCGCGATGGCTTGCGCGTGATTGGCTAACGGTGCTGCCCGGTTGCTGCGCTGTACCTGTAGGAGCGGTTTTAGCCGCGAAAGCGTTATCGCGGCTAAAGCCGCTCCTACAAGGGGAAGCTCAATCCAAGTCGCCCATCACCCGGCCGGCAAAGCCGAATACCCGGCGTAAGCCGGCCAACTCGACCAGCTCGACTTCACGGGATTGCCCTGGCTCGAAACGCACCGCGGTGCCGGCAGCGATGTTCAGGCGCATGCCGCGACTGCTGGCGCGGTCAAAGCTCAGGGCGTCGTTGCTTTCGAAAAAATGGTAGTGCGAGCCGATCTGAATCGGCCGGTCGCCGCGGTTGGCCACGGTTAGGCGCAGGGTGCGGCGACCAACATTGAGTTCGATGTCGCCGGGTTGGATCTGGTATTCGCCGGGGATCATGGCGCGCTCCGTTCGGGGGTCAAAATCAGTTGCATAAAGGTCAGGTCCAGCCAGCGGCCAAACTTGCGGCCGACCTGGGGCATCTGTCCGGTGATGGCGAAGCCAAAACGCTGGTGCAGGGCGATGGAGGCGGCGTTGCCGCTCTCGATGGCGGCGACCATCACGTGTTTTCCGCCTGTTCGGGCGCGCTCGATCAGGGCGCCGAGCAGCAGTACGCCGAGGCCACGACCGCGTTGCTCCGCGCTTACGTACAGTGAGTTCTCCACGCTGTTGCAGAAACCGTCGAACGGCCGCCAGTCGCCATAGGCGGCGTAGCCGAGTACGCGGTCGTCGGAGTCCACGGCCACCAGCACCGGGTAACCCTGCTGGCGACGCGCGTCCAGCCAGATCTGGCGATTGGCCAAGTCCACCGGGCTGTCCAGCCAGATAGCGGTGGTATTCAGCACCGCGTCGTTAAAGATGGCCAAGATGGCCGGCAGGTCAGTGTCGAGTGCGTCACGAATGATCATTGGGCAGAACCTTTAGGAAGTCGTTCTAGGTCGTAGCGAGCGCAGCACAGGCAAGGCGCAAGTCGGCGAGGATGCGCAGTTGACGTCTGTCAATGAGCAATTCGAGCCGGCTTGCAACGCGGCATGGGCAAGCGCAGTAGACATTGGGCAACTTCCTCAGGCGATCGGCTGGTGCACGGTCACCAACTTGGTGCCATCGGGGAAGGTGGCCTCCACTTGGATGTCGGGGATCATCTCGGGGATGCCTTCCATCACTTGCTCACGGCTCAACAGGGTGGTGCCAAAATGCATCAGCTCGGCCACGGTGTGGCCATCGCGAGCGCCTTCCAACAGGGCCGCGCTGATATAGGCAATCGCCTCCGGGTAGTTGAGCTTGACCCCTCGGGCCAGGCGCCGCTCGGCGACTAAACCGGCGGTGAAGATCAGCAGTTTGTCTTTTTCGCGAGGGCTTAAATCCATCGGTTAGGTGCTCCAAATTCGTGGTGGGACGGCATCGCGGCCCAATAACTCTGGGCGTAACAAGCGCCACAGATCAATCAACCAGGCGCGGGCATGCAGGGCTTCGCCGGCCAAGCAGCGGGCGACTAATAAACCGGGTAGTTGACTAAGGTCGCCGCGCACCGCTGATGGAATTTCGCGGCAGCGCTGCAGCAACTCGGCGCTTATCTCGCCCGTGATGAGCAGGGTGGCAAACACCGGCTGGCCGGCCAGACCGATCGGTGAGTCGAGCAGGCCGTCATTGCCGAGGATGCGCTGGCGTTCGTGCCAGATTAACTGGCCGTCGCGGCGAATATCTAGCTGGGCCTGCAAGTGACCGCTGTCGAAGCGCTCGCCACTGGCTGGGCGGCCGAGGGCGACCATGTCCCAGTAGCACAGACGGGCATCACCGATCAGCTCGATCTGGGTGCTCAGTTCCGCTTGGGCGCCGCAATAGACGATGCTTTCTTGCGGCAGCCATTCCAGGGTGGCGCCGGCTTCGACGCGCAGTTTGAGCTGCTGATACGCCGGGCCGCTGGCGCGATACCACTTGGCCGCGCCGGGGCTGGTCAGTTGCGCCCAGGCATCGGCGCCGACTTGCACGTCGATGTCCAGGCGGTCGCCGCCAGCAATGCCGCCCGGCGGATGCACGATGATGTGCTGGCACACCTCGGGGCCGTCGCCATACAGGTGTTTTTGCACCCGCAGCGGGCCAACATGGCGGCGCAAGGTTGGCCGGGTGCTGGCGCCGAAGCGGCCATAGCCCAGCTCCAGCTTGGCGTGCCAGCTGGGGGTGAATAGGGCGGCGGGGGCGGCGGCGTTCAAATCGTTACCAGGCCGCGCACACCGTCGGCTTCCATATCGGCGCCACGACCCTGCTGGACGATTTCACCACGGCTCATGACCAAATACTGGTCGGCCAACTCGGCGGCAAATTCATAAAACTGTTCGACCAGCAAAATCGCCATGTCGCCGCGCTCGGCGAGTTTCTTGATCACCGCGCCGATTTCCTTGATCACTGAGGGTTGGATGCCTTCGGTCGGCTCGTCGAGAATCAACAAGCGCGGCTGGCTGGCCAGTGCGCGGCCAATGGCCAACTGTTGTTGCTGACCGCCAGACAAGTCGCCGCCACGGCGTAGCTTCATCTCGCGCAGCACCGGGAACAGCTCGTAGATAAATTCCGGCACCAGCTTGGCTTGGCTGCCCGGGAAGCGCGACAGGCCCATCAGCAGGTTTTCTTCCACGGTCAGGCGCGGGAAAATCTCCCGGCCCTGAGGTACATAGGCGATACCCGCGTGTACCCGTTGGTGCGGCTTGAGCGTGGTAATCGGCTGGCCTTCCCACATGACTGCGCCGTCTTTGGCCGGTAACAGGCCCATCAGGCATTTCAGCAGGGTGGTCTTGCCCACGCCGTTACGGCCGAGCAGGCAGGTCACTTCGCCGACCTTGGCCTCGAACGACAGGCCGCGCAGGATATGGCTGCCGCCGTAGTATTGATGCAGTTGTTGAACGTGCAGCATGGGGATTTATCCGTCGTAGGGTGGGCTTTAGCCCACCGTGGAAATTCTGCCGGGCTGGTGGGCTGAAGCCCACCCTACGCAGTGGTAGGTTGGATCGTTAGCGGCCGAGATACACCTCGATCACCCGCTCATTCGCTTGCACCTGCTCCAGCGAACCTTCGGCCAGCACGCTGCCTTGGTGCAGTACGGTGACGTGGTCGGCGATGCTGCCGACAAAGCCCATGTCGTGCTCGACCACCATCAGCGAATGCTGGCGGGCCAGCGACTTGAACAGCTCGGCGGTGAACTCGGTTTCCGCGTCGGTCATGCCCGCCACCGGCTCATCCAGCAGCAATAACTGCGGCTCCTGGACCAGCAACATGCCGATTTCAAGAAACTGCTTCTGGCCGTGGGACAGCAGGCCGGCTGGCCTGCTGCGCGAGTTGTCTAGGCGGATGGTGCTGAGCACCGCGTCGATCCGGTCTTTTTGCGCGCCGCTGAGTTTGGCGCGCAGGCTGGCCCATACGGATTTGTCGGTTTTCAGCGCCAGTTCGAGGTTCTCGAACACGCTGAGGGCCTCAAATACGGTGGGCTTCTGAAACTTGCGGCCGATCCCGGCTTGGGCGATTGCCACTTCACTCATGCGGGTTAGGTCGAGGGTCTCGCCGAAGTAGGCGCGCCCGCTGTCGGGCCGGGTCTTGCCGGTAATCACGTCCATCAGGGTGGTCTTGCCGGCGCCGTTGGGGCCGATGATGCAGCGCAATTCGCCGACGCCGATATACAGGTTGAGGTTATTCAGGGCCTTGAAACCGTCGAAGCTGACGTTGATGTCTTCTAGGGTGAGGATGGTGCCGTGGCGCACGTCCAAACCCTTGCTGACAGCATGCCCGAGGCCCAGCGCTTCGCGGCTGCTGCCGGCGTCGGTGTTGGGGTCGTAGTTGATTTCCGGGATGGGCGCGGCTCTCATTGGTTAGGCTCCTTGCGCAGTAGGCCGATCACGCCCTTGGGCAGATACAGGGTGACGACGATAAACAGCGCCCCTAAAGCGAACAGCCAGTATTCGGGCAGAGCCACGGTAAACCAGCTCTTCATGCCATTGACTAAACCGGCGCCGAGCAGCGGGCCGATCAGTGTGCCACGTCCACCCAAAGCCACCCACACGGCGGCCTCGATGGAGTTAGTCGGGGACATTTCGCTCGGGTTGATGATGCCCACCAAGGGCACATACAAGGCACCGGCCAAGCCACAGAGCACGGCGCTCAGTACCCAGATAAACAGCTTGTAACCGCGCGGGTCGTAGCCGCAGAACATCAGCCGGTTTTCGGCATCGCGCAGGGCGGTGAGCACCCGGCCAAACTTACTTTTGGCCAGCTTGAAGCCCAGATACAGGCTGCCGACCAGCAGTACCACGATGGCCAAAAACAGCGCGGCGCGAGTGCCTTGGGCGGTGATGTCAAAACCGAGAATGCTGCGAAAGTTGGTAAAACCGTTGTTGCCGCCAAAGCCGGTTTCGTTACGAAAGAACAGCAGCATGCCGGCGAAGGTTAGGGCCTGAGTCATGATCGAGAAGTACACGCCCTTGATCCGCGAGCGAAAGGCGAAGAAGCCAAACACCAAGGCCAACAAACCGGGCGCCAACACCACTAAGCACAGGGTCCAGAGGAAATTGTCGGTGCCGGCCCAGTACCAGGGCAACTCGGTCCAAGACAGAAAGGTCATAAAGGCCGGTAACTCACTGCCCGCACTCTGGCGCATCAGGTACATGCCCATGGCGTAACCGCCGAGGGCAAAGAACAGCCCGTGGCCCAGCGACAGCAGTCCGGCATAACCCCAAACCAGATCCAGCGCTAGGGCCACCACTGCGTAACAGAGAATCTTACCGACCAGCGTCAGGCTGTAGGCCGAGACCTGCAACGGGTGCTCCGCGGGCAGCAGGTGCAGCAGCGGCATGGCCAGCAGCACTGCCAGCAGCAGGCCGCCTAGGGCTAAAACGGCTTGCGGGCCGAGTTTGGCGCTGGCCCGCGCCAGTAAAGTTTGATTGATGGGCATGTTCATTCGATCACCCGGCCCTTAAGGGCGAAGAGGCCTTGCGGGCGTTTTTGGATAAACAAAATAATCAGGCCGAGAATCAGGATCTTGCCCAGCACGGCACCGATTTGCGGTTCGAGAATTTTGTTGGCTATCCCTAAGCCAAAGGCGGCCATGACGCTGCCGGCCAACTGACCGACGCCGCCGAGCACCACCACCAAGAAGGAATCGATGATGTAGCTCTGGCCAAGGTCTGGGCCGACGTTGCCGATTTGGCTGAGGGCCACGCCGCCAAGGCCGGCGATGCCGGAGCCGAGGCCGAAGGCGAGCATATCCACCCGGCCGGTGGGCACGCCGCAGCAGGCGGCCATGTTGCGGTTCTGGGTGACCGCGCGCACGTTCAACCCGAGGCGGGTTTTGTTCAGCAGCAGCCAGGTCAACACCACCACAAACAGGGCGAAGGCGATGATCACCATGCGGCTGTAAGGCAGAACTAAATTGGGCAGCACTTGCAGGCCGCCGGACAGCCAGGCCGGATTGGCCACTTCGACGTTCTGTGCGCCGAACAGCACCCGTACCAGTTGGATCAAGATCAGGCTGATGCCCCAGGTGGCCAACAGGGTTTCTAGGGGGCGGCCATACAGGTGACGAATCACCGTGCGTTCCAAGGCCATGCCGATGGCGGCGGTGACTAGAAAGGCAATCGGCAATGCCGCCAGCGGGTAGAGGGCGAGGTATTCCGGGGCTAGGCGCTGGAAGGCTATTTGCACCAGATAAGTACTGTAGGCGCCGAGCATCAGCATCTCGCCGTGGGCCATGTTGATCACCCCGAGCAGGCCGAAGGTGATGGCTAAACCCAGCGCGGCGAGCAGCAGGATGCTGCCCAAGCTCAGGCCGCTGAAGGCCTGGCCGAGCAGTTCGCCGAGCAGCAGGCGGCGCTTGACCTGAGCCAAGCTGGTTTCGGCGGCGGTGCGTACGCTGGCGTCGGTTTCGCTGTTGCCCTCCAGTAGTGCTTCCAAGCGCGTGCGGGCTAGCGGCTCGCCGGTGTCACCAAGCAAGCGCACCGCTTGCAGGCGCACCGCTGGGTCGCTGTCGACCAGTTGCAGGTTGGCCAACGCCAGCGCTAGGGCTGCACGCACGGCCTCGTCGGTTTCGCTGGCAACCCGCGCATTGAGCAGGCTCAGTTGCGCCGGTTGGGCGGTTTTCTGCAACTGTTGGGCGGCGGCTAAGCGCAGCTGCGGCTCGCTGGCGAGCAATTGCTGGCTGGCCTGAGCGTTGGCGACGAGGCCGCGCAGGCGGTTATTCAGTTGCAGTTTTTTCGGCGGGCTGGCCGGTTGCAGGGCGCCTTCAGCGGCGATGAACTGGTCAGCGGCTTGGATAAACGCCTGCTTGCTGCTGTCTTGGGCTAGGCGGCCTTGTTGCAAGGCATCGAGCAGTGGTTGGCGGTTGGGATCGGGTTGCGCGGCCCAGGTTTCCAGCAGTTTGGCCTGCTGGCTGGGGCTGGCCGCGACAAAGTCAGTCGCGTCGCCGGCGTGGGCGCTGATCGGCAGGGCAAGCGCCAATAACAGCAAAATTCGGGTCAGGGCAGTGGGCATTGTGGCCTTCCAAGAGAGACTCGCGCCTCTCTAATCGGAGGTTCGCGTGGCGAGGTGGCGTGGATGAAAGGACTTATTCATCCTGCGCAGGTCAAGCAGTTCTAAGGGAGGCTAGCGCGTGCGCTGGCCTCCCTTAGGCGGTCGCTACTTCGACTTCACGGCGAAATCTGGCTTCTTGTCGTTGCCCGGGATAAACGGACTCCACGGCTGAGCGCGCACTGGGCCGTCAGTTTGCCAGACCACATTGAACTGCCCGTCGTCTTGCACTTCGCCAATCATCACCGGCTTGTGCAAGTGGTGGTTGCTCTTGTCCATGGTCAGGGTGTAACCGCTTGGCGCGGCGTAGGTCTGCCCGGCCATGGCATCACGCACTTTGTCCACGTTGGTGCTGCCGGCTTTAGTGACCGCCTGCGCCCACATGTTAATGCCGACGTAGGTGGCTTCCATCGGGTCGTTGGTCACGGCGGTTTGGTAGTTCGGCAGGTTCTGGGCTTTGGCGTAGGCGCGCCAATCGCTAACAAACTTTTTGTTCACCGGGTTATCCAGCGACTGGAAGTAGTTCCACGCGGCCAGTTGCCCTACCAGTGGTTTGGTATCGATGCCGCGCAGTTCTTCTTCGCCCACCGAGAAGGCCACCACCGGCACGTCGGTGGCCTGGATGCCTTGGTTGCCGAGTTCTTTGTAGAACGGCACGTTGGAGTCGCCGTTGACGGTGGAGATCACGGCGGTCTTGCCGCCCGCGGAGAACTTTTTGATGTTGGCGACGATGGTTTGATAATCGCTATGGCCGAACGGGGTGTAAACCTCTTCGATGTCTTTGTCAGCCACGCCTTTGCTGTGCAGGAATGCGCGCAGAATTTTATTGGTGGTGCGCGGGTAGACGTAGTCGGTGCCGAGCAGGAAGAAACGCTTGGCCGCGCCGCCGTCTTCGCTGAGCAGGTACTCAACTGCGGGGATGGCTTGTTGGTTCGGCGCCGCGCCGGTGTAGAAGACGTTCGGCGACATCTCTTCGCCTTCGTATTGCACCGGGTAGAACAGCAGGCCATTCAACTCTTCAAACACCGGCAGCACGGATTTGCGTGACACGCTGGTCCAGCAGCCGAACACCACGTCGACCTTGTCTTGGGTGAGCAATTGCCGACCCTTCTCGGCGAACAGCGGCCAGTTGGACGCGGGGTCAACCACCACCGGCTCCAGTTGTTTGCCGAGTACGCCACCCTTGGCGTTGATCTCGGCGATGGTCATTAGCGCCATGTCTTTCAGTGAGGTTTCGGAGATGGCCATGGTGCCGGACAGCGAGTGCAAAATACCGACCTTAATGGTGTCGGCAGCCTGCGCGCTGAACGGGAACAGACCAGTCAGCAGCAAAGCACTGGCGGCGAGGGTAGCTTGCAATAGAGGACGGCGTTTCATCGTATTAAGGCTCCATGCGCAACGGGTAATGAACCAAAGGGGTCAGAAGCGCTATCGCAGAAAGCGTGCCAAAACCGGGCAAGGCCCGGATATCCACGGTTTGATCGGTTAATCAGCTTTTCGATGCTGGTGGTGTTGTGCTTTTTTGGTGCGTGCCTAGAGCCGTAAGGGCTGCAGCTTGCACTGTTTGTGCGCAAATATTTTTCTGAAGTACGCTTTCCTGACTCTCTCGTTGAGCCACCGAGTTCTCCCTCCATTCGTCTTGCTAGCGTGCGGCGCACGGCGTCAGCACCGGCGTGGCGCAAAAGTTCTGCGAGCATTGAACGTTCTGCTGGCGCTAGTCTCAGATGCAGGGTGGCCGCGATACGGGCAAAATTGCCGATTGCTTACGCCTGTCTCAGGGAGAAGCGCTTGTCTGCTGCTTGTTTGCCATCAAAATTGCGCCTAGCGCTACTGCTGTTTACGACTGCGGGTTCGCCTGCGGTTTTGGCTTGCCCGGCGGGGCAGACCGAGGTTTGTGTGGTCAGTTGTTTTTGTGCGCCGGGCGATAAGGATGAGGTGGGCGCGCTCTTCGCTAACGTTAATCGGCTGGCGGCGGTGGGCTTGGAAAGCTGGTTGCTGCAATCCCATCGTGCAGCCTTGATGACCGAGGTGCAGCGCATTCCGCTGCATATCCGTGCGCAACTCGAAGCTTATTACGATGTGCAGGTGCTCGATTCGGTGCGCTACAAAATCGGCGATGAGACCCAGCTAAACACCGCCAATGCCATGCTGCAAAACCCCGACGTAAATGCCGTGACCATGCTCGACATCATCGTGTTTCGGCATGCCGAGGATGCGCAAAATAATCTCGCACTCTGGGCCCATGAGCTCAAGCATGTGCAGCAGTATCAAGAGTGGGGCGCCGGCGGTTTTGCCGAACGCTATACCCGCGACTACCGGATCGTCGAGGCACCGGCGTACAGCATCCAAAGCCAAGTTGAGCGTGCGTTACGCGCCAGTGCCAAGCTGGCGAAGCCCAATCCCGCGCATTAAGCGCGGCTGTACAGGCTGGGCAGCGGGCTGTTTATAGGCTATATCCCAGTTATGTGTTGCACACAGCTTTTGTAGGGTGGGCTAGGCCGCGCCCGCTCCCGGCGGGCTCGCGGCATTCACCCCATCCATGGGGATTGCGCGAGCCACGGACTGCGAACAACGCAAAATCCGACCGTGCCGTAACCCACCATGGCGCTCGACCGGCAAACCGCATGGTGGGTTACGCAGCGCTCGGCTTGCACGGTAATACAAACCACCACCGTCCGCGCCGCTAACCCACCCTACGAATTACCGCGCACCAGGCATCGCCTAACCGACCCGCACGCCTCAACACATAACTGGGACAGAGCCTATTTACAGGGTGCTGATAAGCTTTTGCAGCAGCGCTTGATTGGGATAACCGTCGGCGGGCCAGCCAATGCTTTGTTGGTAGCGGCGGATGGCTTTGCGGCTGTTGGCGCCGATAATGCCGTCTACCCCGCCGGTATTAAAACCTTTGGCGGCGAGTTGCTCTTGCAGCACGATACGTTGCGCACGGCTCAGCGGCAGTTCGTCACGCGGCCACTGGGCCAACACTTGGCCACCGCCGAGTAAACGCTCGGAGAGCAGGCTGACCGCCAATGCGTAAGAGGTCGAGTTGTTGTACTTGAGGATCGCGCGAAAGTTATCCAGCACTAAAAAGGCTGGGCCACGGTGGCCTGCCGGTAGCAATAAAGCGGCGCGCGCCTCGGCAAAGTTGAGTGGCAGGTTCTTTACCCCGAGGGCGCGCCATTCGCGCAGGGGCTTGCGGATTTGTTCATCGGCGAGGGCGTAGTCAAAACCCTCGGGTAAGGCCACTTCCATGCCCCACGGCTGCCCTTGCTGCCAGCCAGAACTGTGCAAGTAATTGGCAGCAGAGGCCAGTGCATCGGCCGGGCTGCTCCAAATGTCGCGGCGGCCATCGCCGTCAAAGTCGACCGCGTAGTGGTTGTAGGTGGTCGGGATAAACTGGGTTTGGCCCATGGCACCGGCCCAAGAGCCGAGCAGTTGGCCGGTTTGCACGTCGCCGTGCTGGAGGATTTCCAGCGCCGCTAACAATTGGCTGTGGGCAAACGCCGGGCGGCGGCCTTCGTAGGCGAGGCTGGCGAGTGAGCGAATCACCGACTTGTCGCCCATAAACTGGCCAAAGCTGCTTTCCATGCCCCAGATGGCGACCAGCACTTGGCGGTCGACGCCGTAGCGTTGCTCGATCGCGCTGAGTGTCGTGGCATGTTCGTTAAGCAAGGCTTGGCCACGGCGCACGCGAGTCGCGGAGATGGCGCTGTCGAGGTAGTCCCACACCGGGCGAGTGAATTCTGGCTGGCTGGTATCGGCCTTGACCACCGCTGGGTCCGGGCTGATGCCGGCAAAGGCTCGATCAAACACCGCTGGCTGAATACCGGCGGCTAAGGCTTGCTCGCGGAATTGCTCACGCCACTGGGCAAAACTTTGCGCGACTATTGGGCTGCTGGGGCTGACGCTGCTGGCGGCGACGGTTGTGCTGGGCACGGCCTTGGTGCTGCTCGACGTGCGGCTGATTTGCTCTGATGCCGGCTGTTCGGCGCAGGCGCAGAGTAGGCCAAAGCTCAAAACCAGAAGACTGTGGCGAAGCGGTATTGGGTAAAGCATGCGAGGTTCTCAGCGCGTCTCAGATAGGCGCAAACCTTAACATGTTGACCGGGCTTTTTACCCTGAACGGCGGCGTTTAGGCGGCCAGAAATAAAAAAGCCTCCCCGGGGTTAGACGGGAAGGCTTCGCGGCGGTAGCTGCCTTTGCCTTTGGCGGGTCGCTCTTGGCGACAGCGAAACAGCGGTTGGGCAACTATTGATTTGGCCTTGTTGGGGCCGGGCTTTTTGGCTTTGGCCATGGGCGCTCCTGGGATGTTGCCGAGCAACTGTCGGCGCGCGCATCTTCACCGCCAAGAGGGCAAAGCGCCAGTGCTGTTGGTCGCGCCGATCAGCTGCGTTACTGCGCCGGCAAACTCAGGCGTTGCCCAGCCATCAGCAGCGCTAAGCGACTGAGGCTGCTCCATGGGTCGCCGGCGGCTTGGCCCTTGATTTGCGCATCGATGCGCTGGGCATCCATTAACAGTTTGTTCCAGCCGCTTGAGCTGTGGCGTTGCAGGGCCTTGCTGATCAGTGGCTTGCGCTTATCCCAGACCGGTGGCCGCGCTTGGCTGAAGGCTTTGTCCAGCGGCAGGCCACTATTCACCTGCTGGGCAATAGTCGCCAGCAAGCGCAGTTCGCGGGCCAAGGCCCAGAGGATGACCGCGGTTTCCACCCCTTCGCCGCGCAAACCTTCGAGCATGCGCTGGGTGTGTGTGGCTTCGCCATTCAGGGCTGCATCGAGCAAACCAAACACATCGAAGCGTGCGCTGTCGGCCACTGCTGCCTGCACGGTGCTGGCGTCGATCTGGCCGTTGTCGGTGACCAGTTTGAGCTTTTCGATCTCTTGGGCGGCCGCCAGCAGATTGCCCTCGACCCGCGCGGCAATTAATTCGATGGCTTCTGGGCTGGCGCTGAGGCCGGCTTGCGCCAGACGTTGGCGAATCCATTGCGGTAGTTGCCCGGCCTCGACCGGCCAGATCTGCACAAATTGGCTGTGGCTGCTGTCGATCAGCGCCTTGGCCCACTTGGTTTTTTGCGTGCTGCCATCGAGCTTGGGCAGGCTGAGCAGCAGCACGGTGTCTTCGGGTGGGCGGGCGAGGTAGTCCAGCAACGCCGCCGCACCTTTGTCGCCGGGCTTGCCGCTGTTGATGCGCAGTTCAATTAAGCGTTTATCGGCAAACAGCGACAAACTGGCGGCGGCTTGGTAGAGCTGCCCCCAGTCAAAACTCTTGTCTACGTCAAACACTTCGCGCTCGCTAAAACCCTGGCTGCGGGCGGCTGCGCGAATGCTGTCGGCGGCTTCCTGACAGAGCAAATGCTCATCGCCGCTGAGGATATACACCGGCGCCAAGTGGCCTTGCAGGTGTTTGCTGAGTTGCGCAGGATTGAGCTTCATGGGCGGCTGTGCCGGTCTTAGTTGCTCGGGATCTGGATCGGCGACTGTTGCGGCCGGTCACGTTCGGCTTTGCTGGCAGCGGCCAGCGCCTCGGCTTCTGCTTTGGCTTTGGCTTGGGCGGTTTGTTGCAATTGCTCAAGCTGTTGCGGGGTGATCAGCTGGAGGTTTTGCATCAGCTTACGCACTAGGTTACGGCGCATTTCTTGCGCCAGTTGCGCAGCCTCTTGGCCGGAGCCGGCGATGTTGTTTTGGTCTTGAGACAAGACGCTTTGCACTTCTAACTGATTTTGCAGCAGCAACAGATTGTTGGCCCCGCGAATTTCATAGCTCAGCGTATTGGTCAGCTCAACCTCTGCGCTGCGCGCGTTGCCGGTGAAGCTGGCGGTGCGCTGGGTGCTGGTTTCGTTGCTGAGCACCAGCTGGAAAGGGGCGCGGCTGGAGACTTTAATATTGTTGCCCTGCAGTGCGCTGCGCACTTGTTTGACCGTCTCGCCGTAAGCATTACGCGCGCTCAGGTTGAGTTCAGTTAGGGCGAAGTGGCTGTCGCCAGTGCCACGTAATTGAAAGCCGCAAGCGCTCAACAGAGCGGCGAGACCGATAACCAGCAAGTTACGTTTGATCATTTTTAAACTTCCTTTGCAGACAATTCCATTGCACCACGCGCCGCCAACAGGGCTGGCGGCGCGGGTACTCAGCTGGCGACAATATTAACCAATTTACCCGGCACCACTATGACCTTGCGAATGCTTAGGCCTTCGGTGAAGCGCAACACGCTTTCGTTGCTGCGAGCTGCTGCTTCGACGTCTTCGCGGCTGGCGCTGGCCGGCATTTCGATCTGGCCACGTAGTTTGCCGTTAACCTGAATCACCAATATCAGGCTGTCTTGCACCAGTGCTGCCTCATCCACCTGCGGCCAGTGGGCGTCAATGATCGCGTCGTTGTGGCCCAAGCACTGCCAGATGGCGTGACTGATATGCGGAGTAATAGGTGCCAGCAACAGGACCACGGCTTGCAGACCTTCCTGCAGCAGGGCACGGTCGTGTTCGGTGGCAGTCGAGGCTTTTTCCAGCACGTTCATCAGGGTCATCACTTGGGCGATGGCGGTGTTGAACTTGTGGTGCAGGCCGATATCTTGGCTGGCGTTTTTAATCGCCAGATGGATCGCGCGGCGCACGGCTTTTTGACTGTCGCTCAATGCGTGTTTGCCCAAACTGCCCGGCAAGCCGGCGCTGACATGGCTGTGGGCCAAGCGCCAAACGCGGCGCAAGAAACGGTTGGCACCTTCAACGCCGGAATCGGACCATTCGCAGCTCATGTCCGGTGGCGAGGCGAACATCATAAACAAGCGGCAGGTGTCGGCGCCGTAGACGTCGATCATGGCTTGTGGGTCGACGCCGTTGTTCTTCGACTTGGACATCTTCTCGGTGCCACCGATTTCCACCGGCAAGCCGTCGGATTTCAGTTTGGCGCCGATCACCTTGGCCTTGGCGTCCAGTTCGACCTCGACGTCGGCCGGGTTGAACCAGTCCTTGCCGCCATTTTCCAAGGTGCGGTAGTAGGTGTCAGCAATCACCATGCCTTGGGTCAGCAGGTTCTTGAACGGCTCATTGGATGACACCAAACCTTCGTCACGCATCAGCTTGTGGAAGAAGCGCGCGTACAGCAGGTGCAGAATCGCGTGTTCGATACCGCCGATGTACTGATCGACTGGCAGCCAGTGGTTGGCCGCAATTGGATCGACCAGACCACCCTCGTAATGCGGCGAGGCGTAGCGGGCGTAATACCACGACGACTCGACGAAGGTGTCCATGGTGTCGGTTTCGCGCTTGGCGTCTGCGCCGCACTTCGGGCACTTGCACTGGTAGAACTCAGGCATGCGTGCCAGCGGGCTACCAGCGCCGTCCGGTACTACGTCTTCCGGTAGCACCACCGGCAGTTGGTCTTCCGGTACCGGCACGTCGCCACAGGCGTCGCAGTGGATGATCGGGATCGGGCAGCCCCAGTAACGCTGGCGGCTGATGCCCCAGTCGCGCAGGCGGAACTGGGTTTTGCGTGCGCCGTGGGCGCAGGCTTCGAGGTCGGCGACGATGGCGTCGAAAGCTTTGGATGGCGAAAGCCCGTTGTACTTGCTGCTATTGATTGACAGCATCAGCTCATCTTTGACGCCATACCACATTTGCCAAGATGTCTGGTCAAAGTACATGTCAGGCATGTCGGAGCCGCTGCCATCCCCGTATCCCGCGCCGCCACCACTTCCGCCGCCGAATCCAATAGCATCCTCGCCTGCTACGTTAAGCCCGACAGTTTTGCGATGGAAAACCTGCTTAATCGGCAGGCCGTACTTATTGGCAAACTCAAAATCGCGCTCGTCGTGCGCCGGCACCGCCATCACAGCGCCTTCGCCGTAGCCCCACAGCACGTAGTTGGCGACGAACACTGGCAGCTGGTCGCCAGTCAGTGGATGAATGACGAATTGGCCGGTGGCCACGCCTTTCTTCTCCATGGTGGCCATGTCGGCCTCGGCCACGGAGCCACCTTTGCATTCGGCGATAAAGGCGCTAACGGCCGGATTGCTCTCGGCAGCGCGAACGGCTAGCGGATGCTCGGCGGCCACGGCCACGTAGGTGGCACCCATCAAGGTGTCGGGGCGGGTGGTGTAGACCTTCAGCTGGCCGTCGATGCCGACGCTGGCGAGGTCGTAGTCAAACACCACATCGGCGCCGAAGCTCTTACCGATCCAGTTGCGCTGCATGGTCTTGACCTGTTCCGGCCAGCCATCCAACTCATCCAAGCCACTCAGCAACTCATCGGCATACGCGGTGATCTTGAAGTAGTACATCGGGATTTCGCGCTTCTCGACCGGCGCGCCGGAGCGCCAGCCGCGACCGTCGATCACCTGCTCGTTGGCCAGTACGGTCTGGTCCACTGGGTCCCAGTTGACGCTGCCGTTCTTGCGGTAGATCACGCCTTTTTCGAACAGGCGAGTGAACAACCATTGTTCCCAGCGGTAGTAGTCCGGCTTGCAGGTGGTCACTTCACGGGTCCAGTCCACCGCCAGCCCCAAGCTTTGCAGCTGGGTTTTCATGTAGGCGATGTTTTCGTAGGTCCATTTGGCCGGCGCCACGTTGTTCTTCATCGCGGCGTTTTCCGCCGGCATGCCGAACGCGTCCCAGCCCATCGGCTGCAGCACGTTCTTGCCTTGCATACGCTGGTAGCGGGCGATCACGTCACCGATGGTGTAGTTGCGCACATGGCCCATGTGCAGCTTGCCGCTCGGGTAGGGGAACATCGACAGGCAATAGAAGGTTTCTTTGCCGGGCTGTTCGGTCACTACAAAGGATTGCTGCGCGTCCCACAGGGACTGGGCGGCGGCTTCGATTTCACGGGGCTGATAGAGTTCGTGCATGGCTACTTGTGCTTAAAAAAGGGGGGCTTTTGGCTAACGCGCTAGCATACAGGACGCCGCTTAGCTGAGGGAAACGCTGATTGCACCGGTCTATACGCCGCTCGCCGTTGGTCGCAGCAAACAGCTGGGCGCGGCTCTCGGGCTAAGCTTGAGCTTAGGGTCGGCTGCCATTGCGCCGGCGAGAGGTGCTCCTATGGTTGAGTTGCATCGCACCGAGGCTCAGGGAGGATTGTACGGGCGACTTTTAGAACGTTTGGCGCTGGCCTTGGATGAGGCCGACAGTGCCAGCCGGCCAGCGACAGAATCCACCCATGAACTGGAACTCAGCGGCCTGAGTCCGGCCGAATTGCAGTTGGTACGGGCCTATTTAGACCAAGACATGAGCTGGCTACAGGGCTGGCACGCCGCCGCACAAGAGTTGGCCCTGCTCGAACAGCGGTCCGCGAAGATGGCAAAGCCGATTCGCAACAGTATCAGGCCGCCGCATAAGGCTGCGCCGCGAGTTAATCCCTTGCTTAAGCGTCGTCAGCAACTTTGCTGTGCACTCTGCGGCACCGCCGCCATTTGGCTGCGCGGACAGGGCGTACAGGCGTGCAGCGCCTGCGGTTCGCAATTGTTTCGCGCCGGTAATTCACCCTCCTAAGACGGTGTCGCAGTGATTGCTCGTGCGAGCTGGTCCGTTGCTAGGTAGGCTATGGTTTTTGCGCGAAAAAAATCATGACAGCCGATCTTCTAGTTCTTCGTTACTTGCTTAAACAACTGCTTTTGCCGCCCGGCGGCTTGTTGCTATTGCTGCTCGCCGCTTGGTGGCTGCGTGCGCGTTTACCACGACTGGCGTTTGGCTGTTTTGCTGTAGGTTTTGCGGGTTTGTGGCTGATGAGTTTGCCGGTTGCGGTGGAGTTTTTTGCCCGTCAGTTGGAGCCGGATGCGGCTCTTAGCGCGGCCAAATGGCCTGAGTTAGCGCAGCAAGCTGAGGCCATTGTAGTTTTGGGCGGCGGCCGTGAGCGTGGCGACCCGGCGTGGGGCGACGATGTGCCCAGCTTACTGGGCAGTGAGCGGGTGCGCTACGCTGCTCGTTTGGCACGTGCCAGTGGTTTACCGTTGCTGACCAGTGGTGGCTTGCACTTCGGCGCACCGCCCAGTGAAGCGGCCATCATGGCGCGCAGCCTTGAGCAAGATTTTGCCTTGCCGGTGCGTTGGCAAGAGCCACAAAGCCAAACCACCTGGGAGAACGCCGAGCAGACTGCGCGGCTGCTGATGCCGTTGGGGGTTAAGCGGATTGTGCTGGTCACCCAAGCGGCGCACATGCTGCGCGCTCGTTGGTGCTTTGAGCGCGCCGGTTTTACCGTGGTGATGGCGCCAGTGGGGTTTTTAGCGGTGCCGAATGCACGCCCGCTAGGCGGCTGGTTGCCGGAAAGCAAGGCTGTATGGCAGAGCGGGCAGTTGCTTAATGAGGCCTTCGGCCGCTTGCTTTACCCGCGGCTGTATCGCTAATACGCCAACCGTTTAGCGCTGGCGTAAGGCTTTAAAGAGTCTTGGCCATGCGGCTGGCGAGTAACGCCCAGCCAAACAATAAGGCGCAGACAATTGCCAATGGCCATGAGCCCCAGCGCAGGTATGGGGTGAGCCCTTGCATGGGGACTACTTCGCCGTACAGTACGCCTTGTTCAAACTGCGGTAGCTGCGCGCTGATCTGGCCGAGCGGGTCGATCAGCACGGTCATGCCATTGTTGGTGGCACGTAGCATCCAGCGCCCGGCTTCGAGGGCGCGCATCTGGGCCATCTGCAGGTGTTGCAGGGGGCCGATGGAGCTGCCAAACCAAGCGTCGTTGCTGACGGTCAGGAGGATGTTGCTCTGTGCGGCCAGCCCGGCGGCAAAGTCTGGATACACCACCTCATAGCAAATGTACGAGGCAATGCTATAGCCCTTGGCCTGCAGCAATGGCTGTTCGGCCGGCCCTCGGGCGAAGTCCGACATCGGCAGGTTGAAGAAGCTAATTAAGCCGCGCAGTTGTTCTTGCAGCGGCACGTACTCACCAAAGGGCACCAATTTTTGTTTGAGATAGGTGCCCTGGCCCTGACCCGTTGCGGTAATGCCGTTGTAGTAGCGTTTCTCCCCGCGCTCATTGAGCTGGCGGATCGGCACGCCGGTGATCAGCGCGCTGTTGCGGCTGTTGGCGAAGGCGGCCATGCCGCCTAGGTAATCTTCGGCGTATTCCTTAAGCACCGGCACGGCGGTTTCTGGCCAGATCACCAGATCGGTGGGTTTGGCATTGCGCGTCATGTCGCGGTACAGGTCCAGTTGCGCACGCAGTTGCGCCGGGTCCCATTTCAGGCTTTGGGCCACATTGCCTTGCATCAAAGCCACGCTCAGCGGCGCGCCGGCGGGCTGGGTCCAAGCGAAGCCTTTGAGGGCAATACCAGCCAGCCAAGGTGCGCTTAGCAGTAGTAAGGCCAAGGCGAGAACCTTGGGCTGACGACGCAGGTGTGGCAAGTTACTGAGTAGTGCCGCGCTCAGGGCCAGCACAAAGGAGATCAGCCAGATACCTCCGACCGGTGCCAGGCCGGCCAAGGGGCCGTCGAGTTGGCTATAGCCGGCATACAACCAAGGGAAGCCGGTTAGAAACCAGCCACGAAACGCCTCTTGCGCCAACCACAGCGCGGCAAAGGCCAGTGCGTCGGCCAGAGGCGCCTCGTTACGCCGCAGCCAGCGCGCCCATAGCCACGCCGGTAAGCCAAAGAAAAAACTCAGGGCCGCGCAAAAAGCCAGCATCAAACCGCCGGCTAGAGCGGGCGAAGCGCCGCCGTGGTCGTGGATGCTGACATAAATCCAGCCAATCCCGGCCAGATACAGGCCTAGGCCGTAGCACCAGCCGCGCCAGAGTGCAGCTTTCGGGGCCAGCTCGCGCAAGCCCAGATAAAACAGCGCCAGCGATAGCAGCGACAGCGGCCAAAAGTCGAAGGGTGCCAGTGCCAGTGGGGTGAGTGCGCCTGCCAGCAAGGCCAGCAAGTTGCCCAGCGGGCCTTGGCGAGTGATCCAGTTCATGCGAAGCGTCCTTGTTGGCGCTGCTGTTGCTGCGAGTGGGTTGGTTGAGTTGCGTGGTTTCACGGCATGGTTGTTCTAGCAGCGGCCAAGGCCGCCGCTAGAGGGGCGATCAGCGTGATTCAGGGGTCAGGCGCAGCAGGTGAATGCGTCGGCTGTCGGCGCTGAGCACGCGAAAGCGGTAGCTACCGATTTCGGTTACTTCGTTGCGTTTCGGCAAGTGGCCGAAGGAGCCCATCACCAAACCGCCGACGGTATCGAATTCCTCGTCGGACAAATGGCTGTCGAAAAACTCATTAAAACGCTCGATCGGTGTCAGCGCTTTGATCAAAAAGTCGCCGCTGGGCAGGGGTTTGATAAAGCTGTCTTCTTCGATGTCGTGTTCGTCTTCGATCTCGCCGACGATTTGTTCGAGCACGTCTTCGATGGTCACCAAGCCCGCCACGCCGCCGTACTCATCGATGACCACGGCCATATGATTGTGATTGGCGCGAAACTCACGCAGCAACACGTTCAGGCGCTTGGACTCAGGCACGAAGGTGGCGGGGCGCAGCAGTTTGCTGATCTCAAGGGTGCTGCCGGGCTCTTGCAGGGCCAGTTGGAGCAAGTCTTTGGCCAGCAAAATGCCGATCACATCGTCGAGGTTTTCGCCGATCACCGGGTAGCGCGAGTGCGCTGACTCGAGAATCGCCGGGAGGAATTCTTTTGGGCTCTGGCAGGCTTTGATGCTGATCATCTGCGAGCGCGGCACCATGATGTCGCGCACTTGCAGGTCGGCCACCTGGATGGCGCCTTCAACGATGGCCAAGGCCTCGCTGTCGAGCAATTTGTTTTGATGGGCTTCGCGTAGGAGCTGCAGCAGCTCTTGGCGGTTTTTCGGTTCGTGGGTAAAAGCCTGGGTGATTTTGCCCAGCCAGGTCTTTTGCCCACTGCTTGATCGGTCTTCGCTCATGCGTGTGTACTCACGGCTCCTTATTAATAAAATGTTTGTGGATGACTCATTGGTCGTCAGCGTAGGGGTCTGGGTAACCCAGTTCTGCCAGCAGCTTGCGCTCCAAGTCTTCCATTTCTAGGGCTTCATCGTCGTCAAGATGGTCGTAACCGAGCAAATGCAGGCAACCATGGATGACCAGATGCGCCCAATGCGCTGCAAGATCCTTGCCTTGCTCGGCGGCCTCGCGCTCAACCACCGCGACGCAGATGACCAGATCGCCAAGCAGCGGAATATCCAGCAAGCCGTCGGGAATATCGGCTGGAAATGACAGCACGTTGGTGGCGTAATCCTTGTGCCGCCAGGTGTTATTTAGCTCGCGGGCCTCGGCGTCGTCGACTAAACGGATGGTCAGCTCGGAGTCGGCGCTGCGCGGGCTCAGGCCCTTAGCGCACCACAGTTGTAGTTGCGCAAGGCTTGGGGCTGCGCCCTCGCTGGCCATTTGTAGGTCGAGTTCAATCATGGCTACGCGCCTTGCTGTGCGAGTCCTGATGGCTTAGCTCGTAGCGCTCGTAGGCTTCGACGATGCGCTGCACCAGCGGGTGGCGCACCACGTCCTTGGATTGAAAATGGGTGAAGGCGATGCCGGGCACCCCGTGCAGCACTTCAATCACATGGTTCAAGCCGGACTTAGTCCCGCGTGGCAGGTCGATCTGAGTGATGTCGCCAGTAATTACCGCGGTGGAGCCAAAACCGATGCGAGTCAGGAACATTTTCATCTGTTCCACCGTGGTGTTTTGGCTTTCGTCGAGGATGATAAAACTGTTGTTCAAGGTGCGGCCGCGCATATAGGCCAGCGGCGCGACTTCAATCACCTGCTTCTCGATCAGTTTGTTGACCTGCTCGAAACCGAGCATTTCATACAGCGCGTCATACAGCGGGCGCAGGTAGGGGTCGATTTTTTGTGCCAAGTCGCCGGGCAAGAAACCGAGTTTCTCGCCGGCTTCGACCGCCGGGCGCACCAGTAGGATACGGCGGATCTGCTCGCGCTCCAATGCATCCACCGCACAGGCCACGGCTAAATAGGTTTTGCCGGTGCCGGCCGGGCCGATGCCGAAGTTAATGTCGTGGTCGAGAATGGCTTTAACGTAGCGCTGCTGATTCATCCCGCGCGGGCGAATCATGCCCTTGCGGGTGCGCAAGCCGATGTTCGATTCGCTGTTGTTGTTAATGTTGCTGCTCGCTGGCAGCAGCTCGGCGGCCTGCTCTTGCAAGAACAAATGCACCACATCCGGCGATAGCTCGTGGGCCACGGTTTCGCGGTACAGCCGCAGAATCAGCAGTTCGGCGGCGTGCAGGGTGGGCAGGCTGCCGAGCAGTTCAAATTGATTGCCACGGTTGCGAATTTGGATGCCCATGCGCTGCTCGATCAACCGCAGGTGCTCATCGAGAGCTCCGCAGAGGTTGGCAAAACGCCGTTGCTCGAAAGGTTCGAGGGTAAAGTTATGCACGTCAATCGGGGCGTTCAAAATGGCGGTATTCAAAGTCACGCAGGCCCTTAATCGTAGTGGTGGTTGGTCTGAGGATAACCCTAGGGCGGCGCCGGTGAAAGCGTGCCGCCGTTTGGCCGTCGGGCGGATTACTCGACCAAGGTGCCGATCAGCGAGTTAGGCCGCGCTTCGTCGATGCGCACGTTAACGAACTGGCCAATCAGGCTCGGGTCGTTAGAGCGAAAGTTGACGATCCGATTGGCTTCGCTGCGGCCTTGCAGTTGGCCGGGGTCTTTCTTCGAGTAATCGCGCACCAAGATGCGTTGCACACTACCGACCATCCGCCGGCTGTTTTCAAAGCCTTGTTGGCTGAGTTTGTGCTGCAGGCGGGCGAGGCGTTCGCGCTTGGTTTCCGTCGAGGTAGCATCGGCCAAGTCGGCGGCTGGGGTGCCGGGGCGGGCGCTGTAGACGAACGAGTAGGAAAAATCGAAGCCGACGTCCTCGACCAGTTGCATGGTTTGCTCAAAGTCTTTGTCGGTCTCGCCGGGGAAGCCGACGATAAAATCCGAGCTGATCACTATGTCCGGTACCGCTGCGCGCAGCTTGCGAATCCGCGACTTGTATTCCAATGCCGTGTGGCCGCGCTTCATCGCCGCCAAGATGCGGTCGGAACCCGATTGCACCGGCAGATGCAGCTGTTTAACCAATTCCGGCACCTGCGCGTGGGCTTCGATCAGTGCGTCGGAGAACTCCAGCGGGTGCGAGGTGGTATAGCGGATACGGTCGATGCCGTCGATGGCGGCCACGGCGCGAATCAGTTCGGCTAAGTCGGCCATGCGCTCGTCGCTGCCGGCGATGGCGCCACGGTAACCGTTGACGTTCTGCCCCAGTAGGGTGACTTCGCGTACGCCGTGTTCGGCTAAATGCAGGACCTCGGCGAGTACGTCGTTAAACGGCCGGCTGACTTCTTCGCCGCGGGTGTAGGGCACCACACAGAAAGTGCAGTATTTGCTGCAGCCTTCCATCACCGATACATAGGCTGCCGGGCCATCGACCCGAGGTTCGGGCAGTCGGTCGAATTTTTCGATTTCCGGGAAGGAAATATCCACCTGGGCGTTGCCGGTGCTGCGCGCCGCGTCGAGCATCTCGGGCAGACGGTGCAGGGTTTGCGGGCCGAATACTACGTCTACATAGGGGGCGCGATCGAGAATGGCCGCGCCTTCTTGGCTGGCCACGCAGCCGCCGACACCGATCACCAAGTTGGGATTTTCCAGCTTCAGTTCGCGCCAGCGGCCCAGTTGCGAGAACACCCGGTCTTGCGCGCGCTCACGAATCGAGCAGGTGTTGAGCAGAATCACGTCGGCGTCTTCGGCTCGGTCAGTCAGCTCAATTGGCTGCTGTTCGCCCAACAGGTCAACCATGCGCGAGCTGTCGTACTCGTTCATCTGGCAACCGTGGGTTTCGATATAAAGCTTCTTGGTCATGCGGGCTCAAAGGCTGGCGGGTACGACCGGGCATTATAGGGGGTGCGGCCGCCGCCTCCTAGCGTTCTGCGTCGGATCCCTGTGCTATGCTTTACGACCCCCGACCTGCTGGTGTTGTTGGCTGCTATGAGTAAGCGTGAACCGATTTATAAGGTGATTTTCCTTAACCAGGGCCAGGTATACGAGATGTATGCCAAGCAGATCTTTCAAAGTGATCTGTGGGGCTTTCTGGAGGTCGAGGATTTTGTCTTCGGTGAGCGCAGCCAGTTGGTGGTCGACCCGAGCGAAGAAAAGCTCAAGGCGCAGTTTGACGGCGTAGTGCGCAGCTTTGTGCCTATGCATGCGATTGTGCGCATCGATGAAGTCGAGCGCCTAGGCACGCCGAAGATCACCGAGGCGCGCGGGGTGAGTAACGTGATGCCTTTCCCGATGCCGATGCCGGATAAGTAGGCAGGCATTGGCGTTGCCCGCCGCTCGCGTAGGTTGGGTTAGCGCAGCGTAACCCGACACAGGGTGGGCGTTGTGCGACCTTCCGGCAGCATTGGCGGGTTACGCCGCTGCGCGGCTAACCCGTACACGTCCTACGGTTGCGGCAGCGGGGCAAACAGCGAGTTGTTTTCCTGCAATTGCAGCAGGTATTCGCGAAAGATCTGCCCGAGCACTTGGGTGGCTTGCTGTAACTCTTCGCCGCGCATTTGCGTGGCCACCAAGTCGGCGCTGTCCAGCGCGTCTTCGGCGCCATTTACGGCGGCCATCTTCAGCACCACATACGCCTGCACGTTATTGGCTGGCACGCCTTCGCCACGGAAAAACATCATGCCCAAGGTGTGTTGTGCTTCGGCGTGCCCTTGCAGGGAGGCTTGCTCAAACCATTTAAGTGCCAGGGCGAGGTCGCGCTCGGCGAGTTGGCCTTGGTAATAGAAGTTGCCGAGTTCAAATTGCGCTTGAGGGTTGCCGCTGTTGGCTGCTTCGTCGCAGGCGGCCAAGGCTTCGGGCAGGTTTTCTGGCAGGCTGTTTAATAAACAGCGAGTGCTGCTGGAGATAATCAGGGAGTTGCTGTCGGCCAGCGCGATAAGTGGGCTGATCAATAGCAGGCAGCCAATTAGCAGGCTGCGAGCGGAGCGGTTCATGAAAATCTACATGCCTCAGGGAGCAAAACAGGCTTTGGGCCTGGCCGGGATGAATGCCGGTCGGCCTATTATGAAATAAGCCGGGCCTTGCTTACAAAGGCTTTGCAGGTTTTTAGCTGAGTGGTAAGCCCGCCGGGCATTAATTTTGCTCGGCAGGCTTTTTTGCAGCGGTTTTTAGTCGTTTTGCATGCTGGCGAAGGCGCGTTCGGCGGCGTCCAAGGTCAGCTGCAACTCTTTATCGCCGTGAGCGATGGAGGTGAAACCGGCCTCGAAGGCGCTGGGTGCCAAGTACACGCCGGCGTCGAGCATCAGATGGAAGAAGCGCTTGAAACGTTCAACGTCGCTGGTCATGACATCGGCAAAGCTTGCAATGCTGCTCAGCGGGCTGAAATACAGGCCGAACATGCCGCCCACTTGGGTGGTGACAAAGTCGATACCGGCGGCATCGGCGCGTTGTTTGAGGCCGGCCAGCAAGCGGCTGGTGAAGTCCGTTAGCTCGGCATGAAAGCCTGGACGGCTGATCAGCTTGAGGGTGGTTAAGCCAGCGGCCATCGCCAGCGGATTGCCCGACAAGGTGCCGGCTTGGTACACCGGGCCGAGCGGGGCGATTTGCTGCATGATTTCGCGCTTGCCGCCGAAGCAGCCCACCGGCATGCCGCCGCCGATGATCTTGCCGAAGGTCGATAGGTCTGGCGTCACGCCGTAATGGGCTTGGGCGCCGCCGAGGGCGACGCGAAAGCCGGTCATTACTTCGTCAAAAATCAGCACCACGCCGTGTTGGTCGCAAAGGCTGCGCAAGCCTTCGAGGAAGCCGGCGGCGGGTGGCACGCAGTTCATATTGCCGGCCACCGGTTCGACGATGATGCAGGCGACGGTCGCGCCTACTTCGCTGAGCAGTTGCTCGACGGCGTTGAGGTCGTTAAAAGGCACGGTCAGGGTGTGCTTGGCAAAATCGGCCGGCACCCCGGCTGAACTCGGTACGCCTTGGGTTAGTAGGCCCGAGCCGGCTTTAACCAGTAGGCTGTCGGAGTGGCCGTGATAGCAGCCTTCGAACTTGAGGATGTTGTCGCGGCCGGTATAGCCACGGGCCAGGCGAATAGCACTCATGGTCGCCTCGGTGCCGGAGCTGACCATGCGCACCATTTGCATCGACGGCACTAAGGCGCAGACCAGGTCGGCCATCTCCACTTCCAGTGCGGTTGGCGCGCCAAACGACAGGCCGTGCTCCAGTTGCGCGCGCACCGCGCCGAGCACTTCGGGGTGGCTGTGGCCGAGAATCATCGGGCCCCAAGAGCCGACGTAATCAACGTAGTTTTTGTTGTCTTCGTCGGTGATGTAGGCGCCGAGCGCGCTCTTGAAAAACAGCGGAGTGCCGCCGACGCTTTTAAAGGCGCGTACTGGCGAGTTAACGCCGCCGGGGATGTGTTGTTGGGCGTTGCTAAATAGGGTTGCGGAGCGGGACATGGTGGGCCTCGGGGTCAGGGCAAGGATGTTAATCAGTAAATAATTGGCTGAAGGCGCGTGCGCGTTGTTCGACGGCGCAGGCATCTTCAGCGGCAAATAGGTCGTTAATCACGGCTATTAAGCTGGCGCCGTTGGCGATCAGCGCGGGGGCGCGCTCTAGGGTGATGCCGCCAATCGCCGCCAGCGGTCGCTCGAAACGCTCGCGTGCTTGTTGTAGCAGTTCAAGGGTTGCGGTCGGCGCGCCCGGTTTGGTGTGCGAGTTAAAAAATCGGCCAAAAGCCAGATAGCTGGCGCCATTGGCCGCAGCCGTGGTGGCCAGCTCCAGTTGCGCGTGGCAGGTGGCACCGATAATGGCGTGCGGGCCCAGATGCTGGCGGGCAGCGGCGAGTGAGCCGTCGGTTTGGCCTAGGTGCAGGCCGACGCCTAGCTGCGCGGCGAGTGCTAAGTCGTCATTAATAATCAGTGCCGCGTCGTACTGCACGCAGAGGGCTTGCAGGGCTTGTGCTTCTTCTAAACGGCGGATGGCGTCGGAGGATTTGTCGCGATATTGCAGCAGTTGCGCGCCGCCTTTGAGGGCTGCCTCGACATAGGGCAGCAGCTTGCCGTCGGCCAGTAGTTGGCTGTCGGTGATGGCATACAGGCCGCGCAACTTGGGCGCGCCGCTCAAAACAAATCCAGCGGTAAACGGCGTGGCAGATATTGACCGTGTCCCGGTTGTTCAGCGTCGCGCAGGGTGCGCCAGGTGTAATCCAGCGCGGTGCGTACCGCGCTGACCAGTCCCTCGCCGTGCGCTAAGCGGCCGGCTAAAGCGCTGGCCAGGGTGCAGCCGGAGCCGTGATAGCTACCGGGCAGGCGCACGCAGGTGAAGTCGTGTTGGCTGGCGTCGGTGCTGTACAGGCGGTTGTGAATGTCCTGCTCGTCGCCATGTCCGCCGGTAATCAGCAGGTGCTGGCAATAGCTGCGCAAGACGGCTGCGCAGTCATCCGCGCTGCCCTGCGGCAGGTTGGCGAGAATCCGTGCTTCGGGCAAGTTCGGCGTGGCGATGGTCGCCAGTGGCAGCAGGCGTTCGCGCATGGCGCCGGCTACGTCTTCGCCGCCTAAGGTGCCGCCGCCGCCGGCGCGCAGCACCGGGTCGCAGACCACTGGTAAATCTGGCTGTTGTTCACGCAGTTGTTGAATGATTTCTCGGGCGGTTTCGACCATTTCAACCGAGCCGAGCATGCCCAGCTTGATGGCGGCAATCGGTAAGTCGGCGATTACCGTTTGCGCTTGGGCCAGCACCCAGTCACGGTCGAGCACGCGAAAGGCACTGACGTTGCGGGTGTCTTGCACGGTTAGCGCGGTGACGGTTGGTGCGGCGTGACAGCCTTGGGCGAGCAGGGCTTCGATATCGGCTTGCAGGCCGGCACCACCGCTCGGGTCGTGGCCGGACAAGCACAAAACAACAGGGCGTGAAGAGTAAGTATTCATGGCGCGCGAGCTTATCACTTAGCGTCTTGTGCGCCTATGTAAGCGTCGCCGGTAAGGCTTGGCGCGCCGCTTACATAGGTCGGTGGCGGCTTAGAAACGCCAGGTGGCTTGGGCGGCGAGGGAGTGCGCCGAGTTGTTGAAGTCGGCTTGGTAGTGGCCTTTGCCGGCTTCGCTTTTGTTGACGCTAACGTCTTCTTCTTGCAGGTAAATGTAGGCCAAGTCGAGGGTCAGGTTGGCCGTTGGACTATAGCCGGCACCCACGGCAAACACGTAACGATCGCCGCTGGGAATGCGTGGCGAGCGATCGGTGTTGTTGGTTGGGGTTGGGTCAAAGGCAAGGCCGCTGCGCAGCACCCACTGCGGGTCGAGTTGGTAGGACAGGCCGGCGGCATAGCTGAGGGTGTCGTGCCAGTTTTGTGCTTCGGTCACTTGCTTGAGGCTGCTGGTCGGATTGCTGGGTGAGTTAATCACCACCTCTTTGAAGCGACTCCAGCGCGTCCAGGTGCTGCCGGCATAGCCGGTCCATCGCGAGTCGAACTTGTGAGTGACGGAAAATTCGGCGGTTTCTGGGGTGGTCAGGTCGAGGCTGCCGTCATATTTGCCAGGCTTGATCGCGCCGTTGGCGATGGCGGTGTTCTTCACGTCGCCTTCGAGGGTGTAATCCACTTTCGAGCGGTAGCTCAGGCCTAAACGGGTGCTGTCGCTGGCTTGCAGCATCACGCCGAGATTGTAGCCGTAGCCCCAGTCGTCGCCGGTTACCTTGTATTCGCCGTCGCGCAACAGCGCCGGGGCTGGGTTGACGGTGCTGGACAGCGTGCCTTCGGCATAGTTAGCGGTCACGCCGGCGCCAAACGACCACTGCTCGTTGAGCTTGTAGCTTAGAGTCGGCTGCACTGAAACCACGCTCAGCTCGCTTTTTTTGGCGAAGGCGCGGCCTTGGTAGCCGCTTTCATAGTCGGTGGCTAGGCCGAAGGGCGCATATACGCCGACGCCGAAGTGCCAGTTCTCATCCAGTGGTTTGACGTAGTAGCCGAACGGGATAGCGGTCAGTGGCACCATGTCGCCGTGGTTGCTGCCTTGGACATTCGATGCGGCGTTGTCGATATCGCTGCTGGCGCTGATCAGTGCTATGCCGCCGGATACTTGTTCGCCTAGGTAGCTCATGCCGGCTGGGTTGCCGAACACGGTGGAGGCGTCTAGGGCGCTAGAGGCGCGGCCGGCAAAGGCGGTGCCCATGGCGCTGGCGCTCTGTTCATTTAAGGCAAAACCAGCAGCCAGTGCTTGGCTGCTGACGAGGGCTAAAATGGCGTAAGTACTGAGGCGAGAGGTAAGGCTATTTGGCTTGATCAATGTGTTGTCCGCGATTTTTGGTCAGCGCTCAAGCCTAATAAGTTTGCCTTGGATGTCCAGTTTGGATGCTTGTCTTGGTGTGGTTTTTGCTTTTGGGTTTTGGTTTTTTGTCGCCAAAATTCAATCTACTTCTGTAAATATCGTCGAAGTTCTGATTTATTTCGCTACGCATCGAGAAACAATTAACTGCCTAAAAGGTCAGGTAAACTTGTCTCGTGGGCGCGCGTCGCGGCTGTTTAGGCTAGCTTTCGGTGTTGCCGGAGTCGTCTTGCGATTGTTTCTGTTGGCTTGGGTTGGCTCGCCTAGGAAGGGCGCCAGATGGGCTGTGCAGCGCAGGCGCTGTGCTAGGATTAGAGTCTTTTTGATTAACTTATTTTGTCTGCTGCAATGCCTAGAGACGCTCTGGGTAAATGCCGGTAATGAGTTGAGGTTGAATAGTTCGGATGCGTTATTTTTGCTGCTTGTTGTTAAGCCTGCTGCCATTGCTGGCGGGGGCTGTTGAGTTTGATGAGCGCACCCGCTCTTTGCCGCTTGGGCAGGAGATGGCGGTGTTCGAAGACGTGCGCGGCGCGTTGAATATCGACGATGTCAGTTCTACGGCGCTGTCCGAGGCCTTTCACCCGCACACTAAACCGGTGCTGAACGCCGGTTATTCGCGCTCGGTATTTTGGCTGCGCCTAGACCTTAACTATCGCCCGCAAGCGCACAGTGGCCAGCAGCCGTGGCTGCTGGAAATCGCCTATCCGCCGCTCGATCAAATTGAGTTGTACCTGCCCGATGGTCAAGGTGGCTTTACGTTGGCTCAGCGCACGGGTGACTCGCTGCCCTTCGCCAGTCGGGAGATTGCGCAAAATAATTATGTGTTCAAGCTGAACCTGCCGCCTAACGAACCGCAGCGCCTGTATCTGCGGGTGCAAAGTCAGGGTTCGGTCATAGTGCCGTTGACGCTCTGGTCGCCCATTGCCTATTTGGAAGACTTACCGGCGCGCATCTATGTGCTCGGTATCATCTACGGCGTGTTGTTGGTAATGCTGTTCTACAACCTGTTTATTTTCATCAGTGTGCGCGACCGCAGTTATTTCTATTACATCGTTTATATCGGCGCTTTTGGCCTGTATCAGGTGTCGGTGAATGGCGCGGGGGTCGAATATTTTTGGCCGAATAATCCGTGGTGGGCGAATGCTGCCACGCCGTTTTTGATTGGTTTGGCGGCGGTTGCTGGCTGTCAGTTTGCCCGCAGCTTTTTGCACACCCGTGCGCACAGCCCGTGGATTGATCGCCTGTTAATGCTGCTGATGGCCTGCGGCTTGCTCAGCATGCTGTTGGCATTGTTTGCCAGTTACGCCATCGCCCTGCGGTTGGCCACCGTCTTGGCCTTACTGTTTACCGTGGTTATTTTGGCTGCGGGGATTCTTGCTTGGTACCGCGGCCAGCGGGTGGCGCGTTATTTTGTCTTTGCGTGGAGCGCATTTTTACTCGGTGGCATGGTGAATACCTTGATGGTGCTGGGATTTTTGCCCAATACATTTTGGACCATGTATGCCAGCCAAATTGGCTCGGCGCTTGAGGTCGGCTTGCTGTCGTTAGCCTTGGCTGACCGTATAAATGTGATGAAAGAAGAGCGCGCCCGTCTGTTGCAGCAAAACGCTCTAGAACTGGAGGCGCTGAACCGCGAGTTGGCCATTAGCAATAGGCTCAAAGATGAGTTTCTAGCCACTGTGACCCACGAGTTGCGCACCCCGATGAACGGTGTGATTGGCTCGCTGGAACTGATGCAAACCCTCGATTTGGACATTGAGGTGGAGCAATACCAAAAAACTGCGGCCTCCTCGGCCCGCGACATGATGCGCATGGTTAACGATATTTTGGCCCTGACCGAGTTGCAGGCCGGCAAGCTGCATGCACAAAACCGCATGTTCAGCTTGCGTGGCTGGCTCGACAGTTTGCGCGTGCGCTATAGCTCGCAAGCGGCCGACAAAGGCTTGCTTTTGCGCGTGGAGCTGGATGAAAAGCTTCCCGACACTTTGCAAGGTGATGGCGCTAAGTTGAGCCAGTGCGTCGGCTACCTGCTGGATAACGCAATCAAGTTCACCGCCACTGGCAGTGTCACGCTAAGGATTAAGCGCCATCCGGCGGGCAAAGGTTTGCTCGGTTTGCTGATCGAGGTGCAAGACAGCGGGGTCGGTTTTAATCCGGCTATGGCAGCGCCGCTGTATCAGCGTTTTCAGCAACTCGACGGCTCGCTAACCCGTGAATATGGGGGGCTTGGGGTTGGCTTGGCGATTTGCCGTCAGCTAATCGAACTGCTGGGTGGCAGCCTCAGTCATCAGTCGCAAGCGGGGCAAGGTAGCTGTTTTGTGTTGACGCTTGAGCTGGACCTGCTCGAGCAATCCTTGAGCCATATTGCCCCTGTACTGCGTCCGCAAGGGCCGCAACTGCGCACGCCAGCGCAGTGCAAGGTGCTGATCGTGGAAGACAATGCGATCAATCAATTGGTTCTGCGCGGCATGTTACTCAAACTCGGCTATCAGGTGCGCTGCGCCGACAACGGTGCGGCGGCCTTGGATGTACTGCGTTACGAGGCGGTGGATGCGGTGCTGCTGGATTGCCAAATGCCGATCATGGATGGTTTCGCCACCTGCCGGGCGCTGCGCTTATTACCCGGTTGCAGCCAACTGCCGGTGCTGGCCGTGACGGCCCACAGCCATGCCGGCGACCGTGAACGCTGTTTGGCCGCCGGCATGAGCGATTACCTGACCAAACCACTGAAGTTCGACACCCTGCAAGTGGTGTTGCACGACTGGTTACTGTGTACCGCGCCGCTATGATTTGGCCTGCGCGGCGGCTGCGCCGACTGAGCGCTTGCTTGCTATTGCTGGTGTTGAGCAGCGTCCCGTTGCTGGCCACGGCGGTGAGTTTTGATGAGCACCGCAGGCAACTGCCGTTAGGCCCTGAGTTGGAGTTTTTTGAGGACATTCGTGGCAGCGCGAGCATTGCCGATGTCAGCTCGGCGGCGCTGGATGCCAGTTTTCGCCGGCAAAGCGACGCGGTGCTGAATGCCGGTTACACCCGTTCGGCTTACTGGTTGCGGGTTGATTTAACCTATCAACCACGCGAGGCGCGCGGACAGAAAGTCTGGCTGTTGGATTTAGCCTATCCACCGCTCGATCATGTCGATTTGTATCTGCCCGACGCCCTGGGCGGTTTTCAGCTGGCCAGCAGCAGTGGCGATGCGTGGCCTTTTAGTCATCGGCAAATCAAGCAGAGCGGTTTTTTGTTTGCCCTTGAGTTGCAACCTGGACAGACCCAGCGGGTCTATCTGCGCGTGGCCAGCGCAGGCTCAGTGCAAGCGCCGTTAAGTTTGTGGGCGCCCACCGCCTACCTCGAAGACCTTACCGCGCACACCTATTTGCTCGGCATTATCTACGGCGTAATGCTGGTAATGCTGCTGTACAACTTGTTCGTGTACCTCAGTGTGCGCGACGCCAGTTACCTGTATTACATCTTTTATATTGCCTCTATAGGCCTCTATCAGGCCACCGCCAACGGTGTTGGTGCGCAGTACCTGTGGCCGGATAACCCTGAGATTGCCAACGCCGCACCGCCCTTTTTGATTGGCGCAACGGCGCTGTTTGGCGCGCAATTTGTGCGCAGCTTTCTGAATATGTCCACCTGGAGTCGCGGGTTGGACCTTAGCCTGCGCTTGATGATGCTTTGTGGTTTGGGCTTGATCGTTCTGACTCTTACCGTCGGTTACTCGCTGCCGCTGAAACTTGCGCCCTACGTGGCAGTGCCCTTTGTGCTCTTGTGTTTCACCGCCGGTATTCGGGCCTGGCGACGCGGCTTGCGGGTCGCGCGTTATTTCCTGTTGGCGTGGAGCACCTTTTTATCCGGCGGGCTGGTCTACACCTTGATGGTCTTGGGCTATTTACCGAGTAATTTTTTCACCCTGTACGCCAGCCAAATTGGCGCGGCCATGGAAGTCACCCTGTTGTCGTTGGCGCTGGCCGATCGGATCAACGTGATGAAGGAGGAACGTGGCCAGTTGCTGCAAGCGTCCAGCCGCAAGCTTGAAGCGCTGAACCAACAACTGGCCGTCAGTAACCAACTAAAAGATGAGTTTTTGGCAACCGTATCGCACGAGTTGCGTACTCCCATGAATGGCGTGATTGGCTCGCTGGAGCTGATGCAAACCCTTGAGATGGACCCCGAACTGGCGCAGTACCAAAGCATCGCCGCGGCCTCGGCCCGCGACATGTTGCACATGGTCAGTGACATGCTAATGCTGACCGAACTGCAGGCCGGTCGTCAGCATGCCGGGCACGCGCCTTTTAGTTTGCGTGGCTTGCTCGAACATCAGCGCCATCAGTTTGCCGCGCGCGCCGCTGCCAAGGGTTTGAGTTTCACCCTCGAACTCGATCATCGGCTGCCCGATACCTTGCTCGGCGATGGCAATAAACTGGGCCAGTGCCTCGGTTATCTGCTCGATAACGCGGTTAAATTTACTGCTGCCGGCGAAGTCAGCGTGCACGTAGAGGCGTTACACAGCACGGCGCACAATCTGCAGTTGCAGATTCAAGTGCGCGATACCGGGGTCGGTTTTGACCGCCCTAGCGACACTAAACTGTACCAACAGTTTTTGCAGTTAGACGGCTCGCTGACCCGTGAACACGGGGGGTTGGGCATTGGTTTGGCGATTTGTCGACAATTGATCGAACTGCTCGGCGGCCAGCTGAGTCATCAGTCGCAACCGGGGCAAGGCAGCCAGTTTAGCCTTTGCCTGCCGCTGGATTTGCCGTCCAGCCAAGCCGCCTCTGGCCGTGCTCCGGCCACCGACAAAGCCCCGCGCACGAGCGAGCGGGCGCTGCGCAGCAGCGGTGAGTGCCGAGTGCTGTTGGTGGACAATCACTTGATCGAGCAACTGCTGCTGCGCGCGATGTTGCTCAAGCTCGGCTATCAGGTGCGCAGCGTCGAAAATGGTGCTGCCGCGCTGGAGTTGCTGCGCCAAGGCAGCATTGATGCGCTGCTGATCGACTGCCAGATGGCACAAGACGATGCCTTTGCCATCTGTAGGGCGTTGCGTAAGCTGCCCGGTTGCGCCGAGTTGCCGGTGTTAGCCATTAGCCCGAATGCCCAGGCCGAACGTGAGCGCTGTATCGCCGCTGGGATGAGCGAGGTGCTGAGCAAACCGCTGAAATTCGAAGCCGTGCAAGACTGCCTGCATCACTGGCTGCTTTGTCGCCCGGCGTCGCCCGCCGCGCCCGAATAGCCGTAGGGTGGCGCGCCGCTCGTAGGAGCCAGCTTGCTGGCGATGCTCTTGCACAACCCGGATCGCCAGCAAGCTGGCTCCTACAAGGATTGCGCGGCTCGATGCGACCAAGGCTTCGCGGGGCGCATTTAACCGCTTCGTCGGGATAAATCCAGCGGTGGGTATTTAGCTCCGCATTCAGTCGCTTTTTTCGGCGGCTCTTTAGGCAGCTCTTTAGGCGCATATGGCGCTTTCCGTGGCCGGCCAATCCGGTTTCACTGGCTGAAGTACGCGGCGATTATTTCTCCGCCGCCTTTAATCCCTTGCCGAGGTCGCCTGATGAACCTGCACTCGTTCGCCGAAACCCATGAAGTGTTTAATCAGGTGCCGTCATTGGATGGCGTCAATCTGTATGACCTCGACCTGCCATTACAGCAATGGCAGGCGCGTTATCAGGCAGCTTGGGCCGCTCCGCGTTTGCAGGCGTATGGTGCCTTGGCCGGTGGGCCGCTGATGGCCGCCGGCTTTTTGGCTAATGAGCACAAACCGCAGTTTCACAGCCATAACCGCCATGGCCAGCGGATTGATCTGGTCGAGTTTCACCCGGCCTATCATCAGCTGATGCAGGCGGCCATCGAGCACGGCATCCCGTCATTGCCCTGGACCGAGCCGCGTGCCGGCGCCCACGTGGCCCGCGCCGGCCTGAGTTATTTACACAGCCAAGCCGAGTCCGGCAGCGGTTGTCCGCTGACCATGACCTTCGCCAGCGTGCCGGTGCTTAAGCTGCAGCCTGAACTCGCCGAACTCTGGCTGCCGAAAATTCTCGCCACTCAATACGACCCGCGCAACCTGCCCGTGGCGCAGAAAAGCGGGCTGACCATCGGCATGGCCATGACCGAAAAACAGGGCGGCACCGACGTGCGCGCCAACACCACCCAAGCCCATCCGGTTGGCGCTGTGGGGCCGGGGCAGGCCTACGAGTTAGTTGGGCATAAGTGGTTTTGCTCGGCGCCGATGTGCGATGCTTTTTTAACCCTAGCGCAAACGCCCAAGGGTTTGAGCTGCTTTTTGCTGCCCCGCCATCGGCCGGACGGCACGCGCAATGAGCTGTATATCCAGCGCCTGAAAAACAAACTGGGTAACTGGGCCAACGCCTCCAGCGAGGTTGAGTATCGCGGCGCGCTGGCGTGGATGGTCGGTGAGGAAGGCCGGGGCGTGGCGACCATTATCGAGATGGTGTCGCTAACCCGTTTCGATTGCATGATCGGTTCCAGCGCCCTGATGCGCCAAGCCCTGACCCAAGCCACCCATCACTGCGCCCATCGTCAGGTCTGCGGCCGTTTACTCAGCGAGCAACCCTTGATGCAAAACGTGCTGGCCGACTTAGCCCTGGAAAGCGAAGCGGCATTGGCGCTAACCCTGCGTATGGGTTTTGCGCTGGATAATCAACAGGACGAGGCGCAGGTCAAGTTCGCCCGATTGGTGACTGCCGTGGGCAAGTATTGGATCTGCAAGCGCGCCCCGGCGATGATTAACGAGGCTGCCGAATGCTTAGGCGGCGCCGGTTATGTTGAAGACAGCATCTTGCCGCGCCTGTACCGCGAAGCGCCGGTCAACTCGACGTGGGAAGGCTCGGGCAACGTGCAATGCCTGGATGTGCTACGCGCCTTGTCGAAAGAGCCGGGGGTGCTTGAGGTGCTCTTCAACGAACTGGGCGACGGCCACGGCGACGCGCGCCTGCAAGCGCACATCGGCCAGTTAAAAAACGCCTTCGCCGATAAAGACGACATCCAATATCGCGCCCGCCAACTGACCGAAGACGTGGCCGTCGCCCTGCAGGCCAAGTTGCTGCTGGAGGCCGGCAACAGCGCGGTCAGCGATGGCTTTATCGCCAGTCGTTTGGGCAATGGCGGGCGTGTGTATGGGACCCTGCCACGCGGTGTGGACGCCGTCGCTTTGCTGACCCGCAGCAGCCCGCAACTGCGCTGAAACTGTGCGGCGCTATCGCTGTCACACAGGCGCAGGCAAGATAAGCGCATTGTGGGCAGGAGATAGCGGTATGACGGTTACAGACAGTAATTTTGTTCAGGTGCATAGCGCGGCCGAGGCGGTCGATCGGTTGGCGGCGCTGCACAGTCAGGCCAGCACGGCGCTGAGTCAGGCGCTTAAGCGCTATCTGCACAATCGCGAGAAGCCGACGGCGGCGCAGTACCGCGAGTTTCGTTATCCGCTGCTGCGGCTGATCTATGACTGCGCGGGCGAGGTGCCGAGCACCACCCGCGCCTATGCCAAGGTGCAAACCCCCGGCACCTACAGCGTGACCGTGACCCACCCGGAGGCGTTTCGCGGCTATTTGCTCGACCAACTCGGGCCGCTGATGGCCGACTTTACCCTGACGGTCGAGGTCGGTTTAAGCGAGCAGAACATTCCCTATCCCTATGTGGTCGAGCAAGGCGATGAGTTGGCTGGCTCCGGGGTGACGGCGGCCGAGTTGGCGCGGGTGTTTCCCAGCACCGATTTGTCCGCCGCCACCGATGGGGTGGCCGATGGTTTATACGACTGGCAAGACGCCGACCCGATGCCGCTGGCGCTGTTTGATGCGGCAAGGGTGGATTTTTCTCTCAAGCGCTTGCAGCACTACAGCGGCAGCGACTGGCGGCATGTGCAGCCGTGGATTTTGCTGACCAACTACCACCGCTATGTCGACCAGTTTATTCAGCATGGCGTGCAACTGCTGCGCGATGATCCGCGCTATGTGCGCATGGTGCTGCCCGGCAATGTGCTGGTCGAGCGCGGCATGACCGGCGAAGAGATGCAGGCGACTATCGATGGTGTGGTCTGGCACCGTTACCAGATGCCGGCCTATCACCTGATCGCTGCCGATGGCCATGGCGTGACCTTGGTGAACATCGGCGTCGGCCCCTCGAATGCGAAGAACATCACCGACCATTTGGCCGTGCTGCGCCCGCACTGCTGGCTGATGATTGGTCACTGCGGGGGCCTGCGCCAGTCGCAGACCATTGGCGACTATGTGCTGGCCCACGCCTATATGCGCCGCGATGGGATTCTCGACCGGGTGCTGCCAACCAATATCCCCATTCCGGCCTTGGCCGAGGTGCAGCAAGCGCTGCAAGAGGCCGCCGCCACCGTGACCGGCGAGCGCGGCGAGGCGCTGAAAAAACGCCTGCGCACCGGCACCGTATTAACCTACGACGACCGCAACTGGGAGCTGCGCTGGGCGCAAGAACGTCCCTTGATTAACTTGGCGCGGGCGGTGGCGGTGGACATGGAAAGCGGCACCATCGCCGCCCAAGGTTATCGCCTGCGGGTGCCTTACGGCACGCTGCTGTGCGTGTCGGACAAACCGCTGCACAGCGAAATCAAACTGCCGGGTGCTGCGGGGGCGTTTTACGAGCGTGCGGTCAGCCAACATTTGCAGATCGGCCTAGCGGCGCTGGAATTATTGCGCAGCCAACTGCACAGCCTGCACTCGCGCAAATTGCGCAGCTTCGACGAGCCACCGTTTCGCTAGGCAATCTCGCACTTATGAGGGATGGCTCTGTTGTAGGGTGGGCTTTAGCCCACCGAGAGATAAAGCCCTTGGTGGGCTTTGCCCACCCTACGTTTTACCGTCAGCACTCAACGGGGGACAAAGCCTTTAACTAGGCTGGGTTACTTCGGCGGATAGCTGCTCAGCACTTGCTGGATGGTTTGGCGCAGCACCGTGTTGCGCTCTGTGGGGTTGTCGGCGCTGAGGTTCTCGGCGCTGCCACTCCAGACGATTTGTCCGCTAGCGGCCTCGAATAACTGCACATCGACCATCAGCACGTTGCGTATGTGATTGCGTCGCAGGGGCGCGCTGCCGCCCACGCCATAGGCGTTGTCGAACCGGCGGTTGCCGTCCCAGGCACCGACAAAAGCAGCATTGCTACGGCCGTGATGGCGAAGCTGACGGCGCTCCATGCGCACTTGGCTGCTCACCAGTAAGTCGGGCTTGGCCCCGCTCTGGGCGGGGCGTAGGCCTTGTTGGTCGAGGCCGTCGAGCAACATTTCGGCAATTTGTGCCGAGTCCGCCCAACCGGCACCGCTGGGTAATTGGCCGTTTAACCAGGCCCAGCTGCGATAGCGGCCGTAGTCGCGGGCGGCGGCCGGATAGCCGCTGCGGTCGAAGGTCTGCGCCGCGCTCGCCGGGGCTGGGGGCATGGGCAGCGATTGCGCTTGGTAAGGGTTGTGGCTCTGCCCTTGGCAGGCCGCCAGCAGGCTTAGGCTGGCGCCGAGTAGTAGCGTGGCGAGTTTCATGGCTGCTCCATAGGTGCTGGGCGACAGATCCAGTGCAGGTAACGACCGAGCCCAGCGAAGCTTGGATGACGTCGATACAGCAGCTCCATCTCGATCAGTTGCGCGAGGTTTTGACTGGCACTTTTGACTTGGAATTCGTGCGGCATATAGTCGTGAAACACCCGCACACCGCTTTGGCTTTCGACCGTCCACAGACCGATAAGTTGCTCGGCCAACTCGCGCGGGTCGAGGGGTTGCTGCGGGGTCAGGCTTTGTTTTTCGCCGGCAAAACTTTGCTCGCGTAACTTGCGGAAATGGCCCTTGAGCAGGTTGCGGTAAATCAGCGCGTCCTTGTTGTAAAAGGCAAGCGACAACCAGCCATCGGCGGCCGTTAGCTGTCGCAACACGGGCAGAATGCTGTGCGGCTCGGCTAGCCATTCCAGCACCGCGTGGCAGAGCACCAGATCAAATGGCTCGTGGAGTTGCGCGCTGAGTTCCTGCCACGAGGCTTGGATAAAAGTCGCGCTCTGCCCGGCGGCCGCGAAGCGCTCACGGGCTCCGGCCAGCATCGGCGCGGCGGGCTCAGTGAAGGTCACCTGATGGCCTTGCTCTGCCAGCCACAGCGACATATGCCCCAGCCCACCGCCAATATCCAGCACCCGCAGTGGGCGCTTGGGCAGCGCTTCGAGCAAGTCAGCCTGTAATACAGCGAGCCGAATCGCGCCCTTGGCCCCGCCGTAAATCTTCTCGGCAAAGCGGGTGGCTAGCTGGTCGAAATGTCGATCGTCTGGCGCACTCATTGGGCGAACCGCCGTTCGTTATCGGCCAGTTTCGCCGCCAGCGCGTGCTCCATGTCGATGCCCAACTCGCTGCACAGCAAGGTCAGGTACATGAGGATGTCGGCCACTTCTTGGCCCGCGTGTTCGCGCTGTGCGGCGGACAATTGGCGAGCCTCGGCGGGTTCTAACCACTGGAAAATTTCGACCAGTTCGGCCATCTCGACGCTGGCGGCCATGGCCAGGTTTTTCGGGTTATGAAAGCGCTGCCAGTCATTCTGGTCGCGGATCGCGTGTAGCCGTTGGGTCAGTTCGCTGAGGTTCATGCGGCGCTCCTTAATGCCGCATAGCTTCAAGCCTTGTGCGTCGCGCTGCAAGTTTTGCCGTGGGTTAAACGATGGTTCTGTACCAGTTACGTGTTGCGACCGTTGCTAATGGTCAAAACGCGAAACCTGTAGCGAGCTTGTGACCCGCATGGACGTGGGAAATGCAGCAAGCCGGAGGGAACGGCTGCTGTCTCGCGATGCTTGTACCGTAAGGCCTGCCATCAGGGGGCCGATCGCCAGCAAGCTGGCTCCTACAAAGGACTGTGCGCATCTACATCAAATAACTGGGACAGAGCCTAAGCAATGGCCTGCCAGCTGCCACTCATATGCACGCAACCATCGCGGCCCTGCAAACTCAGTTGGCCGTTGGCGGCGGGGGCGCTGGCCAGCAGGGTGACGGCGCCGGGTAGCAGCAGTGGCTTTTGAAAACGCCCCGCCAGCTCATAACCGCTGATGGGCAGGTGTTTGGCCAGCTCTTCCATGGCGCGGGCCTTGTGCCACAAGCCGTGGGCGATGGCGCGGGGAAAACCGAATAATTTAGCCGTGGCGGCAAACAAATGGATCGGGTTGTAGTCGCCGGCAGCTCGCGCATAACGGCGCCCGGTGTTGGCGGGCGCGTCCCAGTGCGCAACCTCCAGCAGCGGCATGGCGCAGGCTGCGGGTTGGTGTGCCGCGACGCCGGGCAGTTTTAAACCCTGGCAGAGCATGCGGCTTTCACCTTCCCAGAGCAGCCCGAGTTGGTCTTCTAGGCGGGTGATCAGGCTGAATACCGCGCCCTTGCTGTGCGGCTGCAACTCGTCCAAGTGCACGCTGACGGTGATCGGCCCCAAACCGCCGAGCGGGCGCAGCACCCGAATGCGGTTCTCAATATGCACCAAGCCCAGTAATGGCAACGGGAAAGCCTTATCGGTGAGCAATTGCATCTGCAATGGGAAGGCCAAAATATGCGGGTAAAGGGGCGGTAAATAGGCGCTGTCGGCAATCCCACAAACCTTGCGGTAGCGCGCCAGATGCTCAGGCTCGACACTCATCAGGCAGCGCAGGCCGAACGTGGGCAGTTGTTTGCCGCGCACACCACGGCGCAAGGCAGCGCGCATAAATAAGCCGGGCAGCGCCGGTGGCTTGGGCAGGTCGCGCCATTGGCTGGGCATAAATTGATCCTTGAATAATGTGGCTAGGAGCTTAGCGACTTGTGGCCTGTCGGCATTGGCCGAGCGGCAACGCGCTTTGGCAGGCCAGTCAATTGGCGGGGCTGGCCAATCGGGCCTTGAGCCGCGCCACTAAAGCTGCATAAGATGGCCGCGCCCTAGCCAAAACAAGAACTCTAAGCATGCGTGACTTGACCGATGATGTGGCGCTGATGCGTCTAGCGTTCGATGCATTGCGCGCCAGCGGCGCCGACCCCGACCGCGTGCTCAAACGTCTGGGGATGCCCGAGGGCGTGCTGCCGAGCGGACGTTACCCGCATATGGCGCAAGTGCTGTTCTGGCAGGCGGCCGCCGAGGAGTGTGGCGAGGAGCATGTCGGCCTGTATTTGGCCGAGCACCTGCCGGCATTTCACGGCCTACTGTTGGAATACATGTTTCTCTCCAGCGAAACCTTTGGCGATGGCCTGCGCCACGCGCTGCGCTATGTGCGGCTGCTGTCTGACAGTTTGAGCGCCAAACTTGAGGTCGATGGCGAGGTCGCGACCCTGATCATGGGCATGAGTGCCGATGTTCCACGGCACTTCCCTGAGATGCTCGCCGGCGCCGTGATCCGCATGTTTAGTGCGTTGACCGAAGGCGATTTTGTCCCCGTCGAGGTGCAGTTTATCCATCCGCAAGCGGCGCCCGCCGAGCGTTACCTGCAAACCTACGGCTGCCCGGTACGCTTCGGACAGCCGAGTTACCGCTTGGTGTTCGCCGCCAAGGTGCTGGACAAAGCCTCACGCCACGCCGCCCCCGAGTTGCTGCAAATGCACGAGTCGATGGCCCGCCGGCAACTGGTCGAAGTCGAGCGCTTGGATCTGGTGCGCAAGGTGCGCGAGCTGATTGCTGAATTACTGGTCGACAGCGGCGTGACCCTCGAACAGGTAGCGGCGCGCCTGAATATGCCGGCGAGGCGCTTGCGTGAACGCTTGGCCGTGGCCGGCGTGCGCTTCAACGACCTGATTACCGACTATCGCTGCCGCTTGGCCAAAGACTTATTGCTCAATACCGACGAACGTATCGACGTGATAGTCGAGCGCACCGGCTTCTCCGAGCCGAGCACCTTCTACCGCGCGTTCAAACGCTGGGTCGGCGAAACCCCAGTAGAGTTCCGCCGTCGTGGACGGTTGCCGAAGGCGCAATGACGCCGAGGGGTAGGCTGGGTGCAACCCGCCGGGCGCTGTTGCGCTGAAGATAGTCGTGGGTTTCACCTGCTCTACATGACTCGTCATAACAAACCTTGGGAACTGTTAAGTGAGATTTGTCAGTTGGAACTGCAATGGTGCATTCAGAAAGAAATTTCATCTGCTGGATGACATGGATGCTGACGTTTATGTGATCCAAGAATGCGAAGACCCGGCTCGCTCCAACGATGCGCGTTATATCGCTTGGGCCAGTAACTATCTGTGGATCGGACAGAGCAAAAACAAAGGTGTCGGCGTATTTGCTAAGCCAGGAGTTGCGTTGGAGTCCATTGCGCAGGACGTAACGCCACTGGAGTACTTTTTGCCCTGCAAGGTGGCGGGAGAGCTGTTCTTATTGGCCGTGTGGACTCGGGAGGCCAACTCGCCGACGTTTAAGTACATCGGGCAGTTGTATAAGTATTTGCAGTTGCACGGCTCCAGTCTGGATACACCCAAGACCGTGATTGCCGGTGACCTCAATAGCAATGCCTGCTGGGATGTTTGGGATCGCTGGTGGAATCACTCTGACGTGGTCGGGTCGCTGGCTGAGATGGGTATTGTCAGTCTTTACCATCAGCTTCATGGGCAGTCGCAGGGAGCCGAGCTAACACCAACGTTTTACCTGCAGCGTAAACTGCAAAAGCCCTATCACATCGATTATGCCTTTGCGTCGCAAGGTCTGACCGCAAGTGCTGTGCTGGAAGTTGGGCCGCCGACGATGTGGCTTGAGCACAGTGATCACATGCCGTTGCTGTTCAGCTTGGATACATGAATAAGCCCTCGAAGAAGAGGGCTTATTTTTTTGTTTCACATTGGCCTTTAAGCCCCCAGCAAACTCTGCCCACACACCCGCAACACTTGGCCAGTCACTGCGCCGCTAGTCGGTTGCGCGAACCAAGCCACGGCTTCGGCGACGTCTTGCGGTTGGCCGCCTTGGCTCATGGAGTTCATCCGCCGCCCGGCTTCACGAATGCCGAGCGGAATGGCGGCGGTCATTTGCGTTTCGATAAAACCTGGGGCCACCGCATTCAGGCTGATGCCGCGTTTGGCTAGGGTGGGTGCCCATGCCGCGGCCAAGCCGATTAGGCCGGCCTTGCTCACCGCGTAGTTGGTTTGGCCCATATTGCCGGCGATCCCGCTGATCGAGGCGAGCAGCACCACGCGGCCGTTGTCGCGCAGTTTATTGGCGTCGAGCAGGGCTTGGGTCAGCACTTGTGGGGCGCGCAGGTTGACGTTAATCACCGAGTCCCAGAGCGCATCGCTCATGTTCTTTAGCGTCTTGTCGCGGGTGATGCCGGCGTTGTGTACGACTATATCGACGCCATCGGGCAGGGCGGCAACTAACTGGGTGGCGGCATCGGCGGCGCAAATATCCAGCGCCACGGCTTGCCCGCCGAGGCGTGCGGCCAGCGCGTTGAGGCTGTCTTTAGCCTGTGGCACGTCCAAGAGCACTACTTTGGCACCGTCGCGGGCCAGCACTTCGGCGATCGACGCGCCTATGCCACGGCTGGCGCCGGTAATCAGGGCGGTTTGGCCGGCCAATGGTCGCGTCCAGTCTTTAACGTGAGTGGCGCAAGGGCTTAGGCGTAGCACTTGGCCGGAAACATAGGCGCTTTTTGGCGACAGAAAAAACCGCAGCGCGCCTTCCAGTTGGTTTTCGGCGCCCTTGCCGACATACAGCAGTTGCACGCTGCCGCCCCGGCGGATTTCTTTGCCCAGTGAGCGGCTAAAGCCTTCCAGTGAGCGTTGCACGCTGGCGGCGATCGGGTCTTTCAGGCTTTCCGGTGGGCGGGCCAAAATCACCACCCGTGGGCATTTAGCCAAGCCTTTAAAGGCCGGCTGGAAGAAATTGCGCAGCTCAATCAGTTGCTCAAAACTGCCTAGCTCGCTGGCATCAAAAATCAGCGCCTTAAGTTTCGGGCCGTGTTCGGCGGTCCAGCGCGGCAGGCCAAAAGCGCCTTCGCTGGTGCTAAAGCTGTCGCTGGTGAGCTTGTTCAGGCAGCCGCTCGCAGCAGTAGCGAGGGCGCCACTGGCGCTGATCAGCAGCGCGCCATCCACCGGCTGCGCGCGGCCCGCTTGCCAGCGCTCTAAACGCTGCGGTGCGGGCAAGCCCAGAGTGCTGACCACGCGGCGGCCAAAGTTGGAGTTGGCAAAGGCTAGATAACGGTCGGACATGCTCGGGCACCCAAATGAAATGGAGGAAAGTTGCGTCACTCTACGCAGCTCGCGGGATTGCGCAATTGACCGTGCTGACCGCGAATCGGGCAAGCCGGCCAATGTTCGGGCGGCGCAGCCGGCTAGTCTGTTCGGCACTTACTGCGCTGTTCTGTACTTTTTAAGGAGTCTTGCATGACCCAGCCGCGTCGGGTCGCCATTGTCGGCGGCAACCGTATCCCTTTCGCCCGTTCTAATACGGTGTATGCCACGGCCAGCAACCAAGAGATGCTCACCAGCGCCTTGGACGGTTTGGTTGAGCGGTTTAATTTGCATGGCGAGCGCATCGGCGATTTCGTCGCGGGCGCTGTGCTCAAACATTCACGCGACTTTAACTTGGCTCGTGAATGCGTACTCGGCTCGCGCTTGTCGCCGGAAACCACCGCCTTTGACCTGCAACAAGCCTGCGGCACCGGCTTGGAGGCAGCGATTTTGGTGGCTAACAAGATCGCCCTCGGGCAGATCGACTGCGGTATCGCCGGCGGCGTGGACACCACCTCGGATGCGCCTATTGGTGTGCATGAGGAGTTGCGGCACATTCTGTTGGCGGCCAATCGCGGCAAAACCACCGGCGACAAGCTGAAGACCTTAATGAAGATTCGCCCACGTCACTTGGCCCCGTCGATCCCGCGTAACGGTGAGCCACGCACCGGTTTGTCGATGGGCGAGTCGTGCGAGTTGATGGCGCAGCGTTGGGCCATCCCCCGTGATGAACAAGATCGCTTGGCGGTGCTCAGTCACCAAAACTTGGCCGCTTCCTATGCCGAAGGCTGGCACGACGACCTGATCACACCCTTTCGTGGCTTGACCCGCGACCAAAACTTGCGCCCAGACATCAGTCTGGAAAAACTCGCCACCATTAAGCCCTGCTTCGAGCGTGGCCCGCACGGCACTCTGACCGCCGCTAACTCGACGCCGTTAACCGACGGCGCGTCGGTGGTGTTACTGGCCAGCGAAGAGTGGGCTAAGGCCCGTGGCTTGCCGATTTTGGCTTACTTCAAAGATGGCGAGGCGGCGGCCGTGGACTTCGTTAAAGGTAGCGAGGGCCTGTTGATGGCGCCGGTGTACGCCGTGCCACGGCTGCTGGCGCGCAATAACCTGAACCTGCAGGATTTCGACTTTTACGAGATTCACGAAGCCTTCGCCGCTCAAGTGCTGTGCACCCTTAAAGCTTGGGAAGATGCCGAGTACTGCCAAAGCCGCTTGGGGCTGGCACAGCCATTGGGGTCTATTGATCGCAGTAAGTTGAACGTTAAAGGCAGCTCCTTGGCGGCTGGCCACCCCTTTGGCGCCACCGGCGGGCGCTTGGTCGGCAATCTGGCCAAGTTGCTCTCGGTGGCAGGCAAAGGCCGTGGCCTGATTTCGGTCTGCGCCGCTGGCGGTCAGGGTGTGACGGCGATCATTGAGGCGGCATCCAACTAACCACTTGAGCGCTTGCGGCCGTGCTGCTGGCGCTGAACAACTCATCACCTCCGTGATTTTTGGCGGCATCGCTTTGGCGGTGTCGCCTTTTTTTTGCCCGGTTAGTTGCTGCTGCTTAGCTCGCGGCGCTGTATTGGCGGCATTGCTAGGGCGCCGCAGGGCAAAATTAAGCGCGGGCAAACGCCTATCTGCGCCTTGTCGATTGGTGACGGTGCCATTGGGCTTGCCAAGGCGAATCACGCTGGCACAATGGCGAGCTTAAGTGGCCCGTTGTGCGCTTGGCTGAAAACCCGCGAATAAAGTTTTCTGTCAAAGGCTTAGGTGCGCCACTGAAAGTTTAGGCAACAGCTCAGGCTGCTCTGCATTGGTTACATTTGAGTTGCACAGGAGCCCCGGTAAAGCCCGATGAAGACGCCAAAACGCATTGAACCCTTGATCGAAGATGGTCTGGTTGATGAGGTGATCCGCCCACTCATGAGTGGTAAAGAGGCCGCTGTTTATGTGGTGCGCTGTGGTGAGGAGCTGCGCTGCGCCAAAGTTTACAAAGAAGCCAACAAACGTGGTTTTCGCCAAGCCGCCGAGTATCAAGAAGGCCGCAAGGTGCGCAATAGCCGCGATGCCCGGGCCATGGCGAATGGCTCTAAGCATGGCCGTAAAGGCCAAGAAGAAGCCTGGCAAAACGCCGAAGTGGCGGCCTTGTTTCGCCTCGCCAGTGCCGGTGTGCGGGTGCCTAAGCCGTATGATTTCCTCGAAGGTGTGCTGCTGATGGAGCTGGTCACCACCGAGAACGGAGAGGTGGCACCGCGCCTGAATGACGTCGATTTACACCCCGATGATGCGCGTGAGTTTCACGCCTTTATGATCGAGGAAATCGTCAAAATGCTCTGCGCAGGCTTAGTGCATGGCGACTTATCCGAGTTCAACGTGCTGCTCGGCCCCGAAGGTCCGGTGATTATCGACTTGCCGCAAGCGGTGGATGCGGCGGCCAATAACCACGCCTTCTCGATGCTGGAGCGCGATGTACGCAACATGGCCGATTACTTTGGCCAGTTCGCCCCGGAGCTGAAATTCACCAAATACGCCAAAGAAATGTGGGCGCTGTTTGAGGAAGGCAAGCTGACCCCGAGCAGCAAGTTAACCGGCGAGTTTGCCGAAGAAGAAGACGCGGCGGATATCGACGCAGTCATGCGCGAAATCAAAGCCGCTCTGGCTGACGAGGCGCGGCGCATTGCGGTACTCAATGCCGACGACGCGCCTAACGACGAGCCACCACCACCGCCGTGGATGCAGTAAGCGCTGGCGTTTTGAGCTGGCGCGGTTCAAAAAACTTGCCCACCTTGTCGAACCGTCGAGATCGGTAGGGTGGGCAACTGCGCAGCATTGCCCACCGGGAAGTTGCCGGGGCTTTGTTGGGTATCTTGATTGGCAGCTTTCGACCCATAGCAGACGTTTAACTGCCTCTATGAGGTTGGGGAGATTTAAGATACGAAACGAACCCGCCCACCAGAGTCATGGGGTAAGTGAAATTGAACCCTGCACCCGAATTGCAGATACTCCACCGATCAGTATCGTACCGTCAGAACTAAACTCCACTTCAATCTTGCCATCGCGCCCGACTTTGTTTCCTTGCGATGCGATATATCGCGTTGGTGCTGTGCCGGAGCGCTGAAGCATCGCTGCGACGCAGCCATTACCACTGCCGCATACCGGATCTTCTGGGACGGCGTCGCCTGGCACAAATGAGCGCACCTCAACCAATGCAGAATCACCATCTGCATACAGGCCGAAGACAGTAAGTCCCGTGCAGTTTGTAGTTGCTTGCGCGAGGCAATTAATGTTCGGCTTTAGATCTAGAACATCTTGCGCAGAGCGAAGTTGCAAAGTGATCCAGACAGCACCGACATCGATAATTGCAGCATTGCATACGGACTCACGATGGACGCCAATGGCCGCTAGAATGTCCAGTAGCCTGTGCTCACCTAGCGGCGCAAAACTAGGCGCTGGCAATTCAAAGAAGATCCTGTTGCCGAGTAAGTGAAGCGGTACCAGTCCCTGATCACACTCCTGAACAAGCATCCCAGGTGTCTTGGGAGTCAGCCCATAAGCTAGCAATGCTGTGGCGCTTCCGATAGTTGGGTGTCCTGCAAAGGGTAATTCACCTTGCGTGGTAAATATCCTCAGTCGGTAATCAGCGTTACTGGTCGTTGGTGCGCATACAAAAGTCGTTTCGGATAAATTTGTCCAGTTAGCTATTTCAAGCATCTGTGAGCTCGTGAGCTTGTCCCCTTCCAGGATAACTGCAACTGGATTTCCTTTAAATGGAGCCCCTCCAAAAACATCAACCTGGAAAAATGGAAGATTCATTTGGTCACTACTCCCTGCCATGAACACCTTTAGTCATAAGCTTGAGAACCAGGCAACGCCTGGCGAACACTTACGTTGCTCTCTTCAAAGGATACTTAAAAATCTCAGATGAGTGCACCCCAGAGCTGATACTAGCTTGCGCTAGATATTTTGCAGTTGGCTTTATCATGGCTGACAGCCTCAGACTTCAATTCCTTCTTTTCGACTTCATTTGCGTGAATATTTTTTTGTTCAGTTCTAAATTGTTCATGCCTCTTCATAGAGCGATCATGACCGTCTTCGGCATGTACCTGTGTGTAGCCAGCGACAAGCAAAAGCCCGACAATAAAACCATTTATAATCTTCATGATATAGATCTCGCTAGTTTAAGTGATAATTTAATGGGTGCGCATGAAAACAGCGCAAACTCATAAAAATTGAGTATTTAAATTAAATACATGAATTAACCTAATATAGGTGCATGTAGCTTGAGAGGCATCCGACCTGATTAACTTTCAAATCGGCGCCTTCTTAAATTTCAGTGACTTACTTTCAGTGCAGATGGGCTCTTCTTCAGGCGTCGACGAATATAACCTTTCCGGTGATGAAGCCATCAACCGAGCGCTCAAAGGCTTTGCCTACCAGCGCGCCAGGGACAGGCTGGAAGCCTGGCATCATTTCCCCATATACGTCCCATGCCTCTTCCAGAACTGTAGGGTTGACCACGTTGATGCGAATCTGACGTGGAAGCTCGTGCGCTACGCACTGTACGAAGGTGTCGATGGCGCCGCTGGTGGTGGCGTCAGCAATTGCCATAGGAATAGGTTTGACATTGAGAATGCCCGAAATCAACGTAAACGAACCGCCATCGTTGATGTAGTTCAGGCCCACATTTACCAGATTGATCTGGCCGACCATCTTGCTTTGGATAGTTGTGTCCCATTGCTCATCGGTCATTTCGCTGAAGTTAGCGTATTCGCAGTAGCCAACTGTATTAACGACAGCATCGAACGGCCCAACCTTTTCGAATAGAGCCTTGATCGACGCCTTGCTGGTGATATCTACCGTGTGGTCGCAGCCTGTGCCAGAGCGGCTGGCGGTGATGACGTTGTGTTTCTTGAGGCCGGTCATAGCGGCTTGGCCCATGTGCCCTTGGGCACCAATCAAAATTACGGTTTTCATAGCAATGCCTCGTTAAATCTTAAGGAGGCGATACTCTAGGCGCTCACTGATACAATGAAAATCACCGCCGATTTGTATGAGATACAACCAAAATGATTGAGAAAATCGATATCAGGCACATGCGGGTTTTACTGCATCTCGTGCGCGAGAAAAACGTTTCTCGCGTTGCCGAGCGGCTTGAGATATCACAACAGGCGGTTAGCAACTACCTCAAGCGCATGCGTGAAGTGTTTCCCAATGAGCTGTTCCTGCGCCAGAGCGCAGGCCTACAGCCGACCGACTATGCGTACGACCTCGCAGCTAAATTCGAGAAAATAGTCGAAGAGATCGACGGCATCTTCAATTCATTCCCATTCGATCCAGCAACGAGTGAGTACGCATTCAGGGTGATCGCAAATGAATATGCGCAACTGTCTATCATCCCATCGCTTTCGCTGCTCATGCGCGAACGCGCACCCGGGGTGAAGCTTGAAGTCATTGACTTCAATCCCGATCAGCATGTCAAGACGTTGGCGCAAGGAGAGGCTGACCTAGTGATTGGTTTTTCTGACTACGTTGATCCTGGATTAGTGCGGAATAGACTGAGAAGCGACCACTACTGCTGCGTCGCTCGGCAAGGTTCGCTGCTGCCTCGGCAGATACAGGTGCTTGCAGATGTGTCCTTACATCCTCATGTGGATTTCGCCAGTGGAGTAGGCAATCTGGGGAGTCGAGTTGATGATTTCCTTAGTGCCCGGGATGTCAGCCGCACAGTGATTGCGACTTTGCCCTGCTACACGTCTCTGCAAGCGTTTATGCACGTGAATGATACGGTGGCTTTTGTACCCTCGGCCATTGCTGCCACCGGTGGCTTCCAAGTGATTGACTTAGACATGTCTTCCCTAAATTTCAATGTGGTTGTGGGATGGCATAGAAGAGCTTCGGGCAGTGCATCCAGAGATTGGCTTGTTCAGGTTATTGCAGGATTGCACACGTCGAGTTAGCTCAAAATGAATACGCCCTGATTTTGTAGACGCTCTATGACCGCTTCTGGCCGGTTTGAGCCGGTCTCAATGAGCCGCTGTCGATCCATTGCGGACGCTTAACTGTCTCGATGACGTCGGGGAGATTCAGGATATGACACGAGTTAGCCCACCCGAGTCATGGGGTAAGTGAAATTGAACCTTGCACCCGAATTGCAGATACTCCACCGATCAATATCGTACCGTCAGAACTAAACTCAACTTCAATCCTGCCATCGCGCCCGACTTTATTTCCTTGCGATGCACTATATCGCGATGGTGCTATGCCGCTGCGCTGAAGCATCGCGGCGACGCAGCCATTACCACTGCCGCATACCGGATCTTCTGGGACGGCGTCGCCTGGCACAAATGAGCGCACCTCAACCTTAGCTATTTCAAGCATCTGCGAACTCGTGAGCTTGTCCCCAACGAGGATAACCGCAACTGGATTTCCTTTAAATGGAGTTCTCCCGAAGACATCCACTTGGAAAAATGGCAAGTGCATTTGCCCCCTGCTCTGGTAATCATAAAGTTGAATTTAACAGGTTAATTTCTTGCGCTGTTAAAGGACTCTGCATTTAAAGTCACTGCTTATTTATGTAATAAATCTTGATGATTGTTAATAACACTGGTCATCAAATAAAATGCTGCAATCTGGTGCTGATAGCAAGTTAAGTCCTGCGATAGGCTTTATAGTATTTTTCCAGTGCGAAAAAATTCAAGTCGTCGCATCTGAAGATTTAGATGAAAATCAATTTTATTTGATACAATTGATCTTCATCTAGGTAAGTGCCTCACGAGCGGCGTTTTTCTTTTGGCAAGCAGCTAACCACAGCTGCAGTTGGGCAATTAATTCCGCAACCTTCCTCGTCGCAAAGTGCGCAAGTTTTGTAGGCATCAAGCTCTTGATCAACATTTGCCGCAATTACCGTACGTGCGCAGTCGGCTAAACCATCTAACTGCTGACTCTCTAATGGAGACAATAATTTCGCAACGATACTACCCCGCAATGACAATATCTCATCAGACAAAAAAATCCCTTTCTGGCTAATATGCAAGCCAACTTGTTTCTTGTTATCCTTTGCCTGTCGCTCTAGTAGCCCATCGCCCTCAAGGCGATCCACCACCCTAACCGCAGCGGAATGACTGAGTTCCAAAACATTGGATAGCCAGCCAATATTAAAAGAGTTGCAATTTCTTATTGAAATAAGTGCCGTTAGATCAGACATTGGCCGGTCAAATTTTTTGCGTAACTCCGAGTTAACGCAGCTATCCAACTTGCGCGCAAATGCAGCTATCTGATTTACCTTGTCAGGCGTCAGCGTCATGAATTTTTATGCTCCAGTTCGGAATTGCCTTTGTCTTTAGTGAGTGCTGGGTAGTCGGTATAACCAATCTCGGCGCCGCAATAAAAAGTCTTGCTGTCTGCCTCATTCAGTGGTGAGTTGACTCTGAAGCGCTCTGGCAAGTCAGGATTGGCAAGAAATGCTCTACCGAACGCAACCGCGTCAGCAATATTCGACGAGATTATTTTCTCGGCTTTGGCCGCAGTATAATTACTGCAAAATATAAGCGCACCCTTAAAGTTGTCTCGGATTGATTTCCGAAATTCATCGGACAGTGGTGCGCCACCTGCCCAGTCTGGCTCTGCAATATGAAGGTAAGCCAATCCGCGCTCGCTAAAACCACGCGCCAAGTAGCTTGTCATCTCTTCTGCATCAGTATCTTCAATGTCATTAAAGATTCCGTTTGGGGATAACCGCACACCAACGCGACCAGCACCGAACACGGAAACTACAGCATCTACAACGTCCAGAACAATGCGCGCACGATTTTCCAGGCACCCTCCGTAACTGTCGGTTCGCTGATTGGTATTTGTAGATAAGAATTGATTGAGCAGATAGCCATTTGCTGCGTGAACTTCAATAGCATCAAAGCCAGCACGCTTAGCTCTTATGGCGGAATTCCTGTAGTCGTTAACAATTCCAAGAATCTCTTCCAACTCAAGCGCCCTCGGGCCATCGCACAATACGCGGAGAAATCCATCTTCATGAGGGATTCTTGCGGTAGCCGCTGGGGCAGGAATTGCTGAAGGGGCGACGGGAAGTGCATTGTTTGGTTGCAGCTTGCTGTGAGAAATTCTACCTACATGCCAGAGCTGTAATGCTATTAATCCACTTCTTGAGTGAACGCGCTCAACAACATGCTTCCATCCAGCTTCTTGCTCATCCGTGTAAATGCCTGGCGTATCAAGGTAACCTTGACCTTGCTGGGAGATCTGAGTGGCTTCGGTAATGATTAATCCCGCACTCGCCCTTTGGCCATAGTACTCAGAATTAAGTTTGGTCGGCGCATTTCCAGGCCCAGCACGCATTCGGGTCAGTGGGGCCATGATGACTCTATTCGAAAGTTTTAGATCGCCGATAATGGTTGAGGACAAAAGGTTTGGATAGAGCATCATTAATACCTGGATCGTAATTAGGTGTATGAGAAATCAATGAGGCCCAGCGCACTGTAAGTGCGCTGGGCCGAGGCTTATTTTTGATTACGTGCAGATTATTACTCGCCGTAGCCGACTATAGCCTTCACTTCCAGGAATTCATGGATTCCCCATTCAGAATATTCACGCCCATTTCCAGATTGCTTGTAACCACCGAACGGAACTTGCGTATTCCACTCCGCATAATTGATTGTCACTTGGCCAGCCCTAAGCTGACGCGCAACATTGCGTGCGTTCTCAAGGTTATTAGACTGGACGTAGGCTGCTAAGCCGTACACGGTATCGTTGGCGATGCGAATTGCATGGGCTTCGTCGTCATACGGCATAATCGAGAGCACAGGGCCAAATATCTCTTCACGTGCAATGGTCATCTGTGGCGTGACGTTGCCAAAAACGGTTGGGCGAACGTAGTAGCCTTTTTGCAGCCCCTCTGGTCGGCCAGGACCGCCACATACCAACACGGCCCCATCTTGAATTCCGCATTCGATTAATTGCTGAATTTTGTTGAATTGAAGCTCGCTAACCACCGGCCCTAGAACGGTATCAACTGCATTCGGGGCGCCTACTTTCTGCGTGAGCGCCGTCTCTCGGGCAATGCGCAAGGCTTCTTCATGACGAGCACGTGGTACCAGCATACGAGTTGGCGCATCGCAGGACTGGCCTGTGTTAGCAAAGCATGCTTCTACGCCCTTACGTACAGCGTCTTCCAAGTCGGCGTCTTCGAGGATGATGTTTGCCGATTTGCCGCCAAGCTCAAGGGTTACTCTTTTCACCGTATCGGCAGCTGTCTTGGCCACAATGATGCCTGCACGGGTCGAGCCAGTGAACGACACCATGTCTACGTCGCAGTGTCCCGCCATGACCTGACCGACATTTGGGCCATCACCATTGACCATGTTGTAAACGCCGGGCGGGGTTCCGGCTGCATCCATGATTTCCGAGAATACGATGGCACTAATTGGAGCAATTTCACTGGGTTTCAAGACTACCGTGCATCCGGCAGCAATCGCTGGTGCCACTTTTGTCACTATCTGGTTAAGAGGCCAGTTCCAGGGGGTAATCAGCGCGACAACGCCAATCCCTTCCTTGACGATGCGGGCTGCATCACGATGTTCTTCGAACTCGTAACTCTCCAAAGCTGTAATCGTGGCTTCTAAATGGGCGCGGCCCGCCCACGTCTGGGCATCGCGTGCCCATGCAATCGGGGCACCCATCTCGTCTGAGACTGCGCGCGCAATATCTTCGGAGCGCTCGTTGTAGATCTGGAGAATGCGCCGCAAGAGGGCCAGCCTTTCTGCCTTGCTCGTCATTGAGAAGCTTGGAAATGCCGCTTTAGCTGCTGCGACTGCGCGCTCAACATCGGCGCCACTGCCTACAGAAATCATGGTGTAGGCTTCTTCGGTGGCAGGGTTGACCACTGGCAGCGTGGCTGGCGTCACCGGATTTATCCACACGCCGTCGATATAAAACTTTTGATGGTTTGTCATCTATTTAGCCTCTGAGTTGGTTGAGCAAAGCTCACGCAATAAAGAACGCGCCGTGGTGAGGTACTCGTCGATATGTGCTTGAGTGTGCGCAAATGACACCTGTGGACCTGCCGTAGCCACTGAGTCCCAAATGCCTCTGTTGGCCATAAATAGCTTTCTCAATGTAATCCACTCCACATCGATGGACTTGTAGGCTTCCTTGCCATTTTTCGGCAACGTCTGTGATAGGCAGTAACCAACCCGCGGACCCAGATGTTGTGCCAGCCAAGGCAGATTGAGCTCATCAAAAATGCTCTGCAAACCAGTGGCAAAGCGACGACCTAGCGCTTCAGTGCGCATGTAGTTTTCCGGGGTAAGGACTTTCTCCAGGGCCGCTTTGGCAGCAAAGACGGACAGTGTATTGGCATAGGTCGTCCCGCCTGCCGCAATGCCCGGTACGCCAAGGTCAACTTGCGTATGAGCATCAACAAACTCATTCACTGCGTCGCTCATGCCATACAGCGCAAAGGGGATACCGGTCCCAAGGCCCTTGCCCAAAACCATGAAGTCGCATGGCAGATTCCAGGCGCCTGTAAGGCCGCCATAAGCGAATGAAAAGTCATGTGCCTCATCCAGGCACAAGAGGGTGCCATATCGGTGGGCGAGCTCATAAAGCGATTGGATGAATCCTGGCTCGGGCATCACCAAGGTGCAGTTGCTCATTGCTGGCTCGGTGAGAATTAACGCAACTTCACCTTTTTTGAGAACAGCCTCCACTGCTTCCAGGTCGTTGAATGGCACGATTTCTACGCCCTTCTCAACGCCCCGTGGAAGCCCCAGAACATAAGGCCTTACCCCGCTCTCGGAGTTTTCCATCATGGTGTCATCAAGGTGGCCATGGTAATGGCCTTCAAAAACCAAGACCTTGGTGCGCTTAGTGATGGCTCGGGCAATACGAATGACCTCAGTGTTAGCACCGCTCGCTGTCATCGTGAATTGCCAAAATGGCACTCCAGTCCTTCGGGCAAGCTCCTCGGTAACATCGATGGCTTCCCTAACCGGCAAAAGAAAGTGCGGACCTACTTCCATGGCCTTATGCATGGCATCACGGATGTGAGGGTTGTCAAATCCCATCGTCACAGCGAGGTCTACTACGTTGAAGTCGAGATAACGGTTGTTGTCCGCGTCGAAAATTTCCGGTCCCTTGCCGTGGTCTACATAAATCGTTGGATGAAAGTTGAGTCCGAACATCCATGACATTGGCACGCCCTTGGGCATGGATTTTTTGCCACGGGCTACTAGCGCCGCAGAGCCCATAGTCCTTTGGCGGAACGTGGCCATCTCACGGTTAGTCATCTCCAGCAATTTGTCTCGGTTGAACGTGTACGTTGTCATTTCTAACGTCCGAAGTATTTGAGGTGGAATTAATCTATATGCATGACGCATACATGTAAAGTGCTATGTGAGAGAGCTCGGGATTTTGTGAGCCTGGATTTGGGGGGAGGAAGTTGTGGAAATCGGTCTGCGTAGTTGAGAGCAAAGCTCGTCAGTACTGCCTTTTAGCCGTGGATCGGCTGCCTGTGTGGCATGACTACCACTTTCGTTCTGCAGTGTCCTAGTGATTATTAAGAAGGCCTGCTTGCCGTACCAAGAGCACCTCCCTTCGACCAAGGCCCAAAGCCTGCAGGTTTCCAAACCCTCTGGTTGCAGTTATGAATAGGACCTAATTTTATTGATGACCAATGGCTGCATTTGGCCGATAACTGCCCTCCACTACATATGTTTTCATGCCATTCACTACAAAGCCCGGCCACAACCCGACTCCAGTTCCTTGATGATCGGGCAATCCGGCCGATCGTCGCCGTGGCAGTTGTGCACCAGTTCTTGCAGGCTGTCGCGTAGGCCGATCAGCTCGGCAATCTTGTTATTCAACTCGTTAATATGCCCGGCCGCCAAGGCTTTCACGTCGCTGCTGGCGCGTTGGCCGTTTTGCCATAGGGCCAGCAGTTGGCCGACTTCATCTAAGGTGAAACCGAGCAAGCGGGCGCGCTTGATAAAACTCAGTTGCTGTAACTCGGCCGCGCTGTAATGCCGGTAGCCGTTGGCGTTACGCCCTGCTGCGGGCAGTAAGCCAATCGACTCGTAGTAGCGAATCATCTTTGCCGATAAACCGCTGGCCTTGGCGGCTGCGCCGATATTCATGCTTGCTCCTCGGATAGCTTCGCCCGCCAGCGTTTAAGCAGCAGCGCATTGGCGACCACGCTGACGCTGGACAGGGCCATGGCCGCGCCCGCCAACACCGGGTTGAGTAAACCGAACGCGGCCAGTGGCAGGCCGATCAGGTTGTAGATAAAGGCCCAGAACAGGTTTTGCTGGATCTTCTGGTAGGTGCGCCGGCAAATCTCCAGCGCTGCCGGCACCAAGCGTGGGTCACCGCGCAGCAAGGTGATGCCGGCAGCGTGCATGGCCACATCGGTGCCACCGCCCATGGCGATGCCGATGTCGGCGGCGGCCAAGGCCGGGGCGTCGTTAATGCCATCGCCGACCATCGCCACCCGGCCGTGTTGCGCGGCGGCTTGCTGCTTGAGGGCGTGGATGCGCGCCAGCTTGTCGGCCGGCAAAACGTTGGCTTGGCGATCAGCAATGTGCAGCGCATCGGCCACCGCGTTGACGCTGCCCAGGTTGTCGCCACTCAGCAGGTGACAGCTAATCTCCAGCTTTTGCAATTGCTGGATGGCGGCCTTAACGCCGGGTTTCAGGTGGTCGCCAAAGGCCAGTAACCCGAGCACCTGTGGCTGCGGCGCTAACTCCACTAACCAGGCCAAACTGCGTCCCTCGGTTTCCCAGACAGCCGCGTTGGCGGCCAGTAGTCCCGGTGCCAGACCCTGCTCGGCCAGCAGGCGTTGGTTGCCGAGGGCCAGCAAGCGCTGTTGCAGTTGCGCTTGGGTGCCTTTACCCGGCAGGGCTTGGCTGTCGCTGATAGCGCTGAGGCTGATGCTTTGTGCGCGGCAGGCGGCCAGCACGGCTTTGGCCAGTGGATGCTCACTGCCTTGTTGCAGGCTGCCGGCCAGTTGCAGCAGGCGGCTCTCGTCACCGTCGAGGGCCTGCAGATGCACCACCTGTGGCTCGCCGGAGGTTAGGGTGCCGGTTTTGTCGAACACCACATGGCGCACGTTATGGGCGATCTCTAAGGCTTGGGCATCTTTGATTAAAATCCCGTGGCGGGCGGCCACTCCGGTGCCAACCATAATCGCCGTGGGGGTGGCCAAGCCCAGCGCACATGGGCAGGCGATCACCAGCACCGACACCGCATTGAGCAGCGCCACTTCTAGCCCGGCGCCGTAGGCTAGCCAGCCGAGCAGGGTGAGCAGGGCGATGCCCAGTACCGCCGGCACAAACACTTGGCTCACTCGGTCGACCAGTTTTTGGATCGGTGCTTTGCCGGCTTGGGCGCTTTCCATCAACTGAATAATTTTCGCCAACTGGGTGGCGCCGCCGAGTGCTTGGATGCGCAGCACTAAACGCCCCTCGCCATTGATGGCGCCGGTGCTCACGGTATCGCCGGGTTGCTTGGCTACCGGCAGGCTTTCGCCCGTGAGTAGGGCTTCATCGGCATGGCTGCTGCCTTCGATAATCAGGCCGTCGACCGGGAAACTTTCGCCGGGTTTGACCACAATTAATTGCTCCAATTGCAACTCGGCAATCGCCACTTGCTGCTCAAGGCCGTCGTGTAAGCGGGTGGCAAACTCTGGACGCAGTGCTTCGAGGGCGCGTAGGGCGCTGGAGGTTTGTCGTTTGGCGCGGCTTTCGAGGTATTTGCCCAGCAGCACCAAGGCGATTACCACTGCCGAGGCTTCAAAATACAGATGCGGCATTGCCCCAGTCGGTGTGCGCCACCACATATACAGGCTCAGGCCATAACCGGCGCTGGTGCCCAGCGCTACCAGCAAATCCATATTGGCGCTGCCTGCGCGCAGGGCGCGATAGCCGGCCCGGTAAAAGCGCGCGCCGAGAATAAATTGCACCGGGGTGGCCAGCGCAAATTGCAGCCAAGCCGGCAGCATCCAATGCACGCCCAAGGGTTGCAGCAGCATCGGCAGCAGCAGGGGCAGGGCCAGGGCGATGGCCAGCAGCAGGCTGATGCGCTCGCGCTGCAAGGCACGCTGGTCATCGTTGAGTGGTACGTGAGCGTCGTCGATCAGGGCCGCTTGATAGCCGGCGGCGCTGACGGCGGCGATTAACTGACCGCTGTCGGCTGTGCCGAGTACCTGTATGTGCGCCCGCTCGGTGGCGAGGTTAACGCTGGCGCTGAGCACACCGGCGACCTTGCTCAGGGCGCGCTCGACACGGCCGGCGCAACTGGCGCAGGTCATGCCGCTGATGCGTAACTCTAAGCTGTGCTGTGGCACGGCGTAACCGGCCGCCACTACGGCGTCGATTAATGCCGGCAATTCCACCTCACCCTGTACCTGTGCGCGCTCGGCCAGCAGATTGACGCTGGCGCTCTGTACGCCAGGAACCTGCGCCAAGGCACGCTCAATGCGCCCGGCGCAACTGGCGCAGGTCATACCGCTGATGGGTAGATCGAATGGCTTGGACATGCTCGGCTCCTCGGTGTCGGTGATGCAGGATCAACCTTAACCTTGGGGCAAGGTCAACGCTTTATTGCGTGTTGGGTACGGCGATCAAATGCAGACCGTTGCCGCTGAGGGCGATGCGGTATTTACGGATTTCACCGGCTTGCAGCTGAATGTTCTCACCGCGTATTTGCGTGAACGCAGGGATGCAGCCCGTGCCGCCGAGCATACCCATACGCACCGACACCGGCCCGGCGGGTAAATTAAACGAGGCAGAGTCACCTTGATAAAGGCGTGAAACCAGCTGGTTTTGTAGGTAAATACCGATGTCGCAAGGCGTGGCCACTTCCAGGCGCTCGCGGGAAATAATCAGCACGCCATAGCTCATTAATGGCTCACTGTTGGCGTAACCGGGCAGGGCTAGCAGGACCAGCAGGAGCATGCGTAAGCGCGTCATGGATAACCTCCGGGTGATGGCATTCAATGCTAAACTTGGCGCTTAGCGCGCAGCTCGGCAAGCGCCAAGCTTAGGCCGATGGTACGGTAGTAGCTGGTGCGGCTTCGATTGGCGGCTCGTTGACTAGCGGTGCAACGAGCGCTTCGACTTGTGCCTCGGCGGGTACGGTCGCAACTATTACAGCGGGTGCGTGGTCGGGTAAACCGAGCATATGGCGCAGGCGATTGATGGCTTTATGGTCGAGCTCGGGGCGCAGCTCGACGGCGGCCAAATGCATCAAAATCAGGTCGCGCTTGAGGTTGGCCGGTGGCAGGCCGTAGATCGCGCCGATCATCTCGCGCAGCGGCATGGGTAAGTGCCAGTTGAGCTTGAGTTGAAAGGCGAACTCACGGCTGAATTGCGCCAAGGCTTGCTGCAGTTGTTCTTCGTCCAGACTGTGACCCTGATCTTCCCAGCTTTGCGCTTGCTGCAAGACGCACAATTCACCCATGCGGTGCAGCAATGCGGCGCTTTGATACGGCCAAGCGGTTAGCTTTAATTGCAGCGCCAGTTGGCGCACGTGCTCGCCTAACTGTTCGGCTTCGTGCATATGCGCTTGGGCGTGGCTGCGCAGCATGTCGCTGCGCAATAGGCAGGCGCGCTTGAGGCAAACGGCTAAGGCCAAGGTCAGGCTGGTATTCACGCCCAGCAGTTGCAGGGCTTCATACAGGCTGTTGCAGGTTTTACCGCTGCTGTTGTACAGCGGACTATTGGCGACCGCGATCAGGCGTGCACATAAGGCGCTGTCGTGTTGGAACTGTGCGATTAATAGGCGCAGATCCAGTTGCTCACCCTGTAGGTGTTGCTCCAGCAGTTTTTGACTGGCCTCCAGCAGCGGGAGGTCCAAGTCAGCGCCGCTTAACTGTTGCAAGTGCGCGCAAAACGCCAGCGGCGCTGGCGCTACGGTACTGGCCAGCGCTTCGGCGTTATCGGCGGGCAGCAGCAGTTGCAGTTGTTCAAGTAACTTGGCCACTTTGAAGGGTTTGTTGACGAAGGCATTGATTCGCAGGCGGCGCACTTGCAAGACGCTGTCGCGGTCGGCGCGGCCGGTGATCATCATGATCGGCACGTTACTGCCTTGCTGGCGGATTTGCTCAATCAGGCTCACGCCGCTTTCGCCGGGCAGGTTCCAGTCGCTAATCAGCAAGTCGGCGGGGGCAAGCTGCCAGTGGGCGCGGGCCTCGTTGACGCATTCGAAGCGACTAATCTGCGCCTGTGGGCGAAGTTTGAGTACGACCTGTTGAATCAGATCAGCGATCCAGACGTCGTCTTCGAGGATCATCACATGCATCGGATACTCACAGCGTGGGCGCGAATGTAAGCGGGTGCTTGCAGTGTAGTTGCTGGTGAGTCGCTCGGCGCCGAACGACTCACTGTTCGCGCGGCCGGCGTGCGGCTCGGTGAATATTATGCGGGGAGGGGCCAAGAAGGTTTCAAACCAGCGTCTAGCCCAGTAGCATCACGCTATAACTGTTGTTATGTGATCAATCCAAAGAGATATTGCTTTGCGGAAAGAGCTTAGAGAAAAAATTATTGAAGTATGTGAGCTCAAAATCGACCAGAAAGGATCAGGGGTCGGGTTATCGTTTTACGCATTCTTCAAAAACAAAAACGATCAGCCAGAAGTTCTCATGGAGGCGGCTCGGTGGTGGATTGAAACTCACAAAATGGATCATTTCGAAAAAGCGTTAAAAATCAGAGATATGGTTAAATCTGGTGCTTAGCCTTTCCATCAAGTCACATAACAAACGGCTGTTGTCGCCCCTTCTGGGCTGGGACGGCCTTTCCGCCGCTGAGCGGCTACAAGTCCGCCCCCAAGCCGGGCGTTACTGCCTGAATTTTGCTGTCACGGAGAAGACCCTATGCTTCTGAGTCGCCACTGCCACGCTGCCCTTTGCGGTTTTTCCTTAACCTTGCTGATGAGTTCGCTGGTTCAGGCCGCCCCTGCGACACCGGCCGCCGCAACCCCGCCGCCGCCCGCAGTGCGCATTGAGGTGGTGACGGTAGCGAATCAGCCGTTGGTGCTGGAGTATCCGGCCTTAACCGCCGGCTACAAGCAGGTGCAGGTGCGCGCTCAGGTGAATGGCATTTTGCGTGAGCGCAGTTACGTCGAGGGCAGCAAGGTTAAGCAGGGGCAGGTGCTGTTTGTTATCGACCCTAAGCCTTATGAGGCGGCGCTGGCTCGGGCTAAGGGCTCGCAGGCACAAACCCAGGCGCGCGCTTGGCAAACTGAGCGCGAGCTTAAGCGTATTCGTGAGTTGCAAAAGCGTGGCTTTGCCAGTGAAAAAGAGCTGGATGACGCCACCTCCAACTACGAGCAGAGCAAGGCCAATCTTGAGTCGGCCAAGGCCGATGTGCAGTCGCGGCAAATTGACCTCGACTACACCACCGTTGAAGCGCCGATTAGCGGTGCCAGCAGCCAAGAAACCGTGTCTGAAGGCAGCTTGATGGTGGCTGGCGATCCGAACGCCAGCTTGCTCACCAGCATCACTCAGCTCGACCCACTGTATGTGAACTTCTCTTACCCGGACGCCGACGCCGAGCGTTTTCGCCGCGAGATTCAGGCCGGTACGGTGCGCTTGCCGGATGGCAAAAAGCTCACCGCCGAGCTGAAAATGGGCGATGGCTCGCTGTACCCGCTCAAGGGCAAGGTCGATTTTATCGACAGTTTAATTAACACCGGCACCGGCAGCGTGAGTGCGCGGGTGGTAATCCCTAACCCAGACTTAAAGCTGTTTCCCGGCCAGTTTGTGCGGGTGCTGATTGAAGGCCTGAGCATCCCGGATGCTATCTCAGTGCCGCAGCGGGCCATTTCGCAAACCGGCGCTGGGACTTTGGTGTTTGTCTTGGATGAGCAAAATATTGCCCACCCACGGCCGGTGGTATTGGGTGCGACCATCGCCGATCGCTGGATTATTCGCTCAGGTTTGCAGGCTGGCGAGCGGGTGATTGTTGAGGGCTTGCCTAAGGTTCGTCCCGGTATGCCGGTCACCATAAGCGCCGCACCTGCGGCCGCCTCTGCCGCTAAACCATAAGGAGCGTTGCCTGTGATTTCGCGCTTCTTTATTGACCGGCCGATCTTCGCCGCCGTCATCTCGATTGTAATTACCTTGGCCGGCTTGGTTTCGATCAAAGCATTGCCAGTGGCGCAGTTTCCGCCGATTTTGCCGCCGCAGGTGTCGGTAACCACCAGCTATCCGGGTGCCAGCGCCCAGGTGATTGCTGAAACTGTAGCCGCGCCCTTGGAGCAAAAAATCAACGGCGTGCAGGGCATGATTTACCAGCTGTCTAACTCGTTTAGCAGCGGCAGCATGAGCCTGAGCGTGTACTTTGATGTGGGTACCGACCCGGATCAAGCCACCACCGACGTCAACAACCGCGTGCAGCAGGCATTGGCGCAACTGCCCGAGCAGGTTCGCCGGCAAGGCGTGGTGGCCAAGAAGAAGTCCGCCGATATTTTGCAGATGGTGGTGCTGTATTCGCCGGACAATAGTTACGATCCGACCTACATCAGTAACTACGGCTTAATTAACGTTATCGATGAGTTGGCGCGTTTGCCGGGGGTAGGTGATGTTAGCCAGTTCGGCGCAAAAAACTACTCGATGCGTATCTGGCTAAAACCCGACAAATTGGCTCAGTTCAACCTGACCCCAACGGATGTTGCCAATGCCATTAAAGAGCAAAACTCACAGTTTGCGGCGGGTACCTTTGGCCAGGAGCCGATGCTCACCCGCCAAGACTTTACCTATACGGTAACCACCGACGGGCGCTTCTCAGAGCCTGCGCAGTTTGAAAATATCATTCTGCGCACCGACAGCACCGGTGCCAGCTTACTGCTCAAAGATGTCGCACGGGTGGAGTTGGGCGCGCAAGACTACGGTTTAGTCACGGCCCTGAATGGCCAGCAAAACGCCGCCTTCGGGATTTACCTGTCGCCCGGTGCCAACGCGCTGGAAACCGCTCAATTAGTGCGTACGACCATGGAGCGGGTGGCTAAACGCTTCCCGGCCGGTATCGCTTACACCATCCCTTACGACACCACGGTGTTCGTTAATGTGTCGATCGAAGAGGTGCTGCATACCTTCGTCGAGGCGTTGTTGCTGGTGATTTTGGTGGTGTTTGTGTTCTTGCAAAACTGGCGCGCCACGCTGATTCCCGTGTTGGCGATTCCGGTGGCCTTGGTCGGCACCTTTGCCGGCATGTATGCGCTGGGTTTCTCGATCAACCTGCTGACGTTGTTCGGTTTGGTGCTGGCCATCGGCATTGTGGTGGACGATGCCATTGTGGTGATCGAGAACGTCGAGCGAGTCATGCGCGACGAGAAACTACCGCCCCGTGAAGCCACCATCAAAGCCATGGAAGAGGTGACTGGGCCAATTATTGCCGTGGTGCTGGTGCTCTGCGCGGTGTTTATTCCGGTCGCCTTTCTCGGCGGTTTGGCTGGGCAGATGTACAAACAGTTCGCGATTACCATCGCCATTTCGGTGGCGATTTCCGGCTTGGTGGCGTTGACTCTATCGCCAGCGCTGTGCGCGATTCTGCTCAAGGCCGATCACGCCGATCATCAACCTATTGCACCGTTTCGCTGGTTTAACCGCTTCTTCGATGCAGTGACCGAAGGCTATGGCAAGGGCGTGAGTTTCTTTCTCAAGCGCTCGCTGTTGGGCGTGAGCTTATTTGCCGGGATGGTTGCTCTGATCGTGTTGTTGTTTGGCCATGTACCCAGCTCCTTGGTGCCCGACGAAGACCAAGGTTATGTGCTGAATGCCTACTTCCTGCCACCGGCGGCGTCCTTGTCGCGCACCAGCGAGCTGACCAATAACTTCGATGCCAAGTTGCTTAAGCACCCGGCGGTGGAAAATGTGGTGACCTTTGCCGGTTATGACATCCTCACCTCGGGTAACCGTAGCGATGCCGGCGTTTCGTTCGTTACCTTGAAAGACTGGAAAGAGCGGCCCACTGCGGATTTGAATGCGATGAACCTAACCCGCACCTTTATGGGCATGGGCCAGGCGGAAAAAGACGGTTTGGTGTTGTCGTTCAATCCGCCGGCGATTACCGGCATGAGTACCACCGGTGGTTTTGAGGGTTACATCCAAGACCGTATCGGCGGCACCGCGCCGCAGTTGGCGGCGCGTACCGCCGAGTTTATTGCCGCCGCCAAGTTACGTCCGGAGTTGGTCGGTTTGCGTACCACCTTCGATGTTGGCGTGCCGCAGTACCATGTGGAACTCGACCGCACCAAGGCGCAGGCTCAAGGCGTGCCGATTGCTGATGTGTTTACCGCCATGCAGTCGACCTTTGGTAACTACTACGTTAACGACTTCAATAAGTTCGGCCGCACCTGGCAGGTAACCTTGCAGTCGGAGTCGGAGTTTCGCAGCAAGCCTGAGGACTTAGGCAAGGTGTTCGTGCGCTCGACCTCCGGCCAGTTAGTGCCCTTGTCGGCGCTGGTGACGCAAACCCGTATCCTCAGTGCCAACGTGTTTACCCACTTCAATATCTACGCCTCGGCCAAGGTGATTGGCGGGCCGGCTCCGGGCTATAGCTCTGGGCAGGCGCTCAAGGCCATGGAGGAGGTAGCGCGTGAGGTGCTGGGCAACGACTACCAATTGGGCTGGGTCGGCTCGGCTTACCAAGAGCAAGCGGCGTCGGGTTCCAGCAGCATCGCGTTTATCTTCGGCTTAATCATGGTGTTCCTGATTTTGGCCGCGCAATACGAGCGCTGGAGCCTGCCGTTGGCGGTGGTTACGGCAGTGCCTTTTGGCGTGTTTGGGGCCATCTTGGCGGTCTGGCTGACCGGTTTGAGCAACGATGTGTACTTCCAAGTGGGCCTGTTGGTGCTGATTGGCTTAGCGGCCAAGAACGCCATCCTGATCATCGAGTTTGCCGTGCAATCACGCGGCGAAGGTATGTCGTTGCTGGATGCGGCGTTGCACGCGGCGAAGATGCGCTTCCGGCCGATCATCATGACCTCGCTGGCATTTATTCTCGGTTGCTTACCGTTGGTACTCAGCAGCGGTGCCGGCAGTAACAGCCGGCACTCGATTGGTACTGGGGTAATCGGCGGGATGTTGGCGGCCACCGTACTGGCGATCTTCTTTATCCCAATGTTCTATGTGCTGGTGGAGAAGTTCTCCGCATTGTTCAGCGGTAAAAAGAGCAAAGCCGTAGCGCCCGAAACCGTACCCGGCGAGTAACTGCGCGTAAACAACGCCGCCAAGCGTCAGTTTGGCGGCGTTGTCGTTTTTGCGGATAACGGATTCAACCTAGGTGTGAGCGTAAAGATGAATCTGCGAATTTTATTGTTGCTGGGCGCCCTCAGTGCCTTCGGGCCGCTGGCGATTGATTTTTACTTGCCAAGCTTCCCGGCGCTGGCGCTGGCGTTCGCCACCGATGTGGAGCGGGTGCAATTAACCCTAGCGGTGTACTTCATCGGCTTGGCCGGCGGGCAACTGATTTATGGGCCTTTGGCCGATCGATTTGGCCGGCGCCGGCCGCTGATTTTTGGGGTGTTGTTGTTTAGTGTTGCCTCAGTAATCTGCGCGCTGGCCAGCAGCTTGGAGTGGCTGATTGCCGCGCGCTTTTTGCAGGCGCTCGGTGGTTGCGCCGGCATGGTGATTGCCCGCGCGGTGGTGCGTGACCTGTGTGACCCGCTGGCCTCGGCCAAGGTGTTTTCTCAGTTGATGCTGGTGATGGGCTTGGCGCCGATCTTGGCACCGCTGGCCGGCGGTGTGCTGCTGGGCCAATTTGGCTGGCAGTCGATCTTTATCAGCCTCTCGTTGTTTAGCGCCCTGTGCGGCTTGGCCGTGGCGTACTGGCTGCCGGAAACCTTGGCCCAGCATTCCACGCCGGCGCCCCTGCGGGCAGCGCCAGCGCAGTATCTGCGTTTGCTTAAAGACCGTCAGTTTGTTGGCCATGCCCTGACTGGCGGGCTGGTGATGGCGGGCATGTTTGCCTATATCGCCGGTTCGCCCTTTGTGTTTATCGAACTGTATCAGGTGCCGGCGCAACACTATGGCTGGCTGTTTGGCAGCAACGCGGCGGGGTTTATTTTAATGGCGCAGGTTAACTCGTGGTTACTGCGGCGCCACGGCCCAGCCTATTGGTTGCGCCGGGTGGTCTGGTTGTATTTGGCCGCCGCCTTGAGTTTGCTGGCCGTCAGCCTGCTGCAACCGGTACACCTGTGGCCATTGTTATTGCCGTTATTTGTGGCGGTGGCCAGCTTGGGCTGTTTGTTGCCGAACGCTTCGGCTTGCGCCATGGCTGGGCAGGCCAGCCATGCGGGCAGTGCTTCGGCGCTACTCGGATTTATGCAGTTTGGCTTGGCCGCCGGCGCCTCGGCGCTGGTTGGCGTATTGCATAACGGCACGGCGCAACCTATGGCGGCGGTAATCAGCCTGTGCGCCGTGCTGGCGGTGATAAGTGCGATAGTCACCGCGCGCTCGGCAGCATTAACCGAGCGCCGGGCATAGGTTGAATTAACCGGCGGCGCGTTGCTCTACCTGCGGCAGTGCGTGCGGTGCGCGCAGGCGCGCTTGCAGGGTGGCAACAAACTGTCGGGCTTCCGTTTCGCTGCGAAAGCTCACGCTATGTTGGTCCATGCGCACCTGCCAGCAGTTGCCACGGGCCATGGTCAGCGGGCGAATAACAATGTTCATAAGGGCCACCTCGCAAGTAAGAGCCTGCAGTGTAGGCCGGGCCCATGACATGGCCATGACGTGGATCAAACGTCTGATCGACGGTGATTAATTAACCATTCGCGTAGCGTGTTTAGCGGCAGTGGCCGGCTAAAGAAATAGCCCTGCGATTGCTCGCAGCCCAGTGCGCGTAGCGCCGCCAGTTGTTCGGCGGTTTCCACCCCTTCGGCAATGGCGGTTAAGTTAAGGCTGCGGGCGAGGGTGATGATGGTGGCGACTATCTCCATGTTGCCGTGGTCTTCGGGTACGCCATGCATAAAGCTTTGGTCGATTTTTAGCTTGTCCAGCGGGAAGCGCCGCAGGTAGGCCAAGGACGAATAGCCGGTGCCAAAGTCGTCCACCGCTAAGCGCAAACCGAGGCTCTTCAATGCGCGCAAGCTGGCTTGGGTTTGCGCCACATCGTCCATCAGCGCGCCTTCGGTAATTTCCAGCTCTAAACAGTGGGCCGGCAAACCGCTGTCGCTTAGGGCTTCACGCACTTGCTGGAGCAAATCGGGTTGGCGAAATTGCCGTGGCGATAGGTTGACCGCCACGGTTTCCAGCAGCAACCCTTGGTTGCGCAAGGCTTGCGCTTGCTGACATGCCTCGCGCAGCACCCAAGTGCCGATCGGCACAATCAGCCCGGTGTCTTCGGCTAGCGGAATAAACTCGGCCGGCGAGATCATGCCCTCAGGGCTGTTCCAGCGCACCAGTGCCTCGACGCCTAACGGCTGGCCGCTGTGGGTGTCGACCAGCGGCTGGTAGTGCAGGATAAATTCGCCTTGTTTGATGGCTTGGCGCAGCTTGCTCTCCATGTTTAAACGGTTATGCGCCCGCTCGGTCAGCGCTTGGGTGTAGAACCTGTAAGTGTTGCGCCCTTCGGCTTTGGCTTGATAGAGCGCGGCGTCGGCATTGCGAATCAGTTCGTCGGCGCTTTGTCCGTCGTTGGGGTAATAGCTGATGCCGATGCTGGCGCCTAAGTAGGCGTCGCGCTCGTTGCCCAACGGCAGTGGCCGCTCAAATAACTGGATCAAGGCTTGCGCCGTTTGCGCGGCCTCTTCGGGTTGTTCGAGGTTCTCCAGCACCACCAAGAATTCATCGCCACCTATGCGCGCCAAGGTGTCTTCGTTGCGCAAGCGCTGCTGCAAGCGACGGGCCACGGTAATCAACAGCTCATCACCAACCGCATGGCCGAGGCCGTCGTTGATGGTTTTGAAGTGGTCGAGGTCGACGAATAATACCGCCACCGATTCGCCATGCCGCTGCGCACGCTCTAGCGCATGGGTAAGACGTTGATGGGCGAACAGCCGGTTGGGCAGGTCGGTGAGGGTGTCGTAGTGGGCCAAGTGGGCCAGCCGCTCTTGGCTGTCTTTGAACAGGCTCAGGTCGGTAAAGGCCAGCACATACTGCGGCTGCAGTGGGTCGCAGTCGTGTACCCGGCTGGCGTTTAACCACAGCGGGCAGAGTGAGCCATCGAGGCGCCGGGCGCTGAGTTCACCTTCCCAGTCGCCCTGTTGTTTGAGCCCGCGCCAGATACTGCGATAACGGCTGCGCTCAGTGGCGGTACTCAGTAGTAGCGGTAAGCGTTGACCGGTGCTGGCGCCAGTGTCTAGCCCGGTAATGGCCGCGTAGGCGGGGTTGCTGGCCAGAATACGGTGCTGCTGGTCGACAATCAGCACCGCCTCGCGGGTGCTCTCAAATACCGTGGCGGCTTGGCGCAGCGCGTGTTCATGCTGCTGGCGTGCGGCATCGAGTTGCTGCTGGTGTAAGGCCAGCCCGGCGAGGCGAGTGAACTCGGTGACTAGGGCGATATCGTCGTCACTGGGTAGGCTCGGCTCGCGGTAGTAAATGCCGAAGGTGCCTAGCACCTGGCCGCTGTCATCTTTAAACGGCAGCGACCAGCAGGCGTGCAGGTCGGCGGCTTTGGTTAGCGCGCGGTAGTTTTGCCAGTTCGGGTGGTTTTGTAGGTCTTCGGCAATCACCAGTTCGCCGCTGGCGGCGGCGTGCCCGCACGAACCTATGCCTAAGTTTGCCGCGATGCCATCGACGGCGGCGTTGTAGTCGCTGGGCAGGCTCGGTGCGGCGGCGATGTACAGATTGCCGCCGCGCAGCAGCATGATCGACACGCGCATCTGCGGGTTGAGTGCCTCTAGGTGGTTGGCGATGCTGTTCAGGGTGCTGCTTAGCGGCGCTTGCGCCAACAGTTGGTCGAGCACCACATTGCGCGCCCGTTGCAGTTCTTGCGCCTGATGCTGGGCGTGGATGTCTTGCAGGCTGCCTTGCAGGTGTTGGTTGTCATCGCGGTTGAGTTGCAGCTCAACCCAATGCAGGCGGCCGTCGGCGCGGCGTACGCGGCACTCAAAACTCCAGCCCAGTAGCTGCCCGTGCAGGATTTGCTGGGCGTGCTCGGCCACTGTTTTGCCCGCACCTTCATGTAAAAAGTTCAGCAAACTTTGCCCGAGGCTGCTGTGCTCGGCATAGCCGGTGAGTATCGCCCAGGCCGGATTGAGATAGCTTAAACACAGCTGTTGGTCGCAGAGGAAAATCGCCTCATCGAGCTGATTAACCAGTCGCCGGTAACGCGCTTCACTGTCGTGCAGGGCGTTGTTGGCGGCTTTTTGCGCGCTGAGGTCGATGTCGACGCAGTACAGTTCGACTTGTCCATGGCTGTTGTGCAGCAACAGGTGACTGGAATACACCGCCACCGGCTCGCCGTGTTTGTTTTGTAGTTGCAACTCGCTGGCGGGAATTGTGCTGCCGCCGTTGAGCATTTGTTGCACGTCGTGAGCCACTTGCATGCGCTGCGGCACGGGGATAATCAGCTGTTCTAGGGTCTGGCCGATGGCCTCGTTGCGTGAGTAGCCGTAGAGCTCGCAACTGGCTTGATTCCAGTAAATCACCCGGCGCTGATCGTTGTAGCCCTGTACGGCAATCCGTGGCGTGTGTTCAAACAGTTGGCGAAAACGTAGCTCGCTCTCGCGTAGCGCCTGCTCGTCGCGCTGCTGTTGGCTGATGTCCTGCAGGCTGCCGTAAAAACCGCCGTGTGCATCGGCTTGGCCACGCAGCAGCAAGTAGCGCGAGCGACCAGAGTCGCCGGGCTCTAGACGCAGGCTGATGTGCAGGTCATCGCTGCCGTTGAGCAGGTTTTGCCAAGCATCAGTGGCGCTTTGGCGATCGTTTGGGTGTAGCCAGTCAAGCAACTCGGCAAAGCTGTTGGCGCGACACTCCGGCGGCTGACCGAGCAGCGCCAAGGCCGGCGCGGACCAGTTGAAATGCTGCTGAAAGTGCCAGTTACCCATGCCGGCGTTCAGTTGGGTTTGCTGCAATAGTTGATTGCTGGCACCAAGTGCCTCGAGCAAACGGCGTTTGGCGCGTTGCTCGTGCAGGCTCAGGGCGCCCACCAGTAAGCTGCTGAGCAGCACAAAGGCCAGGCCCTTATAGGTTTGCAGGGCGGCGTTGCTCGCGCTGTCTAAGCCCAACGAGCTCAGCAGGCGGTCACTGAAAACAATCCAAGTAACGCTAAACAGCAGGTAAATACCGGCTAAGCGCAGTGGCTGGTGCAAGTCGGGTTGCATCGTTTTTCCTCGAGGCTGGGCGAGCAGCGCTGGAATGTCAGTGCTCGCCCTTGCAGACCTGCTTAAGCGTAGCCTTTCAGGGCGCAGGGGCCGCTAATCGGCTAAAAATTATCCGCCCGTTTGCTCTTGTGGCTTGCTGGCGCGGCGTTGCTGCAGGGCGCGCGCGGCGCCTTCGTGCAAAGGTATACCAAGGTCGCGCACCTCTTCGCTGGCCGACAGTTGCGTGCCTTGCACGCTGCCGAGTTGCAGCCATTGCTGGCCAGACTCGAAGAGCACCGTGACCAGCTGTTCAACCTCACGATTGGTTAGCGCTTGCTCGCCCAACAGCAGGCTGCTGACGGCCAAAGTGCTCACGGCTTGGGTTTGCCGTGGGTAGCTGCCGACGGCGAGGTCAAAGGCGAAGGTGCCGGGGCGGCTGCGTTGTAACTCGCTGATGATCTGTGGTTCGAGCGCCAGCAGGCGCAGGTCGAGGGCGTCACTGGCGGCGCTGATGGTGTCGGCGGGCGTGCCTATGACCTGCAGCACGGCGTCGATCTGACCATCGCGTAAGGCGGCCAGCGCCGCCGGTAATTCCAGTTCGGCGCTGTTGGCTAGGTCACCGGCTGACCAGCCATAGGCGCTTAATACAGCCTCTGCGGTCGCCCGTGAGGCGCTGCCTTGCGGGCCGAGGTTGACTCGTTTGCCGCCTAGTTCGCGTACGCTTTGTGGGCCGTCGGCGCGCACCAGCACATGCAGCGGTTCTGGATACAAACTGGCCAGTGCGCGCAGGCTGAGGTTGGGGCCGTCGTGTTGAAAGGCGCCGCTGCCGTGTACGGCTTGATAGGCCGAGTCACTCTGGGAAATTGCCAGTTGCACCGTGCCTTCGCGCAGCATGCGCAAGTTGTCTAGGCCACCCTCGGTCAGTAGCGGGCTGAGTTTGATGTTCTTCTCGCTGAGCAGCGCCGCTAGGGCCGTAGCAAAGCGATTGTATTGGCCATAAATGGCCCCGCTGGCCAGTGCATAGCCTTGTTCTTGTCGGCTTAGACGGCCTTGGATATTGGCCAGAGTGCGATTCACTTCATCGCTAATCACTGCTTGGGTTTGCCGGCTTGAGCCGCCGGGCGCAAGGTTTAGGGCGGTGCTGATGGCGGCAATCAGTGGCGAATTGTCGTTGCTGGCGGTTTTGGCTTGCTGCGGTTGTTTAAAACCCTGCGCAACTACCGGCTGCCAGCCATCGGCGTGGCGTTGGTAGATCAAACTGCCGTGCACCTGCAGCACGTCATTGGCCTGATTGCCACCGCTGAGAATGCCGCTAATCCCGCGCGGGCCGGCGCCTAGGGTGCTGAGCAAGCTGGCTGCGCCGGGCGAGTCCCAAGCGCCAAAGTCATAATTTTTTTCAAGCTTTAATTGCGCGTCGTAATACACCACCAGCCGTTCCGTGCCGCCCGGTGCTTGGGTGTCGGTGGCTGAGCCACGGCGGTGCAGTTCGGTGAGTTGCAGTTGGTCGCCGAACACCTGTTGCAGCTGCGTGCTGAGATCGGCTTGCAGGCTGGCGTGATCGGGGCCGCGTGAGCAGGCCATCAGCAGCAGGCAGCTGAGCAGTATCAGTAAAGGGCGCATGTTTAAGCTCCTACCCAGGCGAGTGAGAGGAAGCCGGTGATCACCACCGCGTTAAGAATGTCGATCAAGAATGCGCCCACCAGTGGCACCACCATAAAGGCTTGCGGCGCTGGGCCGTAGCGCTGGGTGATGGCCTGCATATTGGCGATGGCCGTGGCCGTGGCACCCATGGCAAAGCCACAAAAGGCCGCCGACATCACTGCCCCCTCGTAATCGCGGCCAACGCTGCGATACACCACAAATGCGCCGTAGACCAACACCAGCAGCAGTTGCGCGGCGAGAATAAGCAGCAGTGGGCCGGCCAAACTAATCACGCTGGCCAGATTCAGCGCCATCATGGTGATGGCCAGAAATAGTGACAAATTCACCGATGAAGTCAGTTCAATGGCGTCATCGTTTAAACGCCAGCCGAGCAAATTACCGACGTTGCGGATCACCACCCCAAACAACATGCAGCAGAGAAAACTCGGCAGGGTCACCACCGAGTTGCCAATCCAATCCGACAGCGCTTGGCCCGCGACCACGGCGACCAAGGTGGCGGCCAGCACCGGGATAAAATTGCTTGGGGCGATTTGCGTGGCATCCGCATCGCTGCCGTGTACCACCTCGGCGGCATGTCCGCTGGCGTCGGCCAGCTTGTGCCGGCGAATTAACCACTGCGCCAAAGGCCCGCCGGCAATCCCGCCGAGCACCAGGCCGAGGGTGGCGCCGGTCATCGACAGCTCCATAATCGACTGCAGGTTATTTACCTCGGCAAAGCGTTCGGCATAGGCGGCGCCCGTGCCATGCCCGCCGATCAAAGTGATGGAGCCGCCAATCAAGCCCATCAGTGGATGCAGGTCTAGCCCCCACGCCATCAACACGCCCAAGCCATTTTGCAGGACTAAAAACGGGATCAGCACCAGCACAAACAGCAGCAAGCGTTTACCACCTTGGCGGAGCAGACTGAGGTTGGCCGACAAACCCACGGCGGCGAAGAACGACAGCATTAGTATTGGCTTTAGGGTTACATCAAATTCGAGACTAAAACCGCTGCTGCTGCTGACAATCAGCATAACCACGGCAAACAATAAACCGCCGGTAATAGGCGCCGGAATGTTATAGCGCGCCAGCACTGGCACCAGTCGGTTCAGGCCGTAGCCAAGCAGCAACACCAACACGGCGGCGAGCAAGGTATGTAAGGGTTGCAGGGTCACGGTTAACTCCTTGTACGGTGGCGCTGGATCTTGTTTTATGCGGCAGGCTGCTGCGGCTTAACGCTCAGCATAGCCGTGCATCGAGACTGTTTTGCGCCAGTCGTTGGGCTTGTTCGCGGCTCATGCCGAGGCCCTCATGCAGGGCAATAAAGTTCTCGGTTACGTAGCCGCCAAAGTAGGCCGGGTCGTCGGAGTTGACCGTGACCTTAACGCCCATTTCCAGCATGTCGAGGATGTTGTGCTGGCTCATGTGCTCGAACACCTTGAGCTTGGTATTGGACAGCGGGCAGACGGTTAGCGGGATTTGCTCATCGATCAACCGTTGCATCAATCGCGGGTCTTCGGCGGCGCGCACGCCGTGGTCGATGCGGCTGACCTTGAGCAGATCCAGCGCCTGCCAAATGTACTCCGGCGGGCCTTCTTCGCCGGCATGCGCGACAGCCAGTAAACCTTCGCTGCGCGCCTTGGCAAATACTCGCTGAAATTTACTCGGTGGATGGCCCATTTCCGAACTGTCGAGACCCACGGCAATAAAGGCATCGCGAAACGGCATGGCTTGTTTGAGGGTTTCGAATGCGGCTTCTTCACTGAGGTGACGGAGGAAACTCAAGATCAGCCCGCTGCTGATGCCCAGTTGTTGCTGGCCGTCTTTAAGTGCCTGTTGGATGCCGGTCAGCACCACTGCGAAGGGAATGCCACGGTCGGTATGGGTTTGCGGGTCGAAGAACGGCTCGACGTGGATGACGTTCTGCGCCTTGCATTTTTGCAGATAGGCCCAGGTCAGGTCGTAGAAATCTTGCTCGCTGCGCAGCACATCGGCGCCTCGGTAATAGAGGTCGAGAAACTCCTGCAGGTTATTAAAGGCATAGGCTTTGCGCAGGGTTTCCACGTCGGCCCACGGCAGGGCAATCTGATTGCGCGCCGCTAGGGCAAACAGCAACTCAGGTTCCAGCGAGCCTTCTAGGTGCAGGTGTAACTCGGCTTTGGGCAGGGTGTTGAGCCAGTGGTGCATGGCGGCCTCTCATGGGCAGGTGATAGTTGCCCCTAGTCTAGCGGCTCGAGTCGCGGGGTGGCAGTTGCCATTCGCATTGCGATCCGGGGCATGCAGCAGCACTGGCGGATGACGCTTTAATGAAGGGCTGGTTAAAATTTAAACAACTTTCCCAAGGCCGCGCCAGGCAAGGTTCAAGGTGGCTAGTGCAATGCTTATCCACAGTTTTGTCCCCAATGGCCGGGGACAACTTTTACGCGTGGATAAAATCCGCGATAGAGCCCGAAACGGCGGCTGAATAAGTCAAAAAAATCAGTAAAAACAGCTTGTTATCTCTGTGCTTAGGCTTTCTGAGGTGGGCTGATCGAAAAACAACCAATCATCGCCAGCGCCCATAGACACAGGGCTGGCGATGGCTGTCCAAGGCTTATCCACAGCGCTGTGCACAGAAGTTGTGGGCGCTTTTAACGTGTAGGAGCCTGCTTGCTGGCGATGCTGTTATGGATCGCCAGCGATGCTCGGTCTGCCCCGCTGGTGGGTTGCTGCGTCACAGGCTCGGCACCGGGCCTATGCCGCGCTAACCCAGCAAAAGCTCTGAAACCGCTCGGTGGGTTACGCGGCGCACTGACGGCGAGCAAAGGTTTGAGTCGCGTAGCGCCGCTAACCCACCCTACGAACTGCGTGCACCGCCGTGTCCGATGATAGCGGAATGAAATTTAGGCGTGGGCGGGCGGGGTCAGGCCGCAGCCTTTGAGGATGATGTGCGTGAGGTTGGCGGTGGCTTTGGCGAAGTCTTCTTTGGTCTGGCGCGAACGACCGCTGACCCGGCAGATGGAGCTGGAGTGGTCGGCGTAATACTGGCTGCTGCCCCACAGCAGGAAGATCAGATGCACCGGATCTATTGGGTCCATCTTGCCTTGGTCGATCCACGCTTGAAACACGGCGGCGCGGCCCCGGAACCACTCTTGGTAGTTATGGTTGAAGTGCTCGGTCATGCATTCACCGCCGCTGATCACCTCCATGGCGAAAATCTTTGAGGCTTGCGGTTGGCGGCGGGAGAACTCCATCTTGGCGCTGATATAGGCCGCCAGTGCGCTGGCTGGGTCATCCTCGGCTGTTAGGTTGCTAAAGGCGCTGTCCCAGAGGTCGAGAATATTGCGCATCACCTCCACATACAGGCCTTCTTTGCTGCTGAAGTAGTAGTGCAAGTTGGCTTTTGGCAGGCCCACGCGCAGGGCGATGCTGTTCATGCTGGTGCCTTTAAAACCGTGTAAGGCGAACTCTTCGGCGGCGGCGGCCAAGATGGCTTGTTGGTTTTTAAGGCGGATTTGCCCAGTACTTTTTTCGGCTTTAGTGATGCTATTGCGGTCGCTGCTCATCGGTCATTCCATGGCGGTTTTGGAGGCGTGCGCATTGATAGCGCAGCCTTCTAAACAGGGCAATAGGCTATGCGATAAAACCTGACCATTGGCACGCTATGAGCTTAAATAGTCAGCTTATTCGGCAGTCCTGCGCCATCATGTCGCAGCCTTAATTACTGCTGCTCGCCAGCGCTTCGAGAAAGCTTTCCAGTACCAGATGTGGGCGCCGGCCTTTGCGGGTGACTGCTGCCAAACTGACTTCATAAAAACAACTGCTGGGTTTGAGCACGCGCAGGCGGCCTTGTTGCAGCCATTGTTGGGCGTAATGGTCGGGCAGATAGCCGATATAACGGCCGGTCAGAATCAAAAACGCCATGCCTTCGCGGTCCGAGGCGCTGGCCGTGCAATTGAGCATTTGGTAGCAGGCTTGGGCCTCAGGCGGCAGGCGGAAGGTCGGGGCTATGGCGTCTTGTGCATGCAGGCGGGCGTCTTGCAGTTCACTGTCGTCCAGATAAAACAGTGGATGGCCGACCGCGCAATACAGTTGCGAACGCTCGCTGTACAGCGGCTGATATTCCAGCCCGGCCAAGGCGCTGGCTTGCGGCACCACGCCCACATGCAGACTGCCATCCAGCACGCCTTGCTCGACTTCGGTGGGCGGGGTCATGCGGATCTGAATGCGCACCTCCGGGCCGCGCTCCTTCAGCCGCGCCAAGGCATGGGTGATACGCATATGCGGCACTGTGACTAAATTGTCGGTCAGGCCGATATTCAGTTCGCCGCGCAGGTGCTGGTGCAGGCCATTGACCTCGGTGCGAAAGCTCTCCAGCGCCGTCAGCAGTTGCAAGGACGACTGATACACCTCGCGGCCTTCCTCGGTCAGGGCAAATCCGGCGCGGCCGCGCTGGCACAGACGCAAACCGAGGCGTTGCTCCAAGTCGCTCATTTGCTGGCTGATCGCCGAGCGACCAATGCCCAAGGCGCTTTCTGCCGCCGAGAAGCCGCCGCACTCGACTACGCTGCGAAATATCCGTAACAGGCGAATATCAAAATCACTGACTTGGGCCAGCGGGGTGGGGCGGCGTGTGCTCATGGTTTGGCTCTTTTGCGGGTGGCGATTGTGTAGGGCGGGTGCAACCCGCGAGCGCGTCGTCGCCAACTGCGGGTTTCACCCGCCCTACGGTTACGCTGCGGGAGGTCGATGTTTGTTTAGTGATTGGCTATCTAATGTTTGTAAAGCTTGAGTTTTACCGACTTTAAGCCTGTGGCAATTTAGCTGCAAGCCTAACTACTCCGTTCACCTAACGTGCGAGATAGCTCCATGAATATGCCGCAGAACGCCAGCTCACCGATGGCCAGCCAACTTAAGCTGGACGCCCATTGGGCGCCGTTTTCTTCGAACCGCAACTTTAAGCGCGACCCGCGCATCATCGTGGCGGCTGACGGCAATCATTTTGTCGACGACAAGGGCCGGCGCATTTTCGACAGTTTGTCGGGCCTGTGGACGTGCGGCGCCGGTCACTCGCGTAAAGAAATTCAAGAGGCCGTGGCCAAGCAGTTGGGCACCCTCGATTACGCGCCGGGCTTTCAGTACGGTCACCCGCTGTCTTATCAGCTGGCCGAGAAAATCATCGAGCTGACCCCGGCCGGCCTCGACCATGTGTTCTACACCGGCTCGGGTTCGGAGTGCGCCGATACTTCGGTGAAGATGGCCAAGGCTTACTGGCGCTTGAAGGGCCAGCCGAGCAAAACTAAGTTTATCGGCCGTGCCCGTGGTTACCACGGGGTGAATATCGCCGGCACCAGCCTCGGTGGCATCGGTGGTAACCGCAAGATGTTCGGCCAGTTGATGGATGCCGACCACCTGCCGCACACCTTGCAGCCGCACTTGGCGTACACCAAGGGCATGGCCGCCACCGGCGGGGTGGAACTGGCCAACGAATTGCTGAAACTGATCGAGTTGCACGACGCCTCGAACATCGCCGCGGTTATCGTCGAGCCAATGTCCGGTTCGGCCGGGGTGATAGTGCCGCCAGTGGGCTACCTGCAGCGGCTGCGCGAAATTTGCACCCAGCACAATATTTTGCTGATTTTTGACGAGGTGATCACCGCCTTCGGCCGTATGGGGGCTTGGACTGGCGCGGAATATTTTGGCGTGACTCCAGACATCATGAACACCGCCAAGCAGATCACCAATGGCGCGATTCCATTGGGCGCGGTGATTGCTTCGAGCGAGATTTACAACACCTTTATGAATCAGGCGATCCCTGAGCACATGGTCGAGTTCGGCCACGGCTACACCTATTCGGGGCACCCGGTGTCTTGCGCGGCGGGCTTGGCGACCTTGGAGTTGCTCAAGCGCGACAACCTGATCGAGCAGTCGGCGGCCTTGGCCCCGGTGCTGGAAGAGTGCATTCACGGCCTCAAAGGCAGCAAACACATCGTCGATATCCGCAACTGCGGGCTGACCGGCGCGATTCAAATCGCCCCGCGTGACGGTGATGCGGTGATCCGCCCGTTCGAGGCTGGGATCAAGCTGTGGAATGCCGGTTTCTATGTGCGCTTCGGTGGCGACACCTTGCAGTTCGGGCCTACCTTTAATACCAAGCCGGAAGAACTGGATCGCTTGTTTAACGCGGTTGGCGACGTATTAAACAATCTCGATTGATCAGCAAACGTAGGGTGGATGACGCTTCACCCATCCACCGGTCGGCCCCAGCCAATACCGCAAGGGTGGATGAAAACAGCGTCATCCACCCTACACCGCAATTACCACATTTTTGCCAGATGGCATCGCGCCAGCCGGCCTACAACTCTCGGAGCCTTTATGACCACCATCAAGCACCTGATTAACGGCGAGTTTGTTAACGACAACGGCCGCACCGCCGACGTCTACAACCCCTCCACCGGCCAAGTTGTGCGTCAAGTGGCCTTGGCCAGTCGGGCCACGGTGCAGCAGGCGATCGCCGCCGCCCAAGCCGCTTACCCGGCGTGGCGCAACACCCCAGCGGCCAAGCGTGCGCAGGTGATGTACCGCTTTAAGCAATTGCTCGAAGCCAACGAAGCGCGCATCGCGGCACTGATCAGCGAAGAGCACGGCAAGACCCTCGAAGATGCTGCCGGCGAGCTGAAGCGCGGCATCGAAAACGTCGAGTTCGCCTGTTCGGCCCCGGAAATCCTCAAAGGCGAATACAGCCGTAACGTCGGCCCGAACATCGACGCCTGGAGCGACTTTCAGCCGCTCGGCGTGGTGGCTGGCATCACCCCGTTCAACTTCCCGGCCATGGTGCCATTGTGGATGTACCCGCTGGCGATCGTCTGCGGTAACTGCTTCATCCTCAAGCCGTCCGAGCGTGACCCAAGCTCGACCCTGCTGATCGCCGAGTTGCTGCTGCAAGCCGGTTTGCCGAAAGGCGTGATGAACGTGGTGCACGGCGATAAAGAAGCCGTGGACGCGTTGATCGAAGCACCGGAAGTTAAGGCTCTGAGTTTCGTTGGCTCCACGCCGATTGCTGAATACATTTACAGCGAAGGTGCCAAGCGCGGCAAGCGTGTGCAGGCTCTTGGTGGTGCCAAGAACCATGCGGTGCTGATGCCCGATGCCGACTTGGATAACGCCGTCAGCGCCTTGATGGGCGCGGCTTACGGCTCGTGCGGCGAGCGCTGCATGGCGATCTCGGTGGCCGTGTGCGTGGGTGATCAGATCGCCGATGCGCTGGTTGCCAAGATCGTGCCGCAGATCAAAGCACTGAAAATCGGTGCCGGCACCAACTGCGGTCTGGACATGGGCCCGCTGGTAACGGCGGCGGCGCGCGACAAGGTCAAAGGCTATATCGATGCCGGTGTGGCCCAAGGCGCCAGTTTGTTGGTGGATGGCCGTGACCTGGTGGTGGCGGGTAATGAGCAAGGCTTCTTCCTTGGCGGCACCCTGTTCGACATGGTGACCCCGGACATGACCATCTACACCGATGAAATCTTTGGTCCAGTGTTGTGCATTGTGCGGGTCAACAGCCTGGAAGACGCCATGCAGTTGATCAACGCCCACGAATACGGCAACGGCACCTGCATCTTCACCCGTGACGGTGAGTCGGCGCGCTTGTTCTGCGACGAGATTGAAGTCGGCATGGTTGGCGTTAACGTGCCCTTGCCGGTGCCGGTGGCCTACCACAGCTTCGGCGGCTGGAAGCGCTCACTGTTCGGCGACCTGAATGCCTACGGCCCAGACGGCGTGCGCTTCTATACCAAGCGTAAATCCATTACCCAGCGCTGGCCGCAGCGCGCCAGCCATGAGGCGGCGCAGTTTGCCTTCCCGAGTAACAACGCTTAAGTAACCCCAAGGGGGCTGGTCGCAGGATCAGCCCCCTTTTTTGCGGCACACAACAACCTGTAGGAGCCAGCTTGCTGGCGATGCTTTTAACCTAGAGCGATCGCCAGCAAGCAGCAGCGCAACAGCTTTACGCAACAAACCAGCCGCGCGGGCGCGGCGTTGGTGCAGTGACCGCAGGTTACGGCACCCCTTGGGTGAGCGGGTTCAGGGTTAACCTGACCCGCAAGCCCGCTCTCCCAAGGGCAGCCCACTTCAACCCATTATGAAGAGGACTCGCTATGAACAAACCCCTGATTGGCCTACCCCTGTGCCGCTGGCAATTAACCGACCGTGATATCGGCTGGTTTCATTTGGTTGGCGAAAAGTACATCAGTTCAGTCACCGGCTACGGCGCTTTCCCCTTGATGATTCCGGCCTTTGCCGACGAATTGGACATGGATACGGTGCTCGACAGCGTCTCCGGCATCATGTTTGGCGGCTCGCTGTCCAACGTCCATCCAAGCTTTTATGGCGATGAGCATCCGGGTCTTGGCCTGGCCGACAAACCGCGTGACGCCACCGTGCTGCGCCTGATGCGCGCCTGCTTGGAACGTGGCATTCCCTTTATCGGCATCTGCCGTGGCGTGCAGGAAATGAATGTGTTGTTCGGCGGCACCCTGCACCGTGAAGTGCATGGGGTGGATGGTCGCCTCGATCACCGTGAAGTGAAGGATGTGCCGGATGACGTGGCCTACGGCCCTATCCATAACGTCAGCCTGACCGAGGGCGGCCTGCTGCATCAGGTAATAGGCGCGCGCGAGATGGCGGTCAATTCGTTGCACGGCCAAGGCATCGACCGACTCGGTGCAGGCTTGCAGATCGAAGCAGTGGCGGAAGACGGGCAGATCGAAGCCGTCAGCGTGATCGGCGCCAAAGCCTTTGCCCTTGGTGTGCAATGGCACCCGGAATATCGCTACTGGGAGAACCCGCAGTACAACCTGTTGCTGCAGGCTTTTCACGATGCGGCTAAGGCCTATCAGCAGGCTAAGTCTGGCAGTGCTGCGGTAGCTGTGTAAGTCATTGTCTTCCCTGGCCCGTGAGTGGCTAGGTTGAGTCAAACCCCAAGGCCCGTCGCGAGATGGGCTTTGCGGTTTCTGCGGGGGCGGTGGCGGTGGCTATCTGCGCTTTTGTTGATCTGCGCCGGGGTGAGAAGAACCTCAGGTATTTATAGTCGCCGGCCTGATTGATTGTCTTCCAGCATCATGGAAAAGGATGGCCGCTGTGCGTTTGTGGGTGTGTTTACTATTAAGCTGTTTGGCCATACCGGCGCAGGCCAATGAGCAGGCGTTGCAGCGCTTTAATCAGCTGAATGCCGACCCGGCCTTGCGCCAGCAGGCCTATGCTGCCGGCCAAGAACGCACGCGTTTTTGTGGCAATTGCCACGGTGAAAACGGCAACAGCAAGCGTCCGCATATTCCCAACTTGGCCGAGCAAAACCCGGTTTATCTGTTTAATGCCTTCGAGAAATTCGCCAGTGGCGAGCGCAAAGATTTCGTCATGTCCAAGTTGGCGCCCAACCTGACCGCAGATGATCGGGTCAATATCGCGATCTTCTTTGCCCAACAAAAACTCCTGCCACACAGCGCGCCGGTCGATCCTGGGTTGCTGGCTGCGGGTGAGGTCAAATTTAAAACCATTTGCACCGCTTGCCATGGCGCCAATGCCGAGGGCCGCGACAACACTCCACGGCTAGCCGGCCAGCCGGCCGAGTACCTGCGCAAGGCGTTAACCCGTTTTCGCGATAAAGACCCGAGCCGCGCCGGCTCAGTAATGATGACCATCGCCGCCGACTTTACCGAGCAAGACATCGCCGCGCTGGCCGCCTATCTGCAGCAGTTGCAGCCTTGACTCGGGCTTTATAGCGAGGCGCTGCATTCGCTGTTGCACGCTGTGAGCGCTAAGTGGACCACAAACAAAAAGCCCGGCTACTTGAGCCGGGCTTTTGCGTTGTTCGCGTCGGCTTAAACCTTACGCACGAACTCGGACTTGAGCTTCATAGCGCCGATGCCGTCGATTTTGCAGTCGATGTCGTGGTCGCCGTCGCACAGGCGGATGTTTTTCACCTTCATGCCGACCTTAACCACTAACGAAGTGCCCTTGACCTTGAGGTCTTTGATCACGGTGATGGTGTCGCCGTCTTGCAGCACGTTGCCGACCGAGTCCTTGATCACGCGGGCGTCATCGCCGGCCGCTTCGGTGGCAGCGGTGGCCGACCATTCGTGGGCGCACTCCGGGCAGATCAGCATGGCGCCGTCTTCGTAGGTGAATTCGGAATTACATTTTGGGCAGGCTGGCAGAGTGCTCACTAAGTGTCCTTGGGGTTCTGGTGCTGGAAAGCCGTAGATTATATAAGGTTTTACCGCGCTTGCGGTTGTCCCGGCTGCTGCGCTGGGGCCTTGTGGTTATTGGCCTTCGCTGTCGCGCAGACATTGGGCTTGTAAGGCGGCCCAACCCTCGGCGCCGAGTTGTTCGAGCTTCTCGATATTGGCCTCGAAGATGCTCTCGGCTTCCGGGAAGGCTTCGACGGCGCGATCGATACTGGCTTCGCGAATCAGGTGCAGGGTGGGGTAGGGCGAGCGGTTGGTGGCGTTGCTGACATCATTGACATCGGTGTCGGCAAACTGAAACTGCGGGTGAAAGCTGGCGACTTGCAAAATCCCCTCCAGTCCCAACTCTTCGACCGCCGCGTCGGCCACTTCGAGAAAATCATTGAAATCGAGAAAGTCGCCGAGCACACCGGGGTGAATCAGCAACGAGGTGTCGGTCTGTGTGGGATCGACCTTGGCCAAATAGTCCAGCTCATCACAGAGCGCGGTGAGTAAGCCTGCGGTATCTGTGGCTTCGCACACGACATAGCGCACCTGGCCTTTGACCTGCACGGCTTTGGCGAACGGACAGAGGTTCAGGCCGATCACGGCGCGATCCACCCAAGCGCGGGTGTGGGCGATCAGCTTGTCGTTACTCATGGCTGCGGCTGCCACGACTCGACTTTGCCCTTGGCTTCGAGAAAGTCGATGACCTGTTCGGCGCGGCTGAGTTTCAGCACTTTGATCATGATCATGGCGTCGAGGTAGCAGTGGATAAAGCAGCGCTTGTACAGATCGCGGTATTCGGGGATCTGCTCGTGGATCATCACCACGGTGCCGCAGGCGTGCTGGAACATTTTCTCGGTCAAGTCTTCGTCGTCGATGCCACGAAAGTAGGCGGCAATCGCCGGGGCCATCTTGAACAAGTCTTGCTCTTCGATGCCGGGGCTGTCGGCGCGGATCGCTTCGGCTTCTTCGAGCGCTTCGAGGGCTTCGCGGGCCCAGGCTTTGAGAGTGTTGGGTAGAGCCTGTCGAGCGGTCATAAAGGTCAGCCTAGTGCGAGGGTCGATAAAAAGGCCGCGATTGTAACGCCGAATAACCCAAGCAGCACGGCTCGTTGGTCGCACAGGGCGCTTGCTTGGCGGTTTGGCGAGTGCTGGACTAAGGTTAAATAAATTCAGATCGGGAGTTTGCGGTATGTATTTAGTGCGCTTGTTGTATACCAGCAAGGTAAAGGCTGGTTTTACTCCCGCAGACTTGCAATCAGTGCTTGAGGCTGCGCGCCGCCACAATGTAAAAAAAGGCATAAGCGGCTTGCTGGCATTTAACGGGGATTACTTTTTGCAAGTGCTCGAAGGTGGGCGTGAGGCGGTCAATCGTTCGTACCAGTCGATTGCTTGCGACGGTCGGCATGAGGACATCTTGCTGCTGCAATTCAGTGATGTATCCGAACGGATATTTCCACGCTGGTCCATGGCCTACGTGCCTACGACCATGCTGACTCGTGATCTGTTGATGCGTTTCAGCTGCAATGGGCAGTTTGTGCCGCTAGAAATGGGTGCTTCAAGTTGCCTTGGCTTGCTGCAGGCATTGGGCGAGTGTTTGCCTGCGTCCGAATAAAATCGCTGTAGCCCCGCCAACTATCCCCGTCCCCCCCCCCCCCCCTCCGGCCATGAGTGACGCTCCGCGCACTCACTCGGCCGTCGTTTCTAGGTGCTTAAAAAGCCGCTGAACCATTTGGGTGAGCGTAGCAAATAATGGACTGCTGGTTTGCCGGCTGTTTTTTGTCTTGCCTTGTAAAACAGCCGCTTATGCTCATGCGCTGTTGCTAAAAACGACCGCCTGTAGTTTTTATTCGATTACGAAGCGGTAATTGTTTGACATATTTTACGGCTTTGGCAGACTGCGCGGCCGTAATGCCCTGCGAGTGGCTGGCGTATCGAGGCGAGTTGCTGCGCTTCGATGTCGGTGTGGACAGGGTTGAACGACTAACAACAACAATTTTTGCCGGTCGTTGCACTCGATTTAGCGGTCTGACCACTGCCGAGCGAGGCCCGATTGGCCCGAGCTTCTGGAACCAAACACATGCTTATCTGGTTTGTTGTCGGTTATCTGCTGATTACAGTGGGTATTGGTCTGTACGCGTCAACACGCGTGCATAACTCCAAAGACTTTGCTGCGGGTGGTCGCAGCATGTCGTTCCCGTTAGTAATGGCCATGGTGTTCGCCACTTGGTTTGGCTCGGAAGCGGTGCTGGGTATTCCGGCCACCTTCATTGAAGAAGGCTTCTCTGGGATCGTTGAAGACCCGTTTGGCTCTTTCGGTTGCCTGTTGCTGGTGGGGATTTTCTTCGCCCGCAAACTCTATCGAATGAATCTACTGACCCTGGGCGACTTTTTTCGTAAGCGCTTTGGGCCGAACGTCGAGCTGATTACCAGTCTGGTGATTATGGCCTCGTATCTGGGCTGGATTGCCGCCCAGTTGACGGCCCTTGGGGTGGTTTTTAATGTGTTGTCGGATGGCAGCATAACTACCACGCAAGGCATGTTTATCGGCACCGCGATTGTGTTGGTGTACACCTTGTTTGGCGGCATGTGGTCGGTGGCACTGACCGATACCTTTCAGATGGTGATTATTGTGGTCGGCTTGGGCTATTTGACTTGGCTGATCGGCGACATGGCCGGCGGCCCGCAAAAGGTCATCACTCAAGCGGCGGCCGAGGGCAAGTTCACCTTTATCCATAGTTTTAGCGCCAAGGAAATCGTCGCCTTTATTGGTGCGGCGGTGACCATGATGCTCGGCTCAATCCCGCAGCAAGACGTGTATGCGCGGGTTATGTCGGCTAAAACCGAAAAAATCGCCTCGCATGCCACCATTGCTGGCGCCGTGTTTTATCTGGGTTTTTGCATGTTGCCGATCTTTCTGACCTACGCCGCGTCGATGATCGACCCTGCCATGGTTAGCCAGTTTCTCGAGAGCGATGCGCAGATGATCCTGCCGCACCTGATTTTGGAGCGCACCCCGGTGTTCGCACAGGTGCTGTTTTTCGGTGCCTTGTTGTCGGCGATTATGTCGACCGCCTCGGGTACCTTGCTGGCGCCGTCGGTGACCTTCACTGAGAACGTGCTTAAGCGTTTCCGGCCGAATATGAGTGATCGCGAGTTCCTCAAGGCTATGCGCGTGACCATCGTCTGCTGTGCGATTGTTACCCTGTCGTTTGCCCTGTACTCCACTGCCAGCATCTACGAGATGGTCGGTGGTGCTTATAAAGTGACCTTGGTGGCTGCCTCGGTGCCGCTGATCGCCGGTTTGTTCTGGGCTCGGGCGACCACTCAGGGTGCGCTGTTGTCGATTGGCTTGGGCTTGTTGTCATGGCTGGCGCTGGAATTTAACTACCAAGAAACTGACTTTTGGCCGCCACAGTTGGTGGGCTTAATGATGAGCACCTTCGGCATGCTGGTCGGCTCACTGTTGCCGCAAGTAATCGGCCTCAAGCGTGAGCAAGCCGTGCGCACTGAAGCAGGCGCACAAAATGCCTGATTAGGCGCTGGAGTTAACGCCCAAAGGCCAGTCGTGAGACTGGCCTTTTTTGTTGCTGGGTAAAAAGCCCGTGTCCGCGGCGATGCCCGCTCGTTGGTTGCTACGGCCCGCTTGCTGGCTCTTGGTGGTTATGTCATACGGTGGGCAGGTTTGCCGCAGACGATAAAAATAATACCGAGGGGCAGTACGGCTATGAATATTACTAGGGCTAAATTGGGGTTGAGTCAGGGCTTGGCGTGCATAGTGGGTACGACGGCGTTGCTGTTTGCCGGTGCTATGCAGGCGGCGGTTTCGGCGACCGAGGCGGCTAAACTTGGCCAGCAATTAACCGCTATGGGTGCCGAGCAAGCGGGCAATGCGGCGGGCACTATCCCGGCCTATACCGGCGGTTTGCCGATGGACAGTGCGCCAGCGGGTTACCGTCCTGGCGACTCAATGCTGCCGGATCCGTTTGCCGGCGAAGCGCCGCACGTCATCATTACCCGTGCCAATTTAGCCCAGTATCAGGGTCAGTTAACCGCAGTCACCCAGGCGTTATTTGAACGCTATGCGGATTTTCGTGTGCAGGTTTACCCCACGCATCGCTCCGCCAGTGTGCGCCAAGTGATACTCGACAATACCCGTAAAAATGCCACGGGTGCGCGCAGTATCGAGGGCGGTTTGGCCATGGAAAACGTCTTGCCCGGGGTGCCGTTTCCAATCCCTACCAGCGGCCATGAGGCCATGTGGAACCATTTGTTTCGTAATCCCGGCCACTCAGGCTATGACTTCACCACCAAATTTGACTCATGGAATGTCGATGCCGCCGGGCAAGCGACCTTAGCCACGCGCGGCGAGGCGTTTGCCAGCTTCCCGTTGATCGATGCGGCGCGGATCAATCAGCCTGTCTCGGGCAGCGAGATTTACTATCGGCTCAAGGTTAATTACAGCGAACCCGCACGCCGGGCTGGTGAGGCGATTCTGGTCCAGGATGCGGTCAATCCGCTGCAGCAACCGCGCCGCGCTTGGCAGTATTTGTCCGGCCAGCGGCGGGTTAAGTTGGCGCCAGACATCGCCTATGACACCCCTAATCCCGGCACTGCAGGTGCCAGCGTGTATGACGATGCGGGGGTGTTTAACGGCGCTATGGATCGTTACAACTGGAAGCTACTGGGCAAAAAGGAGATGTATATCCCTTATAACGCCTACAAGTTGACCTACGAGAAAAACCCGGAGCTGTACCTTAAACCGAATTATCTGGATCCGGCCTTCGTACGCTGGGAGTTGCACCGTGTCTGGGTGGTTGAGGCCACGTTGCAGCCGGGCAAACGCCATGTGTATGCCAAGCGGCTGTTCTATCTGGACGAGGACAGTTGGAGCGCCGTGGCCTCCGACCAATATGATGAGCGTGGCCAGCTGTATCGCGGCTCCTTTGCGTTTATCGCGCCAAGCTGGGCGGTGCAGTCGGTTAACGCCGCCACCAGCATGATCTACGACCTCACCTCGGGTGCGTACAACATCTCCGGGGTATACGGCCCGCATGGCGGCATTCGCTATATCAAATCCTTGTCACGCGGCCAGTGGTCGCCAGAATCGCTGGCGGGCAGTGGGGTGCGTTAACTAGTAAACGCATGAGCAGGTGCATGAGGCTGTCCGCAGCAATCGATTGGCACTGCAGGACAGTCATGCTGAACGCTCAAGGTTGCAGATTCGTTAGCTGAATTAGGCTTCATTAGTGGTTCATTAGCCCCGCTCGCAACGGTTGGCTTATCGCTCGCGAGCCCTACGGATAAGGCTTCTAGAGCTTCATGGGGGTGGTAATAAGCGTGTGTCGCAGGGTTGCAGATAATCGACTATGTTGACTGGGCGGCTCTAGGTCGAACATTTGCGGCCATTTACACATTTGCTGTTTCAATTTTCTCGGGCATCAGGTACAAAACTGCAAGCAATCGTTCTGCCCACTGTCTGTTGGGTTGGTCTGGTTGGTTAAATCACAATAAAAAAAGGTGAGTAAGCACCATGCATAACAACAAAAAAATGCACAATCTTCGCCGGGGCGCGCTGGCAACAGCCGTTCTAGCCGCCGTTTGGAATCTTCCCGTACACGCATTTGAAGTCGATACCGGCAACCCTGACGTGGCCGTTCGCTTTGATAACACCATTAAGTACAACTACGGTGTACGCACCGAATCGGCCCATGACCGTATTTTGGGCACACCCAATGCCAACGATGGCGATTACAATTTTCGCAAAGCGGGCACCAATATCGCTAATCGCTTGGACCTGTTGACCGAGCTCGATGTGGTGTTTAAGAGCAGCTTTGGTTTTCGTGTGAGCGCGGCTTCTTGGTATGATCGCGCCTACGAGAATGTGGGTTCGAACTCTAACCCGTATGTGAATGGTAATGGCGATACCTCAGGTATCTTGGTACCGCGCGCCGGGGCACCTGCTACCGGTGCTTTTGGCAGCCCGCATCTGAGTAATTATGCTCAACGTTATTACACAGGGCCATCGGGTGAGATTCTTGATGCCTTTGTGTTTGCCAGCACTGAAATTGGTGAAGAATCCTTGCTCAGTGGTAAAGCTGGGCAGCACAACTTGTTCTGGGGCGAGACCCTGCTGAATCCGATTCACTCGGTTAGTTATGGTCAGTCGGGCTTGGATTTGGCCAAGTTGGCGGCCTCGCCAGGTACTGAGGCTAAAGAGCTGTTTCGTCCGCGTAATCAGTTATCGACCAACTTGGTTCTAAACCAAGAGTTAAGCTTTGCCGCGCAGTACTTTCTCGATTGGGATGCTGCACGCCTGCCTGAAGCCGGGACTTATTATGGCGCTTCGGATGCAGTGCTAAATGGCGGGCAGTCTGTTCTGCTGCAACACACCGGCACACCTGGACTGTTGGGGCAAAATCAATTTATCAGCACGCGTCGTGGCAAAGATACGACTCCAGACGACCGTGGTGATTTTGGTTTGATGGCCAAGTGGTCGCCTGAGTGGCTCGATGGCACCGTTGGTGCGTACTACCGTAAAACCTCGGATATCTTGCCGCAGTCAGTATTGAACGGTGAGGGGTTGGCGCAGTCGGGCGGTACCGGTGGCGTTACGGGGTTGCTGGCTTCAGGCGCGACCACCAGCTATCAACTTGCCTATGCCGATGATATTGATATCTATGGCCTGAGCTTGTCGAAAAACGTCGGTGGCGTGAGCGTCGGCAGTGACCTTAACGTGCGTCACAATATGCCGTTGTCCAGTATCACTACTTTTGTTAGTCCGTACTTGGTTGCGGGTGGCACAGGCCCTGTTCTGGGCTCTATCCTGCCTCCGCGAACTCCCGGTAGTGGTGCTGTTGCAGATGGCTCTAATGGTTATGGTGCCAAGGGTGACACGCTGCATTGGACCCTAAATGGTCTAACCACGTTCGCGGATACCCCGTTCTTCGATTCCGCCACTTTGCTGGGTGAGTTTTACTACAGCCGCTGGATGAGTTTGAATGACGACAATAATGCGCTGTTCAAGGGTGAAGATACCTACCGTGGCGTCGATAAAGTCACTCGCAGTAACTACGGGGTGGCGGTTAACTTCACCCCTACTTGGTACCAAACCTTCCCAGGTGTAGATCTGTCTCTACCACTGTCGGTTAACAGCGGCCTATCCGGTGTTTCGGCTGTACAAGGTGGTGGCGCTAAAGGCACCGGTAACTACGCGGTGGGCGTTGGAGCGGCCATCTACAACCAATACTTTGTTGACCTGAAGTATGTCGACTCGTTCGGTAAGACTGAGTCTTGCCGTAATGGCCAGACTGATGGCTCCACCCCAAATCCTCTCGATGGCGAAGAAGACTACACCTGTACTGGCGGAGGTTACTCCTCATTCTCTGGCGGCGGCGCAGCCCTCGAAGACCGCGGCGCGGTATACCTGACCTTTAAGACTACGATCTGATCCAAGCATTGCTTATGAAATAGGCAGGAGAATAATAATATGAAGTTCGTACACACTTTGTTGGCCAGCGCTTTGGCGATGACCATTGCCGGGGCTGCTCAGGCAGCAGTTTCGGCAGCAGACGCAGCCAAACTCGGCACCACCCTAACGCTTGTCGGTGCTGAAAAAGCCGGCAACGCGGCAGGCACTATTCCAGAGTTCACGGGTGGTTTGCCGGTTGATACCGCGCCGGCTGGCTATAAAAAGGGCGACTCGGTACGCCCAGACCCCTTTGCCAGCGACACTCCGCGCTTGGTAATTACCGGCAAAAATATGGCTGAGCATAAAGACATGCTCACCAAAACCACCCAAGAAATGCTGGCGCGCTTCCCGGGCTACCGAGTGGATGTTTACCCAACGCACCGTTCGGTAACCTTGCCTAAGCCTTACTTGGAAAATACGGTCAAAAACGCTACTGGCACCAAGAGCACTGACGGTGGTTTGGTTATGGAAAACGCCTTGCCGGGCGTGCCGTTCCCAATGCCGGCCACTGGCAGTGAAGTTATGTGGAACCACTTACTGCGTTATCAGGGCAATACCCTGACGACTAAGTATGACTCTTGGAACGTTGACGCCGCCGGTGCAGCTACTTTGGCCACCACGGGCGAAGGTTTTGTTGAGTACCCGTTGAGCGATCCTGATCGTATTAACGTTGCGGCCTCAGGTGATGAGATTTATTACCGCATCAAGCTCAACCTTACCGGGCCTGCGCGTCGCGCGGGTGAGGCCTTGCTGGTGCAAGACTCGGTTAACCCACTGACCCAGCCGCGTCGTGCTTGGCAGTATTTGCCGGGTCAACGCCGGGTTAAGCTGGCACCGGATATCTGCTGTGACACACCAAACCCAGGCTCAGTGGGCGCCAGCACTTACGATGACACTTTCGTGTTCAGCGGCGCGCTGGATCGCTTCGACTGGAAGTTGGTAGGCAAAAAAGAAATGTACGTGCCGTACAACTCTTACAAGCTGACCTACGAGAAAGAAACCGCCAAGTATGTGGTGCCTAACTACATCGAGCCAGATCTGACTCGCTGGGAGCTACACCGTGTGTGGGTGGTTGAAGCCACCCTTAAGCCGGATGCTCGTCACATCTACCACAAGCGTACCTTCTATATTGACGAAGACAGCTGGGTAGCCGTTGCCTCTGACCAGTACGATGCACGTGATCAGCTGTTCCGTGGCTCATTCGCGTTCATCAGCCCAAGCTGGGAAGTGCAGGCGTCTAACCCAACTACGCACATGATCTATGACTTGGTGGGTGGTACTTACAACATTACCGGTGTGTATGGTCCGCACGGTGGGGTTAAGTACATTCCTAAGCTAAGCAAGGCGCAGTGGTCACCCGAGTCGCTGGCCGGTGCTGGTATCCGCTAATCATTGCTTGATTGGTCATTCGTTACTCAGCCGCCGGATTGCATGTTTACATGTCATTCGGCGGCTTTATTTGTGAGTAAGCATTATGCAGTTTCCCCAGCGAATTGCTTTTTCGGCTTTAAGCCTGGCGCTATTACTGCATCAAGGTAGTAGCTTCGCCGGCGAATTTGCACAGATTCTTGATACCCCTGCGGTGCGCAGCGAGCTGGCAATTAATAACCAATTAGTTGATGTCACCCAAGTGGGTAAGCGACTGATTGCCGTCGGTCAACGTGGCCATATTGTTTATTCTGATGATCTTGGCATTACTTGGCAGCAAGCCAGCGTGCCATTAAGCGCTGACTTGTTAGCGGTTTATTTTCCAACTGCAACAGATGGCTGGGCTGTTGGACATTCCGGTGTGGTGCTGCATAGCAGTGATGCTGGCGCGACTTGGAGCAAGCAACTTGATGGCCGACAAATTGGTCAGGTGTTACTTGATCACTACACCAAATTATCCGCAGCACAACCGGATAATCAGCAATTATTAACCTTGCTGGATGACGCCAAACGTATGCAGGACGAGGGCGAAGACAGCTCTTTTCTGGATGTGTGGTTCGCCAACGACAAGGTCGGTTACATCGTCGGGACTTTTAATCTGATTCTGCGTACTGAAGATGGCGGTAATAACTGGACGCCAATCCTCGAGAACACCGAAAACCCACAAGGTTTCCACCTTAACGCCATCAATAAAATAGGTGACGAGGTCTTCATTGTCGGTGAGCAGGGCTTAGTGCTCAAACTTGATCAGGCCAGCCAGCGTTTTGTTGCGGTGCCTACAGCTTATAGCGGAACCTTTTTTGGCATGACCGGCAAACCTGGCTTGGTGTTGGTCTACGGTTTGCGCGGCAATGTGTATCGCAGTGTCGATGCGGGCGTTAGTTGGGCCAAGGTCGAAACGGGTTTGCCGGTCAGTATTGCCGCTGCTAGCGTGGACTCAACCGGCAGCATTTATTTGCTCAGTCAGGCAGGTCATGTATTGGTCAGCACTGATGATGGCGCAACCTTTACCTTGCGTCCGCAGGAGCCTCTAGCCTCAGTGGCCGGCGCGACAGCTACCACGGATAACCAGTTGGTGGTGGTCGGTAATCGTGGCGTGCGTCAATTTCCAATTCCGGCTTCGCGTTAAACCCGGTCATAACAAGAATTAATTAGGGGCACCCCAAGTCATGGCTAGCATCAAACAAGACGCGATGCCGGTGATCCGCGATTTGAAAGATTTCGACGCGAATTCCGGTAATAGGCTGGAACGGTTGATTTTTAATAATCGCCTGTTGTTCATCGTCACTTTCGCAGTTATCACGCTGTTCTTGGGTTATATGGCATTGACTCGGCTGACACTCAGCCCGAGCTTTGAGAAGATGATTCCGCAGAGTCATCCCTACATCCAAAACTTTATGGAAAACCGTAAGTCCTTGCGCGGCATGGGCAACACGGTGCGGATTGTGGTGGAAAACACCGAAGGCAGTATCTTCGATGCGGACTACTTAAATACCCTGAAAGAAATCAACGATGAGTTGTTTTTAACCCCCGGTGTTGATCGCGCTTGGCTTAAGTCGTTGTGGACTCCTGGTGTGCGCTGGACGGAGGTAACCGAAGAAGGTTTTACCGGTGGGCAAGTGATGCCGTCGACCTTCAAGGGCACGCCAGAGGACATGGAAAAACTCCGCCAGAACATCGGCAAGGCGGGGATTGCGGGAAGTTTGGTGTCGACCGATGGTCGTTCGACTATGTTGGTTGTCCCTTTACTGGACAAAGATTCCGCCACCGGCAAGGGCATTAACTATTACGAGTTTGCGCACTTTCTTGAAGATCAACTGCGCAATAAATATGAGTTTAATGGCGACACTAAAGCGCGCTTAGCCGGCAAAGAAGGCACCGGTAAGATCAAAATTCATATCATCGGTTTCGCTAAATTGGTAGGCGATCTGGTTGATGGTTTGCTGCAGGTGATGTTTTTCTTTGCAGCGGCCTTAGTGATTGCGGTCGTTATTATTTACGCGTACACCCCTTGCTGGCGCAGCACCTTTTTAGTGGTGTTTTGCTCATTGATGGCGGTGGTTTGGCAGTTGGGTATTCTCGGCTTGCTCGGCTATCCGCTGGACCCGTACTCGGTATTGGTGCCTTTTTTAATCTTTGCCATTGGCGTATCTCACGCTGCGCAAAAAATGAACGGCATCATGCAAGATGTTGGGCGTGGCACGCACAAACTCATCGCGGCACGTTACACCTTTCGGCGCTTGTTCTTGGCCGGCGTTACTGCGCTATTGGCCGACGCGGTAGGCTTTGCTGTGTTGTTGGTGATTGATATCCCCGTCATTCAAAACTTGGCGATTACCGCCAGTATTGGTGTCGCGGTATTAATTTTCACCTCGCTGATGTTGATGCCCGTGGCCTTGTCATATGTTGGGGTTAGCCCGTCGGCGGCCGCACGCACGCTTAAAGAAGAAAACAGCGAGGTAAGCGGCAAGGGCTTGGGCGCTCTGTGGAGTTTGCTTGACCGCTTCACCGAGCGCCGTTGGGCCACCATTGCCATTGTGGTGTCGTTGATCTTGGCGATTGGCGGTTATGCCATCAGTACGCACTTGAAGGTCGGCGACCTTGATGCGGGCGCGCCGGAGTTGCGCGCCGACTCACGTTACAATCGTGATAACGCCTACATTACCTCGCACTACACGCTGTCCAGCGATGTATTTGTGATCATGGTAAAAACGCCGCCAGAAGGTTGCTTAAACCATCAAACCTTGGTTGAAGCTGACCGCTTAGCTTGGTTGTTACAACAGCAACCGGGCGTGCAAGCTACGGTGTCTTTGGTTAACGCAGTACGGCAAATTACGGCGGGAACCTACGAGGGGAACCCTAAGTTTTTTAGCATTGCGCACAATCAAAACGTACTCAACTATTCGGCGCAACAAGCTTCGGTTAACAGCCCGGAGTTGTTTAACGTCGATTGTTCGTTGATGCCGGTGATTGCTTTTCTGAAAGATCACAAGGCCGAAACGCTGGAGAGCGTGTCTAAAATTGCCGAGGCTTTTGCCCTTGAGCACAACAGTCCAGACCGTACCTTTTTACTGGCCGCTGGTAATGCCGGAATCGAGGCAGCCACTAACCAAGTGGTGCATGCGGCAAGTCGTACTATGTTGTTGTACGTTTACATTGCAGTGTGCATTTTCTGTCTGATTACCTTCCGTAGTTGGCGTGCGATGGTAGTGGCAATCTTGCCGCTGATTCTCACCTCGATCCTCTGCGAGGCATTGATGGTTATGCTCGGGATTGGCGTTAAGGTCGCAACCTTGCCGGTAATTGCCTTGGGTGTGGGTATTGGTGTCGATTACGCGCTGTATCTACTGAGCATCCAATTGCAGAATCAGCGCGCAGGGATGACGCTGTCTGAGGCCTATAAAAGCGCGGTGCAATTCACCGGTAAAGTGGTGGCACTGGTGGGCATTACCTTGGCTGCCGGGGTTATTACGTGGGCGTGGTCGCCGATTAAGTTTCAGGCGGATATGGGTATCTTGCTGACCTTTATGTTCATCTGGAACATGATCGGTGCCTTGGTACTTATCCCCGCGCTGTCGCACTTTTTGCTTAATGACACCTGGAGCGGTGTTAAGCAGGCGAACGCCGCTAAGGCGGTTTAAAGACTCTTGTTTCAGCGTTAGCAAGGACGGTGCAATGCCGTCCTTCTGAGGCAGGGTTTTATCGAGTGGTGGCGCTTGCGCAAAGCGCCACCATTGGTCAGTCGAATGCTGTACTGAGTGAGCGACTGACCTATTCTGCGCACTGGCATTTACTTGCCTACTTCTAATAATAAAAATACACAGGAGCAATTGACTATGCGAGCAGGCTTTCTGTTGGGCGTCTTATTGATGTGTACGCAGGCCAAGGCCGGCTTGCTCGATTTGCAGTATCTGCATGACGTGCGCACCAATAGCTATTTACTGTGCGCAAGCTCAATGTTGTACTTCAACCCTGCGGAAAAAACCCAAGACCCGCGCGCGTTAACGGGTAGCTTTGGTAGCCTGACCCAACTCGATACCCGTGTAGTACAACTGGGCCAGCCAACGCAGCTAGTTGAAATTGAGCAGTTGATGCAGGCTGAATTTAAAGCCCTCGACAGTACCGCGCGCGGCGACAGTCACGCATACCCCGCACGTATTTTGACCTTGCTGCAGTTGCAAAGCCGTTTGGATGCTTGGGGGCGCGAGCACTACCTGCAAGCCCAGCAGGACGCGCCAATACTGGTCACCACCTTGCATCAGCAGAGCCTTGAAATGGCCCAGTTGTTACTCGACTACCAAGTGCGTCAGTACCCTTTGCCTGCCGGTGCGCCTGTTGTGCTTACGCAGGCGCAACGTGAACAATTAGACCAGAGCATTACTGAGCGTTTTGAGTTGCTGCTGGGGCAATACCCTACGCAAGCCAGCGAGCTAAATCGTGTGCGCAGCAGCTATAGGTTTGTGCGAGCGCAACTGTTGGCGGATGAGACGTTTCGCGCCAAGGGTGGCGCCGATTTTTACATTGCCCGCAATATCAGTGATCTGGACGAAATGGCCATGCAAGTGGTGCTTAGCCCAACCGCTAGCCGCTAATGATCAATCGCTAGCAGCCCTGCGCCACGCGGAATGCGCGGGGCTGGCTGCTAGGCTTGAGGGCTGCAGAGCACTTGATTACGCCCGGCAGCCTTGGCCGCATACAGGGCTTGGTCGGCCAGTTCAATTAGCTGGCTGGCACTGGTTTGGCTGTTGCTCTGAGCAATGCCGGCGCTAAAGGTCACGTTAAAGCTGCTTTCGTGGGCGATAAACGGTAGTTCGGCAAAGCGCAAACGTATCTCGTCAAGAATCCGTTTAGCCTGCTCAAGATTGCACTCGGGCAATACCGCCGTGAACTCTTCGCCGCCATAACGGCCAAGGCTATCGATCCGTCTTAGGCGTTGGCGTAGCAGGTTGGAGAGCGCACGAATAACGTTGTCGCCGACTGCGTGACCATAGCTATCGTTCACTTGCTTGAAGTTGTCCAAGTCCAGCATCACCACGCAAGCAGATGTGCCGCGCCGCGCCGCCCGCTCAACCTCCACCGCCACCTGCTCTTTGATATCGGCATGCTTAAGTAGGCCGGTCAGGCTGTCGCGCGACAAGGCATTGCTGAGCAAGCGCGCGCGCTGGGCGCGGGCTAACACGCTGGCGACCAAGGAGTTATCGGAAATGGGTTTGGTGACGAAGTCGTCACCGGCTTTTAGCAGTGCCTTGATCTGTTTGCTGATGTCGGTTTCGGCGGATAGATAAATGATCGGCACGCGCAACCACGCATCGTTAAAACGAATTATTTGCGCCAGTTCCGGGCCTGAGCAGAGCGGCATATGCACATCCAATAACACCACTTCAGGGTTAAAGCTGTGCATGACGCTATCGATGTTTTCTGGCTGGCTGAGGGTTTCTACCTGTATGCCGGCGTTGTCCAGCACCAAGCGATAGCGTTTGGACAGTTCGAGATCGTCGTCAATGATTAATACCCGAAATGGCTCGCCGCGCTGTTGCGCAAAGATGCTGTCGAGGCGGCTTTCCAAGGTGTTGAAGTTCACCGGTTTAGTAAAAAATCCCGTCACACCAACCCGCACTGCGCGCAGTCGGGTGTCGAAGTCATGTTGCTCTGAGATGATCAGCAGCGGCAGCGGTAGCGGAAGTTGTGCGATCAAGTCGCGGGCAAAGGCCAGGCCGTCGGGGTTGGCTTCTTCTAAGCGGCTATCGATGATCAATACATCCGGTAGCTGCCGATTCACCGCCTCAAGCATGGCTGCACTGCTGCGCAGATGCTCGGCGGCATAACCAAAGCTGTGCAGGGTGGTTTGCAAGTTTTCACCCAGTTGCGGGTCGGGTTCTAAGATGTAAATGCGTCGGCTCAGTTCATTGCTATTACTGATTTGCACCGGGCTTTTTTCGGTGCTGTCGGGGACTGCAGTCTGGGCGCAATCCTGTTGGCTAAAACCTATTATGGCCTGGGCGTGCTTGTGCAGTTGTTCGGCAGTGCTGGCACTCAGGAGTGCCACGCTACTGAGTTCGAGCGTGCGCGCTTGGGCGCCCAAACTGGCATAACCAAAGGTGCCGGCCGAGCCTGCGAGTTTATGCAGTTGCTCGCGCATGCCCTGCAAAATGATCTGCCGTGGGGCCGCTGCGTTGGCGATCAATAATTGTTCTGCCAGTGCGCGCAATTCGGGTAATTCTTGCTCTAAGCGCAGAAGAAACTGTGCGCCGAGGCTCTGCAGAAGTTGTTGCAGTTCGTCATCACTGGTGGCCATGGGCAATGCTCTAGTGGGCGCGATCGACTGGTGTGGTTAGGCTGGCGCGGGCGCAAACGCGCAGCCATTAACTCAGACTAGCCCAGCTTGGTAAACCTGGCTGAAAATGAGCGGAGAAAGCCGGTCGCGGCTTAATGGGGGCATTCGTTTACGAGCGCAAGCTGAAACCAAAAGGTCGCGCCTCGTGCGCTTGAGTCAAAGCCTATGCTGCCCCCCATTCGCTCGATTAGCTCTTTGCTGATGGCTAAACCTAAGCCGGTGCCACCTTGCTGGCGGGTGCTTGATGCGTCGGCTTGGGAAAACTTGTGAAAGATCCGCGCTTGAAACTCCGCCGGTACGCCGTTGCCCTGATCGCACACATTTACCCGTACCTGCCCGTCTAGGGTGTCTACGCGCACGTCAATGTGGCTGCCAGGCGGGGAAAACTTGCAGGCGTTAGACAAAAAGTTGGCCAGTACTTGTTGCAGTCGCAGGCTGTCGACCGTCACGCGTGCGTCGCTACCGGGCAGCAGTTGATAGCTCACGTGATACTGCTCGGCATAGCCTTGATTGCTGCGCAGCGCCTCTTCCACGATGGGTAATAAGGCTTGCTCCTGCAGGTTAAAGTCCATTTTCCCGGCGAGTAGTTTGTCCATGTCCAGTAAGTCATTAATCAGCAGGCTTAGGCGCTGACTGTTCTGCTGCGCAATGCCCAGCATGGCGCTCATGCTGGCCGGTACCGGGCCAAGTGCGCCGCCATTAATTAAACCCAGCGAGCCGCTAATTGAGGTTAGCGGGGTGCGCAGTTCATGGCTTATGGTGGAGACAAAATCGCGCTGTAACTGCTCAATATGCCGACGCTCGGTGATGTCGTGCAACACGGCGACGGCGCCAGTTTGCTGGCCGTCGGCGGCAAATAGCGGATCGGCATTCACCGATACATAGCGGGTGGCGTGGTCGCTACGGACGATACAGTGTTCGCTATTGCGTACCTGTTCGCCGGCGAGGGCGCGTAGCAGCGGCATGTCTTTGGGGGCTAGCGGGGTTTGTCCATCGATCTCAAATAAACCGTAGCGTTGTGCCCACTCTTTGGCGGTGGGCATGTTGGGCGACTTACCCGGCTCGACGCCATACCAGTCGCCGGCACTGTCGTTGATCAGGCTGAGTTGCCCTTGTGTGTCGCAGGCCACGATGGCATCGGAGAAGGTCGCCAATAGCCGTCGATTGATCTCTTGCTGGCGGTCCAGTTCGCTGTGCTCGGCTTTGCGCGCGCTAATGTCGGTAATAAAACCGTGCCAGAGGGTTGAACCATCATCGCGGCGTTCTGGGCTGGCACGCCCCTCAAGCCAGATCAGGCCTTTAGTCGGATGGATGACCCGGTATTCGGCCCGCCATTCGCAGAGTGTCTGTGCGGAGTGCTCTATCGATGCACTGACAGTGGCTAAGTCGTCAGGGTGTAATACCGCAAATGCCGTTTCGGCGCTGCTGAGTACCTGTTCGGGTGTGCAGCCATAAACCTCAATAATGCCGGCGCTGGCATAGGGAAAGCAGCTGGTGCCATCAGTGCGCAACAGAAACTGATAAACCATGCCCGGCAGTTGTGCGGCTAAATGCTGCAAACGTTGCTGCAATTGCTCGCGCTGCAGCAAATCACGGGCAATAAACAAATACCCCTGTAACTCCATGGCATCGTTACAAATAGCAGAAACGCTCAGCTGTACCGGCAGGGGGCGGCCGTCACTGCGCAGGTAAATCCATTCGAGGCTTTCGCGCTCACCGCTCTGTGCCTGTTTTACCAGCAGGGTAAAAGGCTCATCAATATTGGCTAGTTGAGCGCGTGCGCGTAGTTGCAGGGGGTTATGCAGCACGCAGATGGATTGTCCGTGTAGCGTCGTAGCCGAGTATTCGAGCAGTTGGGCTGCGGCCTGATTAACGCTGTCGATGCGACCCTCGAGGTCGGTGGTAAGCATGGCGATGCCAGCATTGCTGATCATCGCGCGCTGCAGGGCCAACTGCTGTGAGTGCAACTCAGCACTTTTACGCAGCTCTAGTTGGCGTACCACTTGCCGGCCCAAGCGCGCCAAGGCATCGCGTTGCAGTGGGTTAAGTTGCCGTGGGCTGCGATCAATCACGCACAGGGTGCCCAGATTAAAACCATCGGGAGTGGTTAGCGGAGTGCCAGCGTAGAAACGAATATCCGGTGCGCCAGTGACCAAAGGGCTATCGAAAAAGCGCGAGTCTTCGAGGGCGTTGCTTACTTCAAACACCTCATTGCCGAGAATTGCGTGGGCACAAAAGGCGATTTCCCGAGCGGTTTCTTCTGCGTCCAGCCCCACGCGGCTTTTAAACCACTGACGTTGGGCGTCTATCAGCGATACCAGCGCAATGGGCGTGCCGCAGATTTGCGCGGCCAGTTTGGTGAAGTCGTCAAACTCTTCTTCGGCTGGCGTATCCAAAATGTTGTAGCGGGCCAGTGCGGCTAAGCGCTCGGTTTCATTGGCTGGTAAGGGCGCACTTATGCTCATGCAGTGCTCGTGGGGCTGGCGTTCTGGTTACGTGTCCAGATGTCGCGTACCTGCTGGGCTAGCTGCATGGGGTCAAAGGGTTTGGTGATCACATCCAGTGCGCCAAGGCTCAGGTAGTGTTCAATCTCTGCCGGTTGCACCTTGGCGGTCATAAACGCTACGGGCACGCGGCGGATATCCACCAGTTCGCGCAGCTTTAGCAGGGTTTGCGGGCCGTCCATGCCGGGCATCATCACATCCAGCAAAATAAACTGTGGGTCAAAGGCCAGTACTTGTGCCAGCGCATCGGCGCCACTGGCGCAGCTGAGCACTTGAAAACCGCCCACAGCCTCTAGCGCCACCTTGGCCACCGCCTGAATTGAGCGGTCATCCTCTACATGCAAAATTCGACTGAGTTGAGTCATGGCACGCTCTAGATTAATGGCGTAATAACCGCTGCGTAATGTTGTCCTAAGCAAAGGTGCAAATAGCGCCGAATGCAAGTGTGCGTGCTGTTTTTAGTGGCCGGTATCGATCTATCTTCAGTTGTTCGTCAACTGGCCGATATGTGCAAGTAGTCGTCAATCGCCACGCCAGCGATTGACAGAATGTCCCGAGCTTCTAGGGTTAAGGAGCTGGCGGGTATTGAATAAGAACAAAGGATGTAGCCTATGAATGGTTCTGCGCAGTCCGCCTTAGTGTCGCCCCTGTCTTGGTCAAGGTTGTTGTTTGCGCAAGCCTTGCCGTGGTTGTTGAGCCTTGGGCTGTGGGCGCTTTGGCAGTCGCCGTGGCTGAGTTTACTGGCCGGTTTAGTGAGCAGCGTGGGCATGTTAGCGCTGCTGCACAGCGGGTCAGCGAGCAGCGAATTACTTGAGTTACCACCTGAAGGTTTAACCCGCGCACAAGCCGATGAGCTGTGCCTGCTAAACCGCCAAACCATCCAGCATCAGAGCGGGTTGCTACAGGGCCAGGTTAAGCAAGTGAATGCTTTGCTGGGTTCGGCTATCGTCGACTTGAGCGCCAGCTTCACTCAGTTAGCGCGCAGCGTTAACGAACAGCACGATTTGGCCCACGAGCTGATCGAAAATCATCGCGGCGGCAGTGGTGGGGGGGGCTTGCAAGAGTTCGTTAGCACCACGCAAACCACCTTGGGCTTGTTCGTCGAATCAACCATCGAAACCAGTCATACCTCCATGCAGTTGGTTGAGCGCATGGACTGTATCAGCGCCAAAATCGGCGACATTCTTAAGTCCACCAGTGACATGGACTCGATCGCCAAACAAACTAATTTACTCGCCCTTAACGCAGCCATTGAGGCTGCTCGAGCCGGCGAGTCGGGTCGCGGTTTTGCCGTGGTGGCCGATGAAGTACGGGCACTTTCGAGTCGCTCGACGGTGTTTTCCTCGCAAATACGCCAGCATGTCGATGCCGTGCATGCCGAGCTAAAAGCTGCGGATGCGGCTGTGAGCTTGCTGGCTGCCAAAGACATGTCCTTTGCACTGGGCTCGCGCAAGCAAGTGAATGACATGCTTGATGATTTACAGCGCATGAGTGAACGCACCATGCAGGTGATCAGCCAGTTAGACGGTATTTCCAGCAGCATCGGCGACGGCATTAGTCGGGCGGTTACCGCCTTACAGTTTCAAGACCTCAGCAGTCAACTGCTTGGCCAGATGCACCTGCATTGCCAGGGGCTTGAGGCTTTTTCAAAACGTTTGCAAGGGCATGTGCGCTTGCCGGCCGATGAGCAATTGCAACGTTTGCATGAGGAGCGACTAGAGTTAAAACAGGTGCAGTCCGGGCCCGTGTCGCAGACCAGCATGAATGCAGGCGGTATTGATCTTTTCTAAGGAGGGCTGCCATGAGCGCCGACAATCAAGTGACTTTGTGTCCGCAAGGACGTTTTGATTTCAACAGTTTTCGCAGTTTTCGTACCGACTACGAGGCGGCTTTAGCGCAAGCTGGGGTCAAGTCTGTGCTGGTCGATTTGCAGGCGGTGCAATATATCGACTCAGCCGCGCTGGGCATCTTGCTGCTGTTGCGCGACAAAGCTGCGCCTTTGGGCATCAAGGTTGAATTGGCCAATTTAACTGGCACGGTTAAGGATGTGCTGGAAATCGCCAACTTCCATAAAATCTTCACCATCCGTTAATTATGCGGCCACTGAATATTCTCGCCATTGATGACGACCCACTGATTGGCATGGTCATCGCCGCCTTTGTTCAGCGTCTTGGACATACGGTGGTGCATGTACTTAGCGGTGATCAGGCGTTAATCCGTTATGCCGAGCAAGCCTTTGACCTGGTCTTGGTCGATCGGCAAATGCCCGGCTTGGATGGTTTGGATACCACCCGGGCGTTGCGTGAAATGCAGCAAGCCAGTGGCTGGCTGCCGATCATTATGTTGTCAGGCGGGGCGGCCATCGATGAGCAGGTTTTGGCGCTAAATGCCGGCTGCGATGACTTCATCGCTAAACCGATTAATTTTCAAATTCTCGAAGCTAAAATCAACTCGTTTTGGCGCATTGCGCGCATGCAGCAGCAAATCGCTGGCCAGCATCAACAGTTGCAGCACTATGCCAGTCTGGAGGCTGAAGAGCGGCGCATCTGCAGCTTCTTGATGGAGCGCTTGGTGCGCCGCGAGATGCTCGACAGCCCTCTGATCAAATACCTGTTGCAGCCAGCCGCTGAAGTCTCAGGCGATTTGCTCTTGGCCTGCACCTCGCGTAATGGGGATGTGTATGTAATGTTGGCTGACGCCACCGGTCATGGTTTGCCGGCGGCGCTGACCCTGATACCGCTCTCGCAAGCGTTTTATGCCATGGCCGCCAAGGGTTATCAGCTCGACACCATTGCGCGCGAACTGAATCATCAGCACCGCAGTTACAGCCCCTCCGATCGCTTTGTCGCTGCCACCATGGCTATGTATAACCCGCGCGACTCGAGTATCGAAGTGTGGAACGGGGGCTTGCCGCCGGCCTTGTTAATTGGTGCGCAAGGGCAGGTGTTACGCCGCTTTCGCTCGCATAACTTGCCGCTGGGGATCTTGCCAAACAGCGAGTTTATTTGCGAAACCGAGACCGTTCAGGTGCCGCAGGCCAGTCATTTATTGCTGTTTTCGGATGGCTTAATTGAGGCTGAAAACGCTGCGTCGGAGCAGTTTGGCATGCAGCTCTTGGAGCGCTGTGTGGCTGACGGCGCGGTAGAACAATGCTTAGATCGCGTGCAAGAGGCTGTGCTTGAACACTTGCAAGGCTCGACCCCACACGACGATCTGTCGTGCCTATTGCTCGACTGTCGCGCGCCAATCTCAACCCCTGCCGTTCAGCTAGATGTGCCGCCCACGCCGGCCAGCAGTGGTTTGGTGCAGAGCTGGGAGTTCAATCTGTGCTTACAGGCCGAGCAGTTGCGTCGCCTCGATTTAGAGCCGTTGCTTACCGATTTCTGTAACACCTTGGGGCTTGATCAGCAGCGCCAAGGGCCATTTAGTTTGATTTTGCGCGAGCTCATTACTAACGCTTTAGACCACGGTCTACTAGGCTTGGGTTCAGAGCTTAAAGATGGCCCCGAGGGATTCGAACGTTACTTGTTGGCTCGTATTGAGCGGCTTGAAGCGCTTAATAGTGGTCAGATTCGCTTGGATATTTGCCAGATCGGTTCGCTACAAGGCAATCAGCTGAGCATCGAGGTGACCGACAGTGGCCCTGGCTTTGACTGGGCCAGCCAGCAAAATTCCACTGCTGAGCCGAGCCTTTATCACGGTCGAGGCTTGCAACTGGTGCGTCGCTTGAGCCATAGCGTGCAGATCCACGGCCGCGGCAACCAGGTTACGGCCTTGCTGTGCTGGGACCATTTACCTATTACTAATGCGGTATTGAAAACTTGATGACTTTATTAGGGGCACTTAACGGATGAGCAAGTCCATTCTAATTGTTGACGACTCAGCTTCGATTCGCCAAATGCTCGGCTTCACCCTGCGTTCTGCCGGTTACGAGGTGGACGAGGCGGTGGATGGCCGTGATGGCTTAGGTAAGGCGCAGCGCAAAACCTACAATTTGGTATTTACCGACCAAAATATGCCGAACATGGACGGTTTAACCCTGATTAAAAGTTTGCGCGGGCTGCCTAATTACCGCGCAGTGCCGATTTTGATGCTCACCACCGAAGCTGCCGACAGCATGAAGTTGCAGGGACGCGAAGCAGGTGCCAGCGGTTGGCTGGTAAAACCCTTCGACCCACCAAAGCTGCTGGAAGTCACCAAGAAAGTCCTGAACTGAATCCAGACTTTGGCAGGTAACCATGACATTTGGCATGAGTCAGTTCCTTGGGGTGTTCTTCGAGGAAGCAGAAGAGCACTTGGCCGCACTTGAGCACTTGTTGTTGACGCTGGACATTGCTCAGCCCGACCCCGAGGCGCTTAACGGAATCTTCCGCGCGGCGCATTCAATCAAAGGCTCCAGCGGCATGTTCGGCTTTGATGACATCACCTCTGTCACCCATGTGCTGGAAACCCTGCTGGATAAAATCCGCTCTGGGCAAATGCACTTGCAGGCCGAGATGGTCGACGTGCTGCTCGAGTCGCGCGATGTGTTGCTGCAGTTAGTCGCGGCGCACAAACACGAAAGCCCAGACCCCAGTATTCCGGTCGAAGCCACGCGCAAGCGCCTGCAAGCGCTGATCGACCAGCAGACCGGAGTTACTGCCGCACCCGTAGCGACCGAAGATGACAGCTTTGGGTTCTTCGCCGACGCTCCCGGTGCCCCGGCCGCAGTGCCGGCCGTGGTGGTTGAGGAGCAAGCCTACGGTTTGTTTGCCGACGAGCCGCCAGTCGTCAGCGCGGCCGCCACCGATAGCGCTTACGGTTTTTTTGACGATGCTCCCGGCGCGCCAATAGTGGCGTCTGCACCAACTATTGCACCCGTCGCGGTGCAAGCGCTTGAACCGCCAGCTCCCGCACAAGATCGGCGCAGCACCGACCGGCGCGGCGCCCCCGCCAGTCCGAGTCAGGCCGAGAGTGAGTCCAGCTCAATCCGCGTCAGTGTCGACCGCATCGACAGCCTGATTAACCAAGTCGGTGAGTTGGTCATCACCCAAGCCATGCTCGCGCAGTTGAGCTTGGTGCTCGACCCCAGCGAACACGAACGCATCTTTCAAGCCTTGAGTCAGCTCGAGCACAACAGCCGCGAACTGCAAGAAGCTGTGATGTCGATCCGCATGTTGCCGATTAGCTTTGTGTTTAACCGTTTTCCACGCTTGGTACGCGACACCTGCGGCAAGCTCGGCAAGCAAGTGGAGTTGGTGTTGCGTGGCGAGCACACCGAGCTGGACAAGGGGGTAATTGAAAAGCTCACCGATCCGCTCACCCATATCATCCGTAACAGCATCGATCACGGCATTGAGTTGCCAGCCGAACGCATAGCCGCTGGCAAGCCCGCGCAGGGCACAGTGCGTATGTCTGCAGCCCATCAAGGTGGGCGAATCGTGGTGGAAATCAGCGACGACGGCAAAGGCTTGTCACGCGAGCGGATTCTGGCCAAGGCTAAAGAGCAGGGCATGGCGGTGACTGACGACATGCCCGACAGCGAGGTCTGGCTGCTGATCTTTATGCCCGGCTTCTCCACCGCCGAAGCGGTCACCGACCTCTCCGGGCGTGGCGTCGGCATGGATGTGGTGCGCCGTAACATAACCTCGATTGGCGGGCGCATCGAGATCAAGTCGGTCGCCGGTCAAGGCACCCATATCGTTATTCGCTTGCCGCTGACCCTAGCGATTCTCGATGGCATGGTCGTCGAGGTCGACAAAGTTCACTACGTGGTGCCGCTGACCTACATCGTCGAGTCACTGCAACTCCAAGACGAACACATTTACAGCATGAGCGGCAGCAGCAGCGCGGTGATTCGCGTGCGCGATGAGTATTTGCCGCTGCTTTCACTGCATAGCTTGCTCAATCAAACGGCTGCACCGGTCGCCGTGGCGGGTGGCTTGGTGTTGATCCTTGAGGCTGAGGGCAACTCCTTTGCGTTGCAGGTCGATGAGTTGATCGGCCAGCAGCAAGTGGTGATTAAAAGCCTCGAACAAAACTTTCGCCGTGTCGACGGTGTTACCGGGGCCACCATCATGGGTGATGGCAGCGTGGCATTGATTCTCGACGTCGATGCACTACCCAGACTGGCCGGACAAGGAGCGCTAAACCATGCATGACCAACGTGAGAGTAAGCGTGTCAGCGAGCCGACACAGGAGTTTCTAACCTTCACCCTCGGCCTTGAGGAGTACGCCATCGACATCCTGCGCGTGCAGGAAATTCGTGGCTACGATCAAGTCACCGCCATCGCCAACAGCCCGCCGTTTATTAAAGGAGTGATTAACCTGCGCGGCGCGATTGTGCCAATCGTTGACCTGCGGATTAAGTTCAACCTGTCCAGCGTCACCTACGACCAGTTCACCGTGGTGATCATTCTTAATGTGCTTAAACGCATCATTGGTGTGGTGGTTGACTCAGTCTCTGACGTGATCGCCTTGGCTGACGAAGCCATCCGTCCACCGCCAGAGTTTGGCAGCACTTTTAACACCGAATACCTCAAGGGCTTGGCCACGGTTGAAGAGCGCATGTTGATCTTGGTCGACATCGAAAAGCTCATGAGTAGCGGCGAAATGGCCCTGCTCAATGAAGCGGTCGACTAGCCGAATACCGCCGTAACTGCGTGTGCGTGTCAAAAAATTCTAAGGAGATACACATGAACTTGAGTAAATTGAAACTGGTTCAGCGCCTGTCGATTAGCTTTGCCGTGTTGCTGGTTTTGCTGGCGGGAATTGTAGGTTTAAGCCTGAGGCAAATTGACCAACTGCGTGTCGATGTTGATGACTTGGTTTCTCATTCGTTTCCCACGACTGTTTGGGCCAATGATTTTGTTGACAGTAACAACACCATCGCCCGCGCCGTGCGCACCATGTTGATCGCCAAGGATGACCCGGCCTTAGTCAGTCAGCAACAATCGCAACTCGAAGAGGCTGAGAAAAAAGCAGAAGACAGTCTGGGTAAACTCAATAAGGCCATCACCTCGGCCGAAGGTCGGCAACTGTTTCAGGTGCTCGAATCGAATGATGAGCTATTTGACACCGCGGTGACCGAGTACCTGCGGCTCTTCGATGCCGGCCAGTTTGAGCAGGCAAAGGTATTTTTGCTTAAGGATCTGCGAGCAGCGCAGAGCGTAAATTTAAAAAATACCGTGGCGTTGATCGACTTCCAGAACGCACTGGTTGAGAAACAAGGTGCGCAGGCTGGAGTGGATGCCAGCGGTACCATCCGCCTGCTCATTATCATCGGTGGCTTCGCTGTTCTGCTGGCCGGCGTATTGGCTTACTTGTTGATCCGCAGCGTCAAGCGCCAGTTGGGTGCCGACCCGCTGGAGTTGGCCAGCATTACCAGTAGTATCGCTGCCGGCAACTTCGCACTCGATCTACCGCTTGCGCCAGAGAATAGTGTATTGGCTGCAGTGCGGGGCATGCTCGCCTCGCTGCAGCAATCCGCCGCAGCGGCCAGCGCCAACGCGCGGATCAAAAGCGCGCTGGATAACGTTACGGCTAACGTGATGATCGCCGATAGCGACTTCAATATCATCTACGCCAACAAGGCTGTGCTGGACATGTTCGCCGTTGCCGAGAGCGATATTCGCACCGAGTTGCCGCAGTTCAAGGCGAGTGAAATTTTGGGTGGCAGCATCGACCGTTTTCATAAGAATCCGGCCCATCAACGCGGCATGCTAGAGCGGATCAGTAGTACCTATAAAGCACAGATTAAACTCGGTGGTCGGGTGCTTACCGTGGTGGCTAACCCTGTGATGAGTACCTCTGGCGAGCGTCTCGGTGCAGTGGTCGAGTGGCAAGACATCACCGCACAACTGGCTGCAGAAGAGAAAGTGCAGTTGGCTGCCGCAGAAAACGCAAGGGTCAAAATTGCGCTGGATAACGTCACCACCAACGTGATGATTGCCGATAACGACCGCAACATTATTTATATGAACAAAACCGTTATGGCGATGTTGCAAAACGCCGAGGCGGACCTGCGTAAAGTGCTGCCAAGCTTTGATACCAACAAGCTGCTGGGCGGCTCGATTGATCAATTCCATAAAAATCCAGAGCATCAGAAGCGTTTGCTGGCCACCTTCACCAGCACCTATCGCGCCCAAATTGTAGTGGGCGCGCGCACCTTTGCCTTGGTTGCAAACCCGGTAATGAGTAACAGTGGTGAGCGACTGGGCTCGGTGGTGGAGTGGAGTGACCGCACCATTGAAGTCGGGGTAGAGCGCGAGGTGGGCAGTTTGGTTACCGCCGCCGGCGCGGGTGATTTTACGCAGCGCATTGATACCAATAACAAAGAAGGTTTCTTCCTCAATCTGGCCACCGGCCTCAACGAACTGATGGCGACCTCCGACAAAGGTCTGCAAGATGTGGTGCGGGTACTGGGCGCGTTGGCTGAGGGTAATTTGACTCAACGCATCGATGCTGACTATCAAGGCACTTTTGGCCAGTTGAAGGACTTCTCCAACGAAACCTCACAAAGCTTGTCGAACATGCTCGGACAGATTCGTGAGTCGGCGGACACTATCTATACCGCCGCCAGTGAAATTGCCACCGGCAACGCCGACCTCTCGGCGCGCACCGAGCAGCAAGCGTCCAGCCTGGAAGAAACCGCTTCAAGCATGGAGGAGCTGACCTCTACAGTGAAACTCAACGCCGACAATGCCAAACAGGCCAACGCCTTGGCTGCCAATGCCTCGGAAGTGGCGATTACCGGCGGTGCGGTGGTGCAGCAAGTGGTGCACACCATGACGGCGATCAATGACTCGTCGCGCAAAATCTCCGACATCATCAGCGTTATCGATGGCATCGCCTTCCAGACCAACATCCTGGCACTGAACGCCGCCGTAGAGGCGGCTCGCGCCGGGGATCAAGGCCGAGGTTTTGCCGTGGTGGCCGCCGAGGTTCGCACGTTGGCGCAACGCTCGGCTGCTGCCGCCAAAGAGATCAAAACGCTGATCTCTGATTCGGTCGATAAGGTTGATACCGGTAACGCGTTGGTGGCTAAAGCTGGCGTGACCATGGAAGAAATCGTGGTGGCGATCAAGCGCGTGACCGACATCATGTCCGAAATCGCTGCCGCCTCAGCCGAGCAAAGTACTGGCATCGAAGAGGTCAACGGCGCCGTTTCGCAAATGGACGAAATGACCCAGCAAAACGCCGCGCTGGTCGAGCAGGCTGCTGCTGCTGCCGAGTCGTTGCAAGATCAAGCCTCGGTAATGTCGCAAGCGGTGGCGGTGTTTAAGTTTGATAATTCTGGCGCCTCAACCGCCCATGTGCCGCGCTTAAGTCAGCCTCGTGCCACACCTAGTAGCAGTCGCGCCGCCGTGCCGAGTTCTTCTAGAGGCAAGGCTCCTGCAGCGAAAAGCCTACCTAAGCCAAGCAAGCCTAAAGATGACGAATGGGAGGAGTTCTGAGTCTGTCGGCAGGCGACGCTGATCGGCAGGCCGTACGCGAATTTCACTACACCGCGGACGACTTCGAGCGCGTTCGCAACCTGCTCTATCAGCGCGCCGGTATTAATCTCTCGGCCACCAAGGACCAGATGGTTTACAGCCGTCTGGCCCGCAGGCTGCGCAGCCTGAGGTTGCGCAGCTTTACCGAGTATTTCAGCTACCTTGATCGACATGAGGATGAGTGGCAGCAGTTTATTAATGCCTTAACGACGAACCTCACCTCGTTTTTTCGCGAGAGCCATCACTTCGATATGCTTGCCGCTCATGTGCGCAAACATGCCCATGAGCGACGCCCGTTGCGGATTTGGTGTTCTGCCGCGAGCACCGGCGAGGAGCCGTACTCGCTGGCCATGACCATGATTGAGGCGCTGGGTAGCTTGACTCCCGACGTCAGCATAATCGCCTCCGATATCGACACCGGCGTGCTCAGTACTGCTCGCGCTGGGGTTTATCCGGATCAGCGTATCGAGCAGTTAGAACTTGCCCGCAAGAAGAACTTCTTCCTGCGCGGTAAAGGCGCGCAAATAGGCAATGTGCGCGTGCGGCAGGAGTTACAGGCCTTTATTGAGTTTCGTCAGATCAACTTGCTGGATGCCGACTGGGGTATCACTCCTGGGCTTGATGTGATTTTTTGCCGCAACGTGATGATCTATTTCGACAAGCCAACTCAAAGCAAAATCCTTGAGCGCATGATCAAGCTGTTACGGCCTGACGGTTTGTTTTTCGCTGGCCACTCGGAGAGCTTTGTGCATGCCACTCATTTGGTGAAGTTGATTGAACGTACGGTTTATCGCCCGGTAACGAGGGGGCATTAGCTATGGAGTTCGACTTCATCAGCTCGCTGGCACCCAATACCTACTTCGATCGGCATTTCGATTGCGAAGCGGTGAAGATTTTGCCTGGCGAGTACTTCGTCACCCAGCGCGACATTGTCATAGTCACGGTGCTGGGATCTTGTGTGTCTGTGTGCTTGCGAGATCGTGTCAGTGGCATTGGCGGCATGAATCACTTCATGTTGCCCGGTAACGCCGATGGCGGCATAAGTCCGATCTCAGCATCCGCCCGTTATGGTGTGTATGCCATGGAGTTGCTGGTTAACCATCTGCTCAAACTCGGCGCACGTCGGCATTGCTTTGAGGCCAAGGTGTTTGGCGGCGGCAGCGTGCTGCGCGGCATGACGGCTAATAATGTCGGCGATCGTAATGCTGAGTTTGTCCGCGACTATTTAGAAACTGAAAAAATCCAAGTGGTCGCCGAAGATCTGTTGGATATCTATCCACGCAAGGTTTACTACTTTCCAGCCACGGGCCGGGTGATGGTCAAAAAGCTTAAAAGCCTGCACAACGCCACCCTGTTTGATCGTGAAATGGAATACAGCATGCGCATCAAGAAATCTCCGGTGTCAGGCGATATCGATCTTTTTTAGAGTAAGTAGTTATGGCGATAAAAGTATTAGTAGTGGATGACTCGGCGCTGATTCGCGCCTTGCTCAAGGAAATTATCCAAGCCGACCCGGAGTTGGAGTTGGTTGGCGTTGCGCCTGATGCCTATGTTGCGCGCGATCTGATCAAGCAACTTAATCCGGATGTGCTGACGCTGGATGTGGAAATGCCGCGCATGGACGGTTTGACCTTCCTCGAAAAACTTATGCATGGACATCCCATGCCGGTGGTGATGATTTCGTCGCTTACCGAACGCGGTTCTGAGGCAACTTTTCGTGCGCTGGAGTTGGGCGCCGTGGATTTTGTCGCCAAACCCAAGTTGGGGATAAGGGAGGGTATGCAGGCCTACGCCGAAGAGATTTGCTACAAACTAAAGGCGGCCAGCATGTCACGGGTCAGGGCGCGGCCAATGGTGGCTGCCGGGCCAACGTCTGAGGTCACCGTACAAGCCAAACTGAGCGGGCACCCTCGACCGATTGTCGGCACGGAAAAAATCATTGCTATCGGTGCCTCAACCGGGGGGACCGAAGCTATTAAGGATGTGTTGCTCGGCATGCCGGCAAATAGCCCCGGCATCGTCATTACCCAGCATATGCCCCCAGGTTTTACCCGTTCCTTTGCCGAGCGGTTGAATCGCCTAACCCGGTTAACTGTCAGCGAGGCACAGGGTGGTGAACGTATCTTACCGGGGCATGCCTTTATAGCGCCGGGTGACAAGCACCTGTTGGTTGAGCGTTCTGGAGCCAACTACGTTATTCGGCTGTCCGATGCTCCGGCGGTAAGGCGGCACAAGCCGGCGGTCGACCCGATGTTTAGCTCTGTGGCGCAATGCGCAGGCCGTAACGTAATCGCCGCTATTTTAACGGGCATGGGTAAAGATGGTGCCCAGGGTATGCTGGAGATCCGACAAGCAGGTGGCTATACCGTCGCTCAAGACGAGGCGACCTGCGTTGTTTATGGCATGCCGCGCGAAGCAGTGACCGTAGGCGCCGCAGAGGAAGTGCTCCCCCTAAACGATATTGCCAACGCCTTGCTTCAGCAGGCCGCCAAGCGTGGCGGCGGCAACCGCGTGTAGTGCCTCTATATATAGAGGGTCGGAGCGGGCTGTCGGCCGTCCGTAATTAATCCTTGACGCTCGCCGTAAAAGGTCTATTATGCGCCCCTCTTACGGCGTAGACCTCTCGTAAAACTCCTTGTAAAACAAGAGGTTAACTTTAAGTGAGGGGTTACAAAGCAGCGAAAGCTGCGTAGAATGCGCCGGGCTGATGGGGTGG
>JBILAR010000034.1:0-30535 GCA_044354115.1 Pseudomonas sp. | reverse complement strand
AATATTGACCGTGATAGAGCTCTTGAAAGCCTGCGGGCAAGCCCTGTAAATAGGCCGGCAAGGCAAATTTTCCGGGGCCGTCAGAGAAGTAAAACAATTGGCCTGGCTGAGGCTTATGCCGCCAATCATCCATATTGCTCATTAACAACATGCGGTCCAGATCGCCACGCAACACGCCGGAGACCAGACGCTCTTCCATGATGTGCACAGTCTGCACAATGCCTAAACTAAACGCGCCCCCCACCAATAAAGTCATCAGCACAAAGGCGATGACAATTCGTTGTGACAGGCTCTGCTTAAACTCCATCAGCCGCCTCCACTAGGCGATAACCAACACCGTGCACGGTATGCAACAGCGCGTCAGCAAAAGGCTTATCAATCACCTGCCGTAACTGGTGAATATGGCTGCGCAGGCTGTCGCTATCCGGGCAGTTATCTCCCCATAGCGCTTCTTCCAGCACGTCGCGACGTAATACATGCGGACTTTTCTGCATCAATATGGCCAAGATTTTTAGCCCCACTGGATTGAGTTTGAGCAAGCGCCCAGCACGGCTGACATCTAAGGTATCGAGGTCGTAAGTTAAATCGCCGACGGTTAAACAACGCTGACCGCCTCCTTGCGCACGACGCAGCACCGCCTCGATGCGCGCAACTAACTCAGACATGGCAAAAGGCTTCACCAGATAGTCATCCGCACCGGAGCGAAAGCCTTGTAGGCGATCATCTAACTGGTCGCGGGCGGTCAGCATAATCACCGGCGTGCTGCGCCTGGCATCCTCACGCAAACGCTTACACAGGGTGTAACCGTCGATGCCAGGCAGCATTACATCCAGCACAAGCAAGTCGTAATGCTCAGTGCTCGCCAAATGCAAACCCGCTACACCGTCCTGCGCGCAATCGACGCTATAGCCTTTGAGTTCTAAAAAATCGGCCAGATTGGCCAAAATGTCGCGATTATCTTCCACCAGCAAAATACGCATGGGTTCTCCCGTAACTGCATCACCTGAGTTCAGGTGCACTCTCTGCCCGTGAGCTTAAGCCGAACTTAAGCTTGCCGCTGCAAAGCCGTTGAATTCAATCCAGCGGATTAAACATCAGGCACAAAAAAGCCCCGGCAATTGCCGGGGCTTTTCGGTTTAGCGAGGCGGTGACGCTGCCGGGCTAAATTACATCATGCCGCCCATACCACCCATGCCGCCCATGTCCGGCATGCCGCCGGCGGATGGCTTGTCTTCAACGATTTCAGCAATCATCGCTTCGGTGGTGATCATCAAGCTGGCGATCGAAGCGGCGGCCTGCAGAGCAGAGCGCGTCACTTTAGCCGGGTCAAGGATGCCCATTTCGATCATGTCGCCGTATTCGCCGGTAGCAGCGTTGTAACCGAAGTTACCCGAACCCTGCTTAACCTTGTCGACTACTACGCTTGGCTCGTCACCGGAGTTGGCGACGATCTGACGCAGCGGCGCTTCAACAGCGCGGCGCAACAGCGCGATACCAACGTTCTGATCAGCGTTGTCGCCTTTCAGACCTTCGATGGCTTGCAGAGCACGTACCAGAGCTACGCCGCCGCCAGGTACCACGCCTTCTTCAACGGCTGCACGAGTAGCGTGCAGGGCGTCTTCAACGCGGGCTTTCTTCTCTTTCATTTCAACTTCTGAACCGGCGCCAACCTTGATAACGGCAACACCGCCAGCCAACTTGGCCAGACGCTCTTGCAGTTTTTCTTTGTCGTAGTCGGACGAAGTGTCTTCAACTTGCTTACGGATCTGTGCAACGCGGCTTTCGATATCAGCTTGAACGCCAGCACCGTCGATGATGGTGGTGTTTTCTTTGCTGAGGATCACGCGCTTAGCGTTACCCAGGTGCTCCAGAGTGGCGCTTTCCAGGCTCAGACCGATCTCTTCGGAGATTACGGTACCGCCAGTCAGAACAGCGATGTCCTGCAGCATGGCTTTACGACGGTCGCCAAAGCCTGGTGCTTTAACGGCAGCGACTTTAACGATGCCGCGCATGTTGTTGACCACCAGAGTCGCCAAGGCTTCGCCTTCAACGTCTTCGGCAACGATCAGCAATGGACGGCCGGCTTTAGCCACGGCTTCCAGAACTGGCAACATCTCGCGAATGTTGGAGATTTTCTTGTCAACCAGCAGGATCAGCGGGCCGTCAAGTTCAGCCACCATGGTGTCTGGCTTGTTGATGAAGTACGGGGACAGGTAACCACGGTCGAACTGCATGCCTTCAACAACCGACAATTCGTTTTCCAGGCCAGTGCCTTCTTCAACGGTGATGACGCCTTCTTTGCCGACTTTTTCCATCGCTTCAGCAATGATGTCGCCAATCGAGCTGTCGGAGTTAGCCGAGATGGTGCCAACCTGAGCGATAGCTTTAGTGTCGGCGCATGGCTTGGCTTGCTTCTTCAGTTCAGCAACGATGGCGATAGTCGCCTTGTCGATGCCGCGCTTCAGGTCCATTGGGTTCATGCCAGCAGCGACGGCTTTCAGGCCTTCGTTGACGATCGACTGAGCCAATACGGTAGCAGTAGTGGTGCCGTCGCCAGCGTCATCGTTAGCACGGGAAGCTACGTCTTTAACCAGCTGAGCGCCCATGTTTTCGAAGCGATCTTTCAGCTCGATTTCTTTGGCAACCGACACACCGTCTTTGGTGATGGTTGGCGCGCCGTAGCTTTTCTCGATGATCACGTTACGGCCTTTAGGCCCGAGGGTGGCTTTTACTGCGTCAGCCAGAACGTTGACACCAGCGAGCATTTTCTTACGGGCGGAATCGCCAAACTTAACTTCTTTTGCAGCCATGATGGTTATGCCTCAATTCGTTTCGTGGAACAGAATTCGTCGCGACCTTGGGCTGGGTTCAGCCGGCAAGCGTCTGCGCGTACTTAGTGTTGAACTACTTATTAGTCTTCAACTACAGCGAGAATTTCGCTCTCGCCCATTACCAACAGCTCTTCGCCGTCCACTTTAATGGCGTTGCTGCCGGAGTACGGGCCAAACACCACTTTGTCGCCAACCTTAACGGCCAGGGCGCGCACTTCACCGTTGTCCAACACTTTGCCGGTACCCACAGCCAAGATTTCACCACGGTTCGGCTTTTCAGCGGCAGAACCTGGCAGAACGATGCCACCAGCGGTTTTCGATTCTTCTTCGCTACGACGGATTACGACGCGGTCATGCAGAGGACGAAGCTTCATTGACGATGATCTCCTAAAGTAAGGCCCAAGTAAGGCCCAAGTAATGCGGTTTAAAGAGGCCAAGCAGATGCTGGCGGATTACTGCATCCGGCGATGCCGGTTGCGTACAGCCAAGCTGCACGCAGAAGACTGATGTGTCGTTAGCAACACAAACCTTGCGGTGTTAACTACATAAGGGCTGAGTCGTGAAATTCAAGGCAGCCGTGGAAAATTCTTTACGAGTCACGGTGCTCGAACTCACCTTCAATCACGTTCGGTCGCGTCTGCCCCGAGCGCGCTTGCAGGTCGTCGGCAAAGGCCCGCTGGCGTACGGCCCGCTGCTCTGCGCGGCGCAACAGCAAACCCACTAACGCCCGGCGCACGAACGGCAACAAGCACAACAGCGCCAATACATCACTGATAAACCCGGGCAGTATCAGCAAGCCACCGCCGAGCGCCAGTAACATGCCCCCGAGCATCTCACGCTCAGGCATCTCGCCACGCGCCAAACTTGCACGCACGCCGAGCGCTACGGCCAGGCCGGCCACTCGCAGCACCAGGCTGCCCAGCACCACGCCAGCGATGATTAACAGCAATGCAGGGAAAAACCCAAGCAGCGCCTGAACCTTGGTAAAGACGTAGAGTTCAAGTACCGGGAAAAGCACAAAAGCTAACAAAAAAACACGCATCGAGACAGATTCCTCAACGGAAGAGTTCTTCCAGTAGTTACTAAATGACGGCGCCAGCTCGGCTTTTCAAGCCTCTGCAGCCCCATTGGTCGGCCAAGCTTCAGCCTGCGCCAGCGCCACCAAGGCCTGACGCACCTCAAGCGCACTGCTGCAAGGCTGTGGGAAAGCCAGCCAATCGATCACCGCGCCGATCCGCAGATGAAAACCTTCGCCATCCAGCCCGACCAACTGCGCTGCAGGTTCCGCCGGCAAGCCATTCAAGGCCACATAATGGGCAATCGCCTTGGCGTGATCGGCATTCATATGCTCAAGCATCTGCTGCTCTTGCGCACCGGCAAAGGGATTGGCCAAGGCCACCTCATCGAGCCAGTGAATCGCGCCGAAACCGCCGATATAGCGCCAACGCACAGGTTCTAGCCGCCAAAAGTCAAAATCATGGGCCTGATGGTAGTTGTGCGCATTGGGGAAATAGCGGTAATAGCGCGCGGCTGCCGCAGCGATTTCCTCCTCATCAACCAATTGCTGGGCCTCAGCCAGCAGGGTTAAGCGCCCCGCCGCTTGCACATCCACCGCGCCGCGCTGCCCAACCAACAACGAACACTTGGGCTGCAGTTGCAAATTATGGGTGTGCTGGGCAATTCGACTAATCAGCAGCAGCGGCCGGCCTTGGTCATCGAGGCAATAAGGCACCACTGATCCGAATGGGAAGCCCGGCATCACTTTTGAATGGGTAGAAAGCACTGCTTGGTATTCCTTGAGCAGCAATTCTCGGGCATGCTTTGTCGTCTTAACGCTCAACTTGTGACTCCTCGTACAGAATTCGTCATAAACGGACAGGCTCTCAGCACTTCGGTTCTGCGGCGCCAGCGGGGCAACCAGCTTTAACCATTGGGGGAACAACCTATGCAACTACAAGATAAAGTCATCATCATCACCGGCGGCTGCCAAGGTTTAGGTCGCGCGATGGCCGAATACTTGGCCGGCAAAGGCGTCAAACTGGCGCTGGTCGACCTCAACCAAGAGAAGCTCGACGAAGCCGTAGCGGCCTGCAAGAGCGCTGGCGTTGAAGCCCGAGCTTACCTGTGTAACGTCGCCAATGAAGAACAAGTGACGCACATGGTCGCACAGGTAGCCGCCGATTTCGGCGCCATCAATGGTTTGGTTAACAACGCTGGGATTCTGCGCGACGGTCTGACCATCAAGGTCAAGGACGGCGAGCTGACCAAACTCAGCCTAGCCCAGTGGCAAGCGGTGATCGACGTCAACCTGACCGGCGTGTTCCTGTGCACCCGCGAAGTGGCGGCGAAGATGATTGAACTGAAGAATGAAGGCGCTATCGTCAATATCTCCTCGATCTCGCGTGCCGGTAACATCGGCCAGGCCAACTACTCAGCCGCCAAGGCCGGGGTTGCCGCCGATACCGTGGTGTGGGCTAAAGAACTGGCACGCTATGGCATCCGGGTTGCGGGTGTAGCACCGGGCTTTATCGAAACCGAAATGGTCGCCAGCATGAAGCCGGAAGCACTCGAGCGCATGTGCTCGGGCATTCCGCTCAAGCGCATGGGCAAGCCGGCTGAAATCGCTCACTCGGTGGCTTACATCCTGGAAAACGACTACTACACCGGTCGTATCCTTGAGCTAGACGGCGGCCTGCGTCTGTAATCACAGGCTCATCCGCGCCAAGCAAAAAGCCCCGCTCTCAACTTGAGAGCGGGGCTTTTTTATAACCAGCGACTTGCCGTTTGAAGTTACCAGCCGACACCGAAGCCAAGCATATATTGGCGATCGGACGCAGTCTGGCCCAGACCGCGACTTTGGTTCAGTTCATACAGCAGCGATATGCGTGCCCACTCATTAACCCGGTAACGCAAACCCGCCTCGCCTTCAAATACGTAGTCCACCTGATCAATCAACGGCAAGGCCACCTGCCCGGTGCTGTAAAGCTCGAGCCGAGTACCGGCTAGCAAGCGTTTGTAATCCCACTCTAGGCTGCCGGCATCGAAGTCGGTGCGGCCCGGATTAGCGGCATTGGCATTGGCGTGCAAGTTAAAGCGCTGATACTGACCAATGAGCTCAAAGCGTCCCAACTCATCATCCCAAAACCGATAGCCCGGGCCGATGCCATAAGAGCTTACCCGGTCAATTGACTCAAACGCATTGCGACGTTCTTGCACGCTGCTGCGCACAAACCACTGCTCGGTAATAAAGCGGTCGAGGTCATATTCCAGCTGCCAGTTACGCTCGACCTGCTGATTATTTTTTGTCTCCCGCTCAAGTTCACCGCTGAGCACATGTCGCCAAACATCATGGCTGATACGGGTATCGCCCTTCAGCTTGAACTCATCGGTATCATTTTGATTGCGCTCAAGCTCCAGCTTGGCATCCAAGTTACCTTCCCAGACAAAGTCTTTGATCAAGGGTCGCGGCGGTACTAGCTGCTTGATTTCGCTCAGCGCCACGGTTTGCTTTTGACCATTTAAGACCTGCACCTGGCCGGGCGCGGCAGCCTCCAAACGCTGGCTATGCTGCCCCTCAAAGCCTGAACGCTTAACCAGCAATGGCTGCTCAGACGTGAGGGTATTGATATCCTTCCAGTCGATCAGCACGCGACCGGCGTACTTAGTTTTTAACGCCAGCTTGCCGCCATCCAGCACAATGATCTCACCCGTCAGGCGATCACCATTATTCAGCCACACGGTATCGGCCAGTGCAGAGCGCACAAACACACAGACAAAAACCATCAACAGGATGCGCAGCAACATGGGCGACCAACAACTCGAGGAAGATAAAACCGGCGCGCAGCATGCCTGCACCGCACCGTTATCGGCAAGCGCAGCTGCCCGGCGGGATGCGCTGTACCTGAGCTTGGCCCAGGTTCCCAGTGGCTGCGTGGTCAGCTATGGACAACTGGCCGCCATGGCCGGCCTTGGCAAAGCAGCGCGCTGGGTGGGCCGCACCCTCAGTCAATTGCCTGAGGGTTCAAGCCTGCCGTGGCACCGAGTGGTCAGTGCCTGCGGTCACCTGAGCTTGGCGCAGGGCACGGTGAGCGGCGCCGAGCAGCGACAACGACTGCGCGAGGAGGGCATTCACCTGACTAACGATAGGGTTGATATGCGCCTACACGGGTGGCGCCCGTAGCCGCCCAACAGTTAAAGTGCGGGCCTTGATTGCACCCCCGGCAGTTTCTAGCACCACTTCGCATACCGCAGGCTCTTTTTTATGTCCGAGCACAGCTCGCCCGCGCTGCCAAATAAAAGCTGGCGCGCCGCCCTCGCAGCCTATGCCACACCCGCTTCATTAGCCTTGCTGTTGCTCGGCTTTGCCGCTGGCCTGCCCTATATGCTGGTGTTCTCCACGCTGTCGGTATGGCTGCGTGAAGCCGGGGTCGCCCGTGAAACCATCGGTTTTGCCAGCTTAATTGGCTTGGCTTATGCCTTTAAATGGGTCTGGTCACCACTACTCGACCAATGGCGCCTGCCCCTGCTGGGTCGCCTCGGCCGCCGTCGCTCATGGTTGGTGTTGTCGCAAACACTGGTGGCGCTAGGCTTGGTGGCCATGGCCTTTTGCGACCCACAACTGCATCTAACCAGCTTGATTGCGCTGGCCGTGGTGGTGGCTTTCGCCTCCGCCACCCAAGACATTGCCGTGGATGCCTATCGCCTAGAAATTGCCGACGACAGCCAGCAAGCCGCGCTGGCCGCTAGTTACATGGCCGGTTATCGCGTCGCCGCACTACTGGCCACCGCCGGCGCGTTGTATTTTGCCGATTGGTTTGGCGCCTCCAGCCGCGTCTATCAGCACGGCGCTTGGGCCAGCACCTACCTGTTATTCGCCATGCTGATGCTGCCAGGACTGATCACCACGCTATGGATGCGCGAACCACCACTGCTGCTGCGCACCCAGCAATCGGCAGAGCGCTACGGCCTTAGCCACCAACTGGCGTCAGTGCTGGTGTTGATCGTACTGCTGATCTCAGTGCCGGCGATGTTCACCCAGTTTTATCACACTGACTTTGCCAGCGTGATCAACGGTGAAGTGAGCCTGTTCGAACTGCTGTGCAGTGACCGCGCGCTATTGCGCGCCCTGCTGTACACCACGCTCACCGGGCTGTGCCTGTCCAGCATGGGCCGGCGCGGCTTGGCACCGGTACTCACGCCGGTTAATGACTTTATCGTGCGCTATCGCTGGCAAGCTTTTTTGCTGCTGGGCTTGGTGGCCACCTATCGCATGTCCGACACAGTGATGGGCGTGATGGCCAACGTGTTCTATATCGACCAAGGCTTTACCAAGGAGCAAATCGCCAGCGTCAGTAAGATTTTCGGCTTATTTATGACCCTGTTCGGCGCCGGTTTAGGCGGCATATTGATAGTGCGTTTCGGCATTATGCCGATCCTATTTATCGGCGGTGCAGCCTCCGCAGCGACCAACTTGCTGTTTATGCTGCTGGCCGACATGGGCGCCAACCTGAACATGCTAATAGTGAGCATTTCCTTCGACAATTTCAGTTCAGGGCTGGCTACCGCCGCTTTTGTCGCCTACCTGTCGAGCCTAACCAACCTTAAATTCTCCGCCACCCAATATGCACTGCTCAGTTCATTGATGCTGTTATTGCCAAGGCTGATCGGCGGCTACTCGGGGGTTATGGTGGAGAAGTTTGGCTATGCCGAGTTCTTCTTAATCACCGCCCTGCTCGGTGTGCCGACCTTGTTTTTAGTCGCCCTGCAGTGGCGCAAGCAAGCTGTGCAGGACGCGGCCAATAGCGACGCATAAAAAGGCCGACTAAAAGTCGGCCTTGGGCACAAGCACTGCGGGCAACACGCGCTATCAGTCGCGAAAATTATTGAACTGCAGCGGCATGCTGAAATCCTTGGCGCGCAATGCGGCCATAGCCTCTTGCAAATCGTCACGTTTCTTACCCGTAACCCGCACCTGCTCGCCCTGAATGGCGGCCTGCACTTTTAACTTACTATCTTTGATGTGCGCCACAATCTTCTTGGCCAGCTCTTTATCGATGCCTTCGCGCAGCGTGGCTTCTTGCTTAACGCTTTTACCGGAAGGGAATGCGTCCTTGTACTCCAAGCACTGCACATCAATTTTGCGTTTGATCAGTGCTTGTTCAAGGATAGGTTTCAATTGTTCGAGAATGAAATCGGCATCGCCACTCAGATGAATGACCAAGTCTTTCAGCTCGAAGCTGCCTTTACCACGCAAATCAAAGCGTCGCTCCAGCTCTTTACTGGCATTATCGAGCGCATTGGTGACTTCGTGTTTATCCAGTTCAGACACCACATCAAACGATGGCATAGGTTTTCTCCAGAGAATCAAGGCGCCAACGAGATGGGCCAGATAGAAGGCGCGACCGACGTCACGGACGGGCGGATCGCGGCTTGACGACATAAACGAGATATCATTATAACTGTTCGCATCCACATAGACCGGCTCCACGCCGGCGTTTATTGCCCCTTTTGTGAGCCGCCTCAATGCCCAACCCGCACCTCAGCATTCTGGTGGTCGACGACACCAAGTTTTCCAGCGCCATTATTGGTCGCGCACTAAAAATTGCCGGCTATCTCGATGTACGCTTTGCCAGCAGCGCCCTCGAAGCCCTGACATTACAAGAGCAACGCCCAGCCAGCGTATTATTGGCCGACTGGATGATGCCGGAAATTGACGGCCTAGAGCTGACCAGCCGGATCCGCCAACTGGATGAAATGACCCACCATTACACCTACGTCATTTTGCTCACCGGCCGCGAGGGCGAGAACGTACTGGGCGAAGCCTTTGAAAGCGGCGTCGATGACTTCATCAACAAAGCCGCCATGCACGAACAATTGGTACCCCGGGTATTTGCCGCCGACCGTCTGTGCAACACCCTGCAGCGCCTACTACAAGAGAACCACCTGCTGACCCAAAACGTCGCCAGCCTTGAGCAACGCAACTTGGTTGACCCGCTGACCGGCCTAGGCAATACCCGCTTGCTGCAACAGCGCCTGAGCGACAGCATGCGGCAACTCGAGTCGCGTGGCGGCGCTCTGTGCTATCTGTTGATCGGCTTGCAGGAAGCCAGTCAGCTGCGCGCGCAATACGGTGAGGACTTTCACAGCGAGTTACTGCACGGGGTCGCCCGTCGTCTGCAACAACATGTACGCCCGCTGGACGTTCTGACCCGCTTAGATGACAGCCACTTCGGCCTGATTGCCCTGCTGGAAAATATTCAAGAGTGCGTACCCGGCAGCTTTAAGCGCCTGCACGAGGGCTTAAACCTTAAGGCGTTTAAAACCAGCCAAGGTTTTATCAGCCTTAAAGCCGGCATCAGCTTGGTTGGGCTGGATGTCAACGCGCTGCCACTAACCCCACAAGACCTAATCGACAAGGCCGTGGAGTTGCTGCCAGAGGCCTATGCCAACGGCCGAATCAACGCTACCCGCCTGTCACCAACTCAATAAAAGATGAGCAAAGCCCTACACGCCACGACCTGGCACATTCTTGGGGCCGGCAGCTTGGGCACTTTATGGGCCGTGCGCTTGGCCCGCGCCGGCGTGACGGTGCAGTTAATTCTGCGCGACCAAGCCCGCCTAACGGCCTATCAGCAGGCCGGTGGCTTGACCCTGATCGAGAACGGCCAGCGCCACTTACAGCCGATAGCCGCGCAAACCCTCGACGCCGAGCAACCGATTGAGCGCCTGTTACTCACCTGCAAAGCCTATGACGCGCTTGATGCCATTCGCGCACTCGCACCGCGCCTGAGTGCAAGCAGCGAGGTGATCTTGCTGCAAAACGGCCTCGGCAGTCAGCAGCAAGTCGCCGAGCTACTAGCACCGATACGCTGCATTTTTGCCAGCAGCACCGAGGGTGCATTCCGCCAGAGCGATTTCTGCGTGGTGTTTGCCGGGGCCGGCCACACGTGGCTGGGCGACCCGGGCAACGCCGCGCCGCCTACTTGGCTTAGCGCGTTAACCCGCGCCAGCATCGGCCATAGCTGGACGCCTCAAATTCTCACCCAGCTATGGCGCAAACTGGCGATCAATTGCGCGATTAATCCGCTGACGGTGCTGCACGATTGCCGCAATGGCGAGCTGCGTAACTGCCCCAGCGAAATCAGCCAACTGTGCAGTGAGCTGACTGAGTTGCTGCACGCCTGCGGCCAAGAACATGCAGCCAGCCAACTGCACCACGAGGTACTGCGCATCATCGACGCCACGGCGGCCAACTACTCCTCCATGCAGCAAGATGTGAGCCGCCAGCAGCGCACTGAAATCAGCTACCTGCTCGGCTATGCCTGCGCCGAGGTGAGCCGGCAACAGTTACAACTGCCGTATTTACAGGCGCTGCAAGTGCGTCTGAGCGAGCATCTGCTGGCCCGTGGATTGCCCAGTAACTAGGGCCGCGCTACTCTGCCCCACACCACACTCAACACCCGGCGCAAAACCAGCCAGATCCCCAGCCAAGGACGCCTTCTTCGCCTATGTCCAAGCGCCTGACCCTTGCCAATCTCAGTGTTGGGCAAAAAATGCTCGCCGCGCTACTGGGGCTGTTGGCCGCCGTATTGCTGCTAGTCAACGTGGTATTTGTCAGCGCCGCCTACTGGATTGCCCAGCAAAGCATCGACCCGCAAGCACTGCACAGCATCGGCAGGCTGTTAGCTAACCCGGCACTCAGCCAGCCGGCCCTTGCCTCCGAAACCAGCGCCAAAGAGTTACTGAATAGCTTGGCTGACCTCGCACCACTGCGCGCCGCCGCGCTCTATAGCAGTGACGGGCAACGCTTGGCAGCCCTGCAAGATGATGAAAACACGCCACTGCCCGAGCAATTTGACCAGCTGCCACGCTGGCGTCACGGCAACGACAGCCCTGCACACCTAGTGGTTGAGTTGCCGCAAACCAGCGGCGCGCCAGGGCACCTGTTACTGGTCGGCGAGCAGCAACTGTCTCGCGCGTTCTATCAAGGCACGGTCACCGCCAGTTTGCTGATCTTGGCGTTAAGCTTGCTGCTCTGGCTGGTGGTGGCCCGGCAAGTGCGCAAGCTGGTTATTAAACCTATTCGCCGCTTGGAGGAACTGTCACGGCAAGTCACCAATCAAGAAAACTACAGCCTGCGCGCACGCCCCGGCAATAATGATGAATTGGGCAGTTTGGCCGAAGCCTTCAACACCATGCTAACGCGCATCCAGGCCCGCGAAGACGAACTCAAGCGCGCCCGTGACGACGCGCAAACCGCCAGCGATGAAGCGCAACAACTGACCAAGCAAACCCGCCACTCCAACCGCAAGCTGGAGATGGAGGTACAGGTGCGCAACAAGATCGAGAAAAAACTCACCGGCTTTCAGAACTACCTCAACAGCATCATTAACTCCATGCCTTCGGCGCTGATTGCCCTCGATGAGCAACTGTACGTCACCCAGTGGAATCAAGAAGCCAGCCGGCTGTCTGGCACCCCGCTAAATAAAGCCCTTAACCAGCCCGTTTTTCTAGCCTTCCCGTCACTCAAACCTTATTTAGAGCAACTCAAACACACCAGCGAGCGCCACACGATTGAGAAAATCGAGCGCGTTACCTGGTTTAAAGACGAGCAAGCGCAGCACTTTGCCCTGACGTTTTACCCACTGGTAGGCAGCACCGGGCGGGGCGTGGTGATTCGCATCGACGACATCGGCCAACGTTTAGCCATGGAAGAGCTGATGGTGCAATCGGAAAAAATGCTCTCTGTCGGCGGTCTAGCGGCCGGCATGGCGCACGAAATTAACAACCCGCTGGGGGCGATTTTGCATAACGTGCAAAACATTCGCCGGCGGCTGTCCAGCGAGCTGGAGAAAAACCTCGCCCAGGCCGCCAACAGCGGCGTCGAACTGGCGGCCGTGAATGACTATCTAGAGCGCCGCGAGATCCCGCAATTGCTCGATGGCATTCAACAGGCCGGAGCCCGCGCGGCAAAAATTGTCACCCATATGCTCAGTTTTAGCCGCCTCAGTAGCCGTGAGCTCAGCGCCTGCCAATTACCGCAGCTAATCAATCAAGCGGTCGATATCGCCGGCAATGACTTTGACCTGACCGAGGGCTTTGACTTTAAGGGTTTGCAGATTCAGCGCGAGTTTGACCCGCAACTGGGTAGCGTACCGGCCACCGCCAACGAGCTGGAACAGGTGCTGTTAAATCTGTTAAAAAACGCCGCCCAAGCCATTCATCAACGTCCAACTGGGCAAGTGCCGGGGCGGATTATCTTGCGCTGCAAACTCAGCCCACCGTGGGCCGAGATTCAAGTCGAAGACAATGGCGTGGGCATGCCGGAAGCGGTGCGCAAGCGTATCTTCGAGCCGTTTTTCACCACCAAAGAAATTGGCCAAGGCACCGGTCTTGGCTTGTCGGTGGCCTATTTCATCATCACCAACAACCACAAAGGCCAGATGGAGGTGCACTCCAAACTGGGCCAAGGCAGCTGTTTTAGCGTGCGCTTGCCGCTGCAACTGTTGGTTGACCAACAAGGAGTTTGAACATGGGTTTTCGCCTGTCAAAAATTTACACCCGCACCGGCGACGGCGGAGAAACCGGCCTGGCCGATGGCCGCCGGGTGGCCAAAGATCACCCGCGCATCGAGGCCATGGGCGAGGTCGACAGCCTTAACAGCCAGCTGGGTTTGCTACTGGCCGAACTGGCCGAGCAAGAGGCGATGTGGCCCGGCTTAAGTGAGCTGATTGAAGTGCTCGCGCCCTGCCAGCATCGTCTGTTTGATCTGGGCGGCGAGCTGGCGATGCCTGAATACCAGGCCCTCGGCCAGGCGGAAATCAGCCGCCTAGAAAGCGCCATTGACCTGTGGAATGAAGAGTTAGGTCCACTGGAAAACTTTATCCTGCCCGGCGGCTCGCGCTTGGTGGCACAAGCGCACCTGTGCCGCAGCCTAGCCCGCAGCGCCGAACGCCGCTGCCAGCACCTGAGCGCCGTCGAGCCGCTAGACGGGGTTGGCTTGGCCTATTTGAATCGACTGTCGGACTTGCTCTTTGTTGCCGCCCGGCTAATTGGCCGCCGGCAACATATCAAGGAAATACTCTGGCAGGCGGCCAGCAAACCGAACGTTTAAACCCTCGGCTCAACTCATACCGTTGGCCAAAAAGCGCGAATCCCCGCCACCCCTTGGGCGCCCAGTTGCCACGCCTGCTCACAATCCAGCGGTGCTAAACCACCCAAGAGAAACACCGGCAAATTGCAGGTGTCGATCAACTGGCTGGCGGCGTGCCAACCCAGCGGCATGGCATCTGGATGAGTCAGGGTCGGCTGCACCGGCGATAAGGTGACAAAATCCACGCCCATCTGCGCTGCCAGCGCCAATTCCTCGGCGTTATGGCAAGAGGCGGCCAACCAGCGCTCGCGGGGAAACGGCCGGCCCTTGGCGGCGTATTGGCGCAGTTGCTTGGCCGACAACTGCCAGCCGGCGGCGGGAAAGTCGCCCAGCCACTCCAACGGCCCCTTGAGCATCAGCTGCGCCTTGCCGGCACACAACCCCACCGCATCCACCGCCAAGTCGCGGTATTGCGGATCGTAGCCATTCGGCGCGCGTAGCTGGATCAAACCGATGCCGCTGGCCACTGCCGCCTGTATGCCTTGCAGCACCGCCTTGGGCTCCAGACCATCGGGGCTGATTAAATACTGCGATGGCAAGCGCGCGGCCTGCACGATCGGCGCATTCGCCGCCGGAAACTCATATTCGGGCAATTGCCGCGGCGCTACCCACGCCAACGGCTGTCCCTCGACGCCATGGGGAACCCCGGTAAAGGCGCTGACCAGCCAGACATCCAGCAGCACTTGTTTGTCTGGGTAATCGTGTTGCACCTTGATCAGCGGCCGGGCACTGGTGACAGTAATCCCCAGCTCCTCGTGCAGCTCACGACGCAGCGCCGCCGCCACCGTTTCACCGGCCTCAAGCTTGCCACCGGGGAACTCCCAGAGCCCGCCCTGATGCTGTTGATCGGCGCGCCGCGCCAACAAAATACGCCCATCGACGCCGCGGATTACCGCCGCAGCCACATGTACTCGTTGCATGCCAGCACTCCTTAACATCAAGCGTTTCTAACGCACTGGGGACGCCGCAGCGTCCCCAGTGGTGTTATGCCTACAGCGACCTAACCTTCGCTCGCTACGTTTTCACACGGCCCGAGAGGCCGCGATTATCAGGAGCGGTATTCGGCGTTAATCCGCACGTACTCGTGGGACAGATCGGTGGTCCAGATGGTCTCGCTGCAGTCGCCACGACCCAACTCGATGCGAATGGAAATTTCCGCTTCGGCCATCACCGCCGCGCCCTGCTCCTCGGTGTAACTGGCCGCGCGCGCACCGCGACTGGCGATACACACCTCACCCAAGAACACATCGATCTTGGCCACGTCCAACTGCTCGACTCCTGCGCGGCCAACGGCGGCCAGAATCCGCCCCCAGTTCGGGTCGCTGGCAAATAGCGCGGTCTTAATCAGCGGCGAATGCGCCACCGTGTAGCCAACATCCAGACATTCTTGATGGGTGCCGCCGCCATTAACCACCACGGTGACGAACTTGGTCGCGCCCTCGCCGTCACGCACTATGGCTTGCGCCACCTCCATGCACACCTCGAACACCGCTTGTTTGAGCGCGGCGAACAACGGCCCACGGGTTTCGCTGACTTCCGGCAAGTTGGCCTGGCCGGTGGCGATCAGCATGCAGCAGTCGTTGGTCGAGGTATCGCCATCGATGGTGATGCGGTTGAACGACTTGTTCGCCGCATCGCTGAGCAAATCTTGCAGCACCGCTGGGGCGACCTTGGCGTCGGTGGCGATATAACCGAGCATGGTCGCCATGTTCGGCCGAATCATCCCGGCGCCCTTGGAAATGCCGGTCACGGTGATGGTCACGCCGTCGTGGACAAACTGCCGGCTCGCGCCTTTCGGCAACGTGTCGGTGGTCATGATGCCGGTGGCCGCCTCGGCCCAATGATGTTCAGACAAATCGGCCAAGGCCGCAGGTAAGGCGGCGATGATTTTCTCAACCGGCAGCGGCTCGCCAATCACCCCGGTGGAGAACGGCAAAATCGCTTGTTCGTCTACCTCGGTCAACTGTGCCAAGGCGGCGCAGGTTTGCCTGGCGGCCAGCAGGCCCGGCTCACCGGTGCCCGCATTGGCATTACCGGTATTGGTCAACAGGTAACGCGAGCCAGCCGTAACCCGCTGGCGCGCCAAAATCACCGGTGCGGCGCAAAACGCATTCAAGGTAAAGACCCCTGCAACGCTTGAGCCCTCGGCGCAGCGCATGACCACCACGTCTTTACGCCCCTCGCGCTTGATGCCAGCCGAGGCAATGCCCAGTTCAAAACCAGCCACCGGATGCAAAATAGGAAGCGGACCAAGACCAACAGCCATGCGATGAACTCCGTGTCGTTATCAGTTAAGAGCCGCCCCAGCGCTAAACGAACGCCAGCGACAGTGAGCTCTACGCAGCACCGCACACACAGGTACGGCGGAATTTATGTGAAAACGCCGCGAGCGGCTAAAGCCGGTCGCGGCGCAGATAAGCATTTACGCCTTAGCTAATTTGCCCATGACAGTGCTTATATTTTTTACCTGAGCCGCACGGGCAAGGCTCGTTACGACCGATTTTTGGCTCGTTACGCACCTGCACTTGAGCGCCAGTAACTTCATCTTGCTCGACCGATTCTGGCTCCTCTAAGCCTGGCGCTGCAGCATGTACAAACTGCATGCGCTTGGCCATTTCTTCGGCTTCGCGGCGGGCCCGCGCCTCTTCTTCGGCCGGGTCATCTTGGCGCACTTGAACATGCGACAGAACCCGAATGGCATCACGTTTGATCGAATTCAGCAGCTCAGTGAACAAGGTGAAGGATTCGCGCTTGTATTCCTGCTTCGGGTTCTTCTGCGCATAGCCACGCAGGTGAATGCCGTGGCGCAAGTGGTCCATGGTCTGCAGGTGATCTTTCCAGAGGTCATCGAGGACCCGCAGCAAGATTTGCTTCTCGAAGCTACGCAATGCTTCAGGGCTGGCTTGCTGCTCTTTCTCTTGATAGGCAGCCAGCAGCGCTTGGTTAATCTTCTCGCGCAGCGGCTCTTCGTAGAGCTTGTCGTCGTCATCGAGCCATTGCTGGATCGGCAAACGCAGGCCGTAGTCGCTGTACAGCGTTTGCTCAAGACCGGCGATATTCCACTGCTCTGGCAAAGACTGCGGTGGTATGTGCCCGCTCATGGTGGCATCGAGCACTTCTTGACGGAACTCGGCAATGGTCTCGCCAATATCATCGGCGGCCAGCAGGCTGTTACGCATGTGATAGATCACTTTGCGCTGCTCGTTGGCCACGTCATCAAACTCCAGCAATTGCTTGCGGATGTCGAAGTTACGGCCTTCCACTTTACGCTGGGCTTTTTCGATGGCGTTGGTCACCATGCGGTGCTCGATGGCTTCGCCGGCCTGCATGCCTAGGGCTTTCATAAAGCCTTTAACTCGGTCGGAGGCGAAGATGCGCATCAAGCTGTCTTCCAGCGACAGGTAGAAACGGCTCGAGCCCGGATCGCCCTGACGGCCGGCACGACCGCGTAACTGGTTGTCGATACGGCGCGACTCATGTCGCTCCGAAGCAATTACATGCAGGCCACCGGCAGCAATAACCTGCTGATGACGCTGCTGCCAATCGCTTTTAATCTGGGCAATTTGCTCAGGCGTAGCGTTCTCTAGGGCGGCCACTTCGACCTCCCAGTTACCGCCCAGCAGAATGTCGGTACCGCGACCGGCCATGTTGGTGGCAATCGTCAGCGCCCCCGGACGACCGGCTTGGGCAATAATTTCGGCTTCTTTCTCGTGGAACTTGGCGTTCAGCACCTTGTGTTCGATGCCGGCCTTATTCAGCAGCTTGGACACGTACTCGGAGCTGTCGATGGTGGCCGTACCGACCAATACCGGACGCCCTTCGGCCAGCGACTCTTGGATATCAGTAATGATCGCCGCGTACTTCTCGTCCTGAGTCATGTAGACCAAGTCGTTGAAGTCTTTACGACCCAAGGCTTTGTTGGTCGGAATCACCACCACGGTCAGGCCGTAGATTTGCTGGAATTCAAACGCCTCGGTGTCGGCCGTACCGGTCATGCCGGAGAGCTTCTTGTAAAGGCGGAAATAGTTCTGGAAGGTGGTCGAGGCCAGTGTCTGGCTCTCGGCCTGAATCGGCAGACCTTCTTTGGCTTCGATGGCCTGATGCAAGCCCTCGGACAAACGCCGGCCCGGCATAGTGCGGCCGGTGTGCTCGTCGATCAGCATGACCTGATCTTTTTGCACGATGTATTCAACGTCACGATGGAACAATTTGTGCGCGCGCAGGCCCGAATACACATGGGTGAGCAAGCCGAGATTATGCGCCGAATACAGGCTTTCGCCTTCAGCCAGCAAGCCATTGGCGGCTAGTAGGTCCTCGATAAACTGGTGGCCTTGCTCGTTCAGCTCAACCTGGCGGGTCTTCTCATCGAGGGTGTAATGGCCTTCTTGAGTGACCACGCCTTCGACTTCTTCAACATGTAACTTCAGTTGCGGAATCAGCAGATTGATCTGGGTGTAGAGCGCGGAGCTGTCTTCGGCCTGACCCGAGATGATCAGCGGAGTACGCGCTTCGTCGATCAAAATGGAGTCAACTTCGTCGATTACGGCGAAATTCAACTCACGCTGGAATTTTTCATCCAAGCTGAAAGCCATATTGTCGCGCAGGTAATCGAAACCAAATTCGTTGTTGGTGCCGTAGGTGATGTCGGCGGCATAGGCTGCGCGTTTCTCCACCGGATCCATAAACGGCGTAACTATGCCAACGCTCAGACCGAGGAACTCATACAGCGGACGCATCCAGTTAGCATCGCGACGCGCGAGGTAGTCGTTGACCGTCACCACGTAAACGCCTTTGCCTTCCAGCGCATTCAGGTACACCGCCAAGGTGGCCACCAGCGTCTTGCCTTCACCGGTACGCATCTCGGCGATGCGACCTTCGTGCAAGGTCATGCCGCCGACCAACTGTACGTCGAAGTGACGCATGCCCATCACCCGCTTACCGGCCTCACGGGCTACGGCAAAGGCTTCGGGCAAGATTTGATTGAGGCTTTCGCCCTTGGCCAAACGCGCCTTGAACTCCGCTGTTTTGCCACGTAACTGCTCATCGCTGAGGCCGAGCATTTGCTCTTCAAAGCCATTAACGATCTGCACAGTTTTGAGCATGCGCTTAACTTCACGCTCGTTCTGGCTACCAAAGAGTTTCTTTAATAAAGGCGCAAACATATCGACAGTTTCTTCCACGCGTATGGATGAAGGGTGACCGTTTGGCACACCCGCGCAGCCCTCATGGCCGCTTGCGAAGGCAGCATTCTACCCGGAAATGTCGAGGAGGAAAGCCGCGCGAACAGCCAAGCAGCATATGTAACTGTGTGCCGGCGCTCAGCAGTAGCTCCACGTTGACCATTTAGCATTCTGCTACCATGGCTTTTTAGCCTAAGAGACACGCAACCATGGCCTTTCGTCCTCTGCCAGCTCGTGCACCTGCGGCCATGTTGCGCGAAGCCAAACCCTTAAAAGCGCTGTTTAGCGCCGCTCAACGGCTCACCCAATTACAACGCCTGCTAGAAAGCCAACTGCAACCCGCCGCCCGTGAACACTGCCATCTAGCCTCATGGCGCGAAGGCTGCCTGCTGCTTATAGTCACTGACGGCCACTGGGCCACGCGCTTGCGTTATCAGCAAAAACGTTTGCAACGGCAACTGCAGCAACTCGATGAGTTCGCCGGACTGCAACGAATACTGTTCAAGGTTCAACCGCCCAGCGGCCAAGTGCGCGCACCCGAGCGCAGCATTGTGCTGTCGAACTGCGCCGCCGAAAGCATCCAAACCACCGCCGACGGCATCAGCGACCCAAACTTACGCGCCGCACTTGAACGCCTAGCCAGCCACGGCAAAAAGCCAACTGCCGATAACCCTGAGTAAATTTTCAGAATAAAAAAAGGCCACCCGAGGGTGGCCTTAATAAGGAGATGAAGCGGGTATTGCTTACACAGCCGCAACCGGGCGCATGTAGGAGATTGGCGCGGTACTGGCGTCGTCGAAGGTCACCACTTCCCAAGCATCTTGCTGTGCGATCAAGCTGCGCAGCAATTGATTGTTCAGCGCATGGCCGGATTTAAAACCGCGAAACTCGCCAATCAGGCTATTACCTAGCAGGTACAGGTCGCCGATCGCATCGAGAATCTTGTGCTTAACAAATTCGTCCTCATAACGCAGGCCGTCCTCGTTGAGCACGCCAGAATCATCAACCACGATGGCGTTAGCTTCACTACCACCGAGCGCTAAGTTCTGTGAACGCAAGTACTCGATATCGCGCATAAAGCCGAAGGTGCGCGCCCGGCTAACTTCCTTAACAAAGGAGGTGCTGGAGAAATCTACGCAAGCCGACTGAGTGCGGCCGTGAAATGCAGGGTGATCAAAGTCAATTTCAAAACCGACTTTAAAACCCTCGAACGGCAGGAAAGTGGCGCGCTTATCGCCATCTTCGACTGTCACTTCACGCTTAATCCGAATGAATTTTTTCGCCGCATCCTGCTCTTCCAGCCCTGCAGACTGGATCAAGAACACGAAGGGGCCGGCACTACCGTCCATAATCGGCACTTCGGACGCAGAAAGCTCGACGTAGGCATTATCGATGCCCAAACCGGCCATGGCCGATAGCAAGTGCTCGATTGTGTCGACTTTAACGTCGCCCTTGACCAGTGTGGTCGAAAGCGTGGTGTCACCGACATTTTCTGCACGGGCGGCAATTTCAACCACAGGATTGAGATCGACACGGCGAAATACAATCCCGGTATCAATAGGCGCGGGCTTGAGGGTCAGGTAAACCTTCTCCCCAGAGTGCAGACCGACGCCGGTCGCGCGGATGATATTTTTTAAAGTACGTTGTTTGATCATGGCTTGGGCCGTATGCACGCTAGTTGCGAATTATTATCAACGAAGGTCGGCAATGATAGCAGAGCCGACCTTCCCTGAACACCAAACACCGCAAAGCTTGCGCTGCATCTCATCAGTCCGCCTGACGTCGCAAGAACGCCGGGATATCAAGATAATCCAAATCATCATGCGGATTCAGTTTGGCGGCAGTAGCTGCACCGGCGCTGGTTTGATTACGCATAACTGTTGGACGATCGAGATCGCGGTAGTTAACCGCTGCATGCTCTTGACGCGCCGCAGCACTGGACACTGACGAGGCAGAAGTAACCGCGTGCACGGTGTTGTCGATGACCTTAACGGGCTTCTCGATTTTCGCGCCCAGACCGGTCGCCACCACAGTCACATGCAACTCATCGCGCATATCTGGATCGATTACCGCGCCAACTTTAACGGTGGCGTGCTCCGAAGCGAAGGCTTCGATGATCTCACCAACGGCCGCGTATTCGCCCAGTGACAGATCAAGGCCGGCGGTGATGTTAACCAGAATACCGCGCGCACCTTGCAGGTTGACGTCTTCCAGCAGCGGATTACGGATCGCCGCTTCAGTCGCTTCACGCGCACGGTTTGGACCGCTGGCGCAGCCAGTGCCCATCATTGCCATACCCATTTCGCTCATCACGGTGCGCACGTCGGCAAAGTCGACGTTCATCAGGCCTTCACGCAGCATGATGTCGGAAATACCACGCACTGCGCCGGTGAGCACGTCATCGGCTTTAGCAAAGGCAGACAACAGACTGGCGTCTTTACCTAGGATGGTCAGCAGTTTTTCGTTCGGGATGGTGATCAGCGAATCGACGCATTCGGACAACGCACGAATGCCTTCATCGGCAACCTGCATGCGTTTTTTGCCTTCGAACGGGAACGGACGCGTCACTACCGCAACGGTCAGAATGCCCATTTCTTTGGCGATTTGCGCAATGATCGGCGCAGCGCCCGTGCCGGTGCCGCCGCCCATGCCCGTGGTAATAAAGACCATGTCCGCGCCTTGCAGCACGTCCATGATTCGCTCGCGATCTTCCATGGCGGCCTGACGGCCGATTTCAGGATTTGTGCCAGCGCCCAAACCCTTGGTGATGGCCGTGCCGAGCTGCAGCACAGTCTTTGCCCCAACCTTACGCAGGGCCTGCGCATCGGTATTGGCACAAATAAATTCAACACCTTGAATATTGTTCTGCACCATGTGGTTCACGGCATTGCCGCCACCACCGCCCACACCGATAACTTTAATAACGGCGTTTTGCGGGACGCTGTCTACGAGCTCGAACATTCCCCTCTCCTTTTACTTTCTAGTTATATCGCTTACCGCTCGCGCGGTGAAACTTTTAAAAATTGCCTTGAACCCAGCGTTTCAGTCTTTCTAGTATCGGTGTTTTCGGTTCGTCACTAAAACCACTACCGCCTAACATCGATATACCGTCGGTCTGTTTTTGCAGGCCATACAGCAATAAACCCACGCTGGTCGAATAAATCGGGTTACGCACAACGTCAGCCAATCCTTTGACACTGTGTGGAACACCCAAACGCACCGGCATGTGAAATATTTCTTCTGCCAATTCGACAGCACCTTCCATCTTTGCGGTGCCACCGGTAAGAACGATTCCGGCCGGAATCAAATCCTCATAACCGCTACGACGTAACTCGGCTTGTATCAAGGTAAACAACTCGTCGTAACGTGGTTCAACCACTTCAGCTAGGGCTTGGCGTGACAATTCACGCGGCGGCCGATCACCGACACTTGGAACCTTTATGGTTTCGCCTGCGCCGGCAAGTTTCGCCAATGCGCAAGCATACCTAATTTTAATCTCTTCGGCATACTGAGTAGGGGTGCGTAATGCCATAGCAATATCGTTAGTTACCTGGTCACCAGCCACCGGAATTACCGCAGTGTGACGTATCGCACCTTCGGTGAAGATAGCGATATCGGTAGTGCCGCCACCAATATCAACCAAACACACACCCAGTTCTTTCTCATCGTCGGTTAAAACCGAATAAGCCGAGGCCAACTGTTCAAGAATAATGTCGTCAACTTCTAGACCGCAGCGCCGCACACACTTTTCAATATTCTGCGCGGCATTCACTGCGCAGGTCACCACATGCACTTTGGCCTCTAAACGAACCCCGGACATACCCAAGGGTTCACGCACGCCTTCTTGATTATCAATCACATAGTCTTGCGGCAAAGTATGCAGCACGCGCTGATCAGCCGGAATAGCGACAGCTTGGGCGGCGTCAAGCACGCGCTCCAAATCGGCCTGACTCACTTCACGATCACGAATAGCCACAATGCCGTGCGAGTTAAGGCTGCGTATATGATTACCGGCCACCCCAACAAACGCCGAATGTATCCGACAACCGGCCATTAACTGGGCTTCTTCAATCGCGCGCTGAATCGATTGCACGGTCGATTCAATATTCACCACCACGCCTCTTTTTAGACCGCGTGATGGATGAGTACCTATACCGATAATTTCTAGCTGACCATCGCTCGTCACCTCGCCCACCAGCGCCACCACTTTGGAGGTGCCGATGTCCAGGCCGACGATCATCTTGCCGCTCTGCACATTTGCCATGGTCCCTGCCTACTCCTTAATTATTTGATGGCGACGACGTTAGCCGCCGCGGCCAGTACTGGCTGACGCCAGCCAACGGCCAAGCCATTAGCGTAACGCAGATCAATACGGGCGATATTAGCGATTTCTGGCTTAAGGGTCTTTTCATAGACCGCCACAAATCGACGCATTTTTTCTAGCAGATGATCACGCCCCAGCAGTAACTCAATGCTTTGCCCAGTGCTATTAACGCCAGTGGTCAAAAACCAACTACCACGCTCACGTAATTCCAGTTGTGCCACGGAAAAACCTAATGGCCGCAACATTTGGCTAAACAACTGATATTGCTGCATGACCGTTTGCTGTGCACGTTGCGGCCCAAACAATTGCGGTAAGTTTTGGTAATTGGCTAATTCGCGCGGAGTAAATGCCTGGCCTTGATTATTCAGTAACGCTTCATTACCCCAGCGGGCAATCGGCAATTGCTCTTCTAATTGAATAGACAATTGATTGGGCCAGATCCGCCGAACTTCTGCGTGGGCAATCCATGGCATTTGCTCAAGCTCGCCACGCATCGCAGCTAAATCGACAGTAAAAAAACTCGCCGTCAGATAAGGCGCGATTCGCTGCTGCACGGCTTGCTGACTGATGTAGCTCAAATCGCCCTGCACACTGACCTGGCTAATCGGCCGATCGGCATAAGGCAACACACGCTGCGCCACGCTGTAGGTGCCGATACCCAAGAACAAAAACAGTAACGGCCAAACTAAACGCTTAAGGCCGCTAAAATCGGTTTTAGCCCGACGCACTGTCAATGGCTGATCCGCCACCAAGCGACTCGCACCACGCGCGACTGGTTTGCGCGCAGTGGGCCGCTCAGCTTGCGAATGGGGGTAACGCAGCGTGCTGTTCATAACTTAACCTCGACGCTCTAAACTATCGGCCAAAATCGTCACGACCAACTGTTGAAAATCCAGCCCTGCAGCCCGTGCAGCCATTGGCACCAAACTGTGATCGGTCATGCCCGGCACGGTATTCACCTCCAGCAACCAAAATTTTCCGCTGGCATCTTGCATCACATCGGCACGCGCCCACCCCTGAGTCCCCACGGCAGCACAAGCCTGCGCTGTGAGGTGTTTAAGCTCGGCTTCTTTATCGGCGGCAAGCCCGCATGGCACCCGGTATTGAGTGTCATTGGCTAAGTACTTGGCGTCGTAATCGTAAAAACTGTGGCTGGTGCCCAAGGCAATCGGTGGCAATACTTGATCGCCTAACATGGCGATGGTGAACTCCGGACCACTGATCCATTGTTCGACCAATACCTGTGAGTCGTATTGACTGGCGTCTTGCCAAGCGACAATTAATTCGTCCAGCGTGGCAACTTTGGCCATGCCGATGCTCGAGCCTTCGTGCGCCGGCTTGACGATCAAGGGAAAGCCCAATTCGCCAGCTGCCAATTCACAGTCGGCAATACTGCTTAAGGTCACATGCAGGGGCGTTGCCAAGCCCAGGCTTTGCCAAACTTGCTTGGTGCGTAATTTGTCCATCGCCAGCGCCGAAGCCAGTACACCGCTACCGGTGTAAGGAATTTCCAAGCACTCCAATAAACCCTGCATGCTGCCGTCTTCACCGCCACGACCGTGCAAGACGATAAACGCCCGGTCGATTTTTTCGCTGACTAAGCGCTGTAGGAAGTCCGCGCCCACATCGATGCCAAAGGCATCCACGTTCGCCGCCAATAAGGCCTCGAGTACCGCCGCGCCGGATTTCAGCGAAACTTCACGCTCGGCACTTTTGCCACCAAACAGCACGGCAACCCGACCAAAAACTTTTGGGTCGAGAGTGCTGGCTTGGGCAGTAGATGGCGTCGCAACGGTCATTTCGATTCCTCTTGCTTGGTCTCACCGCTAGCAGCAAACAGCGGATGCTTAATCAATTGCGGCGCCAAACCGCCAATGTCGCCAGCGCCCTGACAGAGCAGAATGTCGCCGGCCCGCAGCAGCGGTTTGACCAACGGTGCTAGGTCAATGCCGCGCTCGATATAAATAGGGTCAAGCCGGCCGCGCTGACGGATGCTGCGGCACAGGTGACGGCTATCAGCTCCCGGGATCGGTGCCTCGCCAGCCGGGTAAACTTCCATCAACAACAGCACATCAGCATCGGCCAGCACCTGGACAAAGTCGTCGTACAAATCACTGGTGCGGCTATAACGATGCGGCTGATAAACCATCACCAAACGCCGCTCTGGCCAACCACCACGAACCGCCTTAATCACTGCCGCCACTTCACGCGGGTGATGGCCATAGTCATCAACCAACATCACGCTGCCGTCGGCCACGGGGAGTTCGCCATACACTTGAAAGCGCCGGCCAACACCTTGAAAGCCCGATAAGCCTTGGCTAATCGCGGCGTCATCGACACCCTCGTCGGTGGCAATGGCGATGGTCGCCAGCGAATTAAGCACGTTGTGATTACCCGGCATATTCACCGACACCGCCAGCGGCTCACGGCCCGGACGCAGCACGGTAAAGTGGGTCAGCATGCCGGCTTGGCGAATATTGATGGCGCGCACATCGGCGTCTTCGCTCAGACCATAGGTAATGGTTGGCCGGGCAATCAGCGGCAGAATTTCGCGCACATGCGGGTCATCGATGCAGACCACCGCCAAGCCATAAAACGGCAGGTTGTGCAGGAACTCGACGAAGGTCTTCTTCAACTTATTGAAGTCGCCGCCATAGGTGCTCATATGGTCGGCGTCGATATTGGTGACCACCGCCACCATTGGCTGCAAGTGCAAGAAGCTGGCGTCGCTTTCGTCCGCTTCGGCGATTAGAAAACGGCTAGCGCCCAACTGCGCATTGGTGCCGGCAGCATTCAAACGGCCGCCAATCACAAAGGTTGGGTCCAAACCACCGGCGGCAAACACCGAGGCGAGCAGACTGGTGGTAGTGGTTTTACCGTGGGTACCGGCCACGGCTATACCGTGGCGATAACGCATTAACTCGGCCAGCATCTCGGCACGCGGCACCACCGGGATACGCCGCGCAATGGCCGCGGCCACTTCAGGGTTAGAGGTGTTAACGGCGCTGGAAATTACAATCACATCAGCCGCTTCAGCGTTTTCAGCACGGTGGCCAATAAAGATGTGCGCACCAAAGGTCTGCAGCCGCTCGGTTACCGGCGAAGCCTTAAGGTCGGAGCCCGACACCTCGTAGCCAAGGTTAAGCAACACCTCGGCGATCCCGCACATGCCCACACCACCGATGCCAACAAAGTGAATTTTACGTATCCGGCGCATTTCCGGCTGCGGGAAAGCTCTTTGACTCTCAACCACGGGCCACCTCCAGGCAAACATTTACCACGCTGCGGGTTGCATCGGGCTTGGCAAGGCGACGCGCAGTGCTCGCCATAGTGTTCAGTCGATCGGGTTGCATCAAAATCTCGCTCAGGCTCGCGGCCAAGTCGACGGCGCTGGTGCTCGCTTGCGTTAGCAGCACGGCCGCACCTTGTTTTGCCAGATAACCGGCATTACGGGTTTGGTGATCGTCAATAGCGTGTGGCAGCGGCAACAACAGTGCGGGCAAACCGGCGGCGGCCAACTCGCTAATGGTCAGAGCCCCCGCGCGACACACGACTAAATCGGCCCAGCCATAGGCTTGCGCCATGTTGCCAATAAACGGCGCCACTTCAGCCTCGACCTTGGCCGCCGTATAACGTTCGGCGGTCACTTGCTCATGCTGCTTGCCGCACTGGTGAAACACCTGCGGACGTACTGGCGCATCCAGCAGCGCCAACGCGGACGGCAATAATTTATTTAAAGGCTCGGCACCCAAGCTGCCGCCGAGCACCAATAAATGTGCTTGACGATTTTTCAGCGGCGGGCGCGGCGTTTCCAGAAACAACTCTTCGCGCACCGGATTACCGGTGGTACGCAACTTGGCGGTGCTGGCGAAGGTGTTTGGGAAGGCCTCGCAGATGCGATTAGCGAAAGGCGCCAAGCTACGATTAGCCGTACCCGCCACCGCATTTTGCTCGTGGATAATTAGTGGCGCGCCGGCCAACTTAGCCGCCAAGCCGCCGGGGCCAGTGACATAACCGCCCATGCCGAGCACACACACCGGTTGCAACTCACGCATCAATTTGCGTGCTTGCAGCAGGGCTTTAAACAGCGCAAAGGGCGCTTTCAGCAAAGCCATCCAGCCCTTACCGCGCAAGCCTGCCACATTGATTAAATGCAAGGGCAAGCCAGCCGCTGGGACTAACTCATTTTCAATTCCGCGCGGCGTACCCAACCAATGCACCTTGTAGCCGCGCGCTTGAAACTCGCGAGCACAGGCCAGCGCTGGGAACACATGACCACCGGTACCGCCGGCCATGATCAATACATTAGCGGCCATGATTCAGCTCCTCATCGGCAAAGTCCGACTCTTGAAACTCAACTTCGGCACTGTTTAATTGAGTACGACTCTCCCACTCGATGCGCAGCAGCAAGCCGAGCATCACGCAGCAAATCACCAGCGAACTGCCGCCGTAGCTGAGAAACGGCAAGGTCAGTCCCTTGGTCGGCAGCACTCCGGCGTTCACGCCGATATTGATCAAAATCTGGCCAATCCACATAACAGCCAAACCGTAGGCCACATAGGCGGCGAAAAACTGCTTGGCTTTTTCTGCCCACAAGCCGATGTACAGGGCGCGCACGCTAACAAATACAAACAGCGCCACGGTCAACAAGGAGCCGAGCAAACCGAACTCCTCCGCGAGTACGCTAAACACAAAGTCGGTGTGCGCCTCGGGCAGGTAGAACTGCTTTTGAATGCTGTTACCCAAGCCCACGCCGAACCACTCGCCGCGACCAAAGGCGATCAGCGCCTGACTCAGTTGATAGCCCGCGCCGTACTGGTCGGCCCAAGGGTCGATAAAGTTAGTTAAGCGCTGCATCCGATAGGATTGACTGGTCATCACCGCCACACCGGCGGCCAGCACGCCCAACACCAACGGAATAAAACGCAACAAGTTGACCCCGGCGAGAAACAGCATGGCAATCGAGGCACCAACCAACACCACGGTGGCACCGAAATCCGGCTCAAGCAGTAACAGGGCGGACATGGGCCCGATGACCATCATCAACTTGATAAAGCCCATGAGGTTTTCGCGTACTTCCTCTTGGCGGCGCACCAAGAATCCGGCGAGAAAGATCACCGTAAACAACTTGGCCAGCTCCGACGGTTGCACGTTGAAGATGCCGAAACCTATCCAGCGCGAGGCACCGTTCACTTCACGGCCGATGCCCGGCACCAACACCAAAATCAGTAGCACAAAGGCGGCAATCAGCAGCCGCGCACCGTTACGCTGCCAAATGCTCATAGGCACCAACAGGGTCGCGACGCAGGCGCCCAAGCCGATCAGCAAATAAAACAGATGGCGAATCATGTGGTAGAGGGTATTGCCGGACAACGCTGCGGCCACCTCGGACGACGCCGAGGTAATCATCACCAAGCCCAACCCCAGCAAACCCAAGCAACCGGCCAGCATCGGAAAATCGAGGTCGATGCCGCGCCCGCCGTGCAGCGGCGACGGCAGACTGAGCAAGCGGGCCAACATCAATTCAGCCCCCGCACGGCGGCGGCAAACAACTGACCGCGCTGTTCGTAGTTCTTAAACATATCTAGGCTGGCGCAGGCCGGTGACAGCAATACGGCATCACCCGATTGCGCCAACTCAGCGGCGCGCAGCACCGCTTCTTCAAGGGTTTCAACCCGCAGCAGTGGCACGCTGTCGCCAAGGGCTGCGGCCAGTAACTCGGCGTCACGACCGAGCAAGATCACCGCGCGACAGTGCGCCGCCACTGGTGCGCGCAAGGCCGAAAAGTCCGCGCCCTTGCCATCGCCACCGGCCACCAACAGCAACTTACCGTCGATGTCGGCACCCAAACCTTCGATGGCCGCGAGAGCCGCACCAACGTTGGTGGCTTTCGAGTCGTCGTAATAGTTAACCCCGCGCAATTCACGCAGCCACTGGCAGCGATGCTCAAGGCCCGTGAATTCCCGCAGAGCCGCCAGCATAGGCTCGAACGGCAGGCCAGCCGCATGACCCAAGGCCAAGGCCGCCAGCGCATTGGCCTGATTGTGCGCACCGCGCATTTTCAGCTCGCGCACGTTAAGTAACTTATCGAACTGATAGGCCAGGTACTTCTCGCCATCCTCAGCAATGATGCCGAAGGTCTTGAAGTCGGACTTATTCAAGCCGAACGTCGAGCAGGTCACGCCTTCATTGAGCAGCGGACGCGACAGCGCATCTTGGCGATTGATCACCACATGCTTGGCACCGCGAAAAATCCGGTGTTTGGCTTGGTGATAGGCCGGCAAGCCGCTGTAACGGTCCATGTGGTCTTCGCTGACGTTCAGCACGGTGGCCACGGCGGCGTTCAAATTTGCAGTGGTTTCCAACTGAAAGCTCGACAACTCCAGCACGTACAGCTCAACGTCATCGGCCAGCAATTCCAGCGCAGGGGTACCCAAATTGCCGCCGACTGCCACGCGCTTGCCGGCCGCCAACGCCATCTCGCCGACCAAGGTGGTGACCGTGCTTTTCGCGTTGGAGCCAGTGATAGCGATGATCGGAGCCTTGGCGTAACGGGCAAACAACTCGATATCCCCGGACATCTTCACCCCGCGCGCCGCCGCTTGTTGCAGCGCCGGGGTGGCCAGAGCCATACCGGGGCTGACCAACAACTCAGCAGCGCGGCAGAGAAACTCCACATCCAGCTCGCCACAACGCACTTCCACCTGGGGGAACTGCTCGCGCAGGGTCGCCAACTCAGGTGGATTAGCGCGGCTATCGACCACGGCAAAGGGCAGCCCCTGACGCGCTAAAAAGCGCACCAGCGACAAGCCACTTTTGCCGAGGCCGACAACAATGCGAAATTGATCTGAAGCAATCAGGCTCATGGGAATTACTTATCCTTAACGCAGTTTCAGAGTGGCAAGACCGATCAACACCAAAATCACGGTGATGATCCAAAAACGCACAATCACGCGCGGCTCCGGCCAACCTTTAAGTTCGAAGTGGTGATGAATCGGTGCCATGCGAAACACCCGTTTGCCGGTCAACTTGAACGAAGCCACCTGAA
>JBILAR010000091.1:0-13986 GCA_044354115.1 Pseudomonas sp. | reverse complement strand
TAAGCCGTAGACGCCATAGATAGCCGCTGCGGCAATCACGCCAAAGATGACCCAGTCCGAGGTCTTGTCGAATACCGCTTTGCCCTGCTCGCGGCGTGCGATGACGTACAAAATAGTGCCGGGCGCAAACAACACCGCCGACAACAGGATGAACTTCAAGCCGCCTGCGTAAATCATAAACAAGGTGTACAGCACCGCAAAGGTGGCGAGCAGCAAATCACGTTTGCGTTCTTCTGGGCGCACCTCGTAGGTTTCACCGCGTTTGGCAATCATCAGACCGTAAGCGGCTACAAACAAGTAAGGGATTAAGGTGGTGGCACTGGTCAGGTTAAGCATCAGCGAGAACGCATCACGCGACCAATAGGTGGTGATCACGATGATCTGAATGATGATGCTGGTCACCCAAAGCGCCGTCACCGGCACGTTGTTTTTGTTGACCTTGGCAAACACCGCCGGCATGTCCTTGGACTTGCCCGCCGCGAACATCACCTCCGCACAGATCAACGCCCAAGCTAGGTAAGCGCCGAGCACCGAGACAACCAAGCCAACGCTGACAAAAATCGCCCCCCACGGGCCAACTACCGACTCCAGCACACCCGCCATCGAAGGCTGACGCAGGCCGGCAATTTCGGCGCGTTGCATTACCGCATAAGGCAGCAAGGTGACCAGGACCATTAAGGCCGTCACGATAATAAAGCCGAGAATAGTGGCTTTACCGACGTCAGCGCGCTCTTTGGCGAAACGTGAATACACGCTGGCGCCTTCAATACCGATAAACACAAACACGGTAACCAGCATGGTGGCCTTAACCTGTTCGAACAGGCCCACCGAGAGGTCGCCGCCATACAGATTCATGCTGAACATATCGATTTTAAAGGCGACAAACATTAAGACGATAAACACCATGATCGGAATGACCTTGGCGACCGTGACAATGCTGTTAATAAAGGCGGCCTGCTGTACCCCACGCAAAATCAAGAAGTGGAACATCCAAATACCGATTGAAGCAACACCGATGGCGATCACCGTATTGCCATCGCCGAATACCGGAAAGAACGCACCCAAGGTGGACTTGATCAGCACCCAATACGACACGTTACCGATGCAACTGCCGATCCAATAACCGAAGGCCGAAAGAAAGCCCGGATAGTCGCCAAAACCTTCTTTGGCATAGGCGAACACGCCGGCGTCGATGTTCGGTTTGCGCTCGGCCAAGGATTGAAACACCCGCGCCAGCATATACATGCCGGTACCGGCAATGATCCACGCAATCAGCGCACCCAGCGGCCCGGTTGCTCCGGCAAAGGTTCTTGGTAGAGAGAAAATCCCCGCCCCGACCATGCCGCCGACTACCATCGCGGTTAGAGCCATCCGCGACATTTTTTGTTCTGTAGCAGCCATATTGTCCTCCTTGAAATTTATACCGGGCGAGACACCCGACTGCGCTAAATCAGTATCTGAAAATATCAGCAAGCAAAATCAATCGTGCTGTTTTACCAAGCTAATTGCAACAAACTGTTACCCAGCAAAAACAGCACAACGGCCAGACCACTCAATGTTCACTAAGGCAGATTACATTGACGTGACTGCACCTGTTTAAGCCCCCAGCAATGCAGGCCGCAAGCCTCACCGCGAGATGCCGTAACCGAACCTCACGCTAAACGGCTCGCGCTGGTTGTAGTCGAGGAGCATCTCGCCATAACCGGTAAAGTACTGCGCCATGAAGTAGCCCGGCACACCGGGAAATACTCGATTAACCGGGTAGGTAGCTTGCAAGTCAGAGCTGAAATTATTGCCCCGAGTGCCCTTGCGCAGCTCCCAAGCGAGGCGCCAGTCGTTATCTTTGCCGTAGCTAAAGCGGTAGTCGCCGTAGCCTCGGTACTCTTGAATATCCGAGTTTTCACTCTTCTCAATGTAGGCGTAGACCTTCGGTGAGAAGCCCCAATGGAAATCGTTAGGATCGCCATAGGTAAATTCTGGACGCACAAACAAGAAGTCGATGCTGCGCGAGTCTTCTTCGTCTTTGCCGTTGGACTCATGCTCGTAGCCGGCAGCAATACCAACCGGATTGTCATCGACGCGCCAATCGGTGTTGGCTATTTGGTAGAAAAAACTCGGCTTGTAGTTGTTATCTAGGAAGGGCTTAGAGTCCGCCGTAAGATCCCAAAAAGAGGTTTGGGTGTAGCCAAAGTACAGGTTGTCGAGCAGGTCACGGGAGGTCTTGTCGACCGGCTCATACAGGTGCAATTTAAAACTCAGCTGAAACTGCGCATTGGCATCTGAGCCGGTACCAATCACCCCGAACATCGGCTCATAAAAGCTCAGACGACCTTCGTCTTGACGATTGGGATCGTTGTTGGTGCGCACCGTCAAGGTCGTTACCGGCGTGTTTTCATCCGTGTGGCTCAGCTCTGCTGGCGCAGCATGTTCGGGCTGCGCGGCCGATGCGACTGCAAGCGCGGGAGCTGTCGCCGGCCGCGGCACGCTGAGGTTTACCAACATGGCCGGGGCGTCTACATCAACCGCATCCACGCGGATACGGCCACGCATATTGGCCGGTAACTGGCCCACATACTCGATGCGTTTAAATTCGCCTGGAGGCAGATTAATCTGCTCGCTCACCTCGGTTTCGCGGCGTAACTCTATCCGTGTGGTAGCGCCCATATCGGGGGTCAGGTTAACCCGCAGCACTTCAGGTAAGGCATAGGTCCGCGCGTCGAGCTCGCCACCCAAGAGTAACGACAGGCGCAACGGCGCATTGGGATCAAGGGTTCGGCTCGGTGCCAACAGATTGATAGCGGCGCTGGCCGTGGCGGGCACCAGCGTTAGCCCCACAGCAAACAGCGCCGCCAACACTGCAGCGGGAAATAGCCGGTTTTTTGTGTTGCCCTGACGATGAATCATTACCTGTCCTTGCCAAAAGTACCGAGAGAGAACAATCGCGTGTTACTCAACGGTTTAGGCACTAGACCTGACCGCAAACAGTTCACACGATGTTGCGCGTCGCCGCCATACAGGCGGCAGAACGCTATTTTTGTGCAGCGGCGCCGCTTAATTCGCCTTGCGGTTGGACCGTCATCGAAGTTGCAATATCGACCCAGCCACCACCCATGGCCTGATACACATTAATAAACTGGGTGTAATTGTTGGCCTGCAAGCCGACTGCAGCCAGTTCGGCGGCAAAAAGCTCATTCTCGGCGACCAACACGTCCAGATAACCGGTCACGCCTTTATCAAACCGCAACCGCGACAACTGCGCCAACTCGCGCAAGGCAGCCACACGTTGCTGCTGAATCGCCACTTCGGCGGTTTTCTTCTGGGCGCCCGTCAGCGCATCGTTAGTCTCGCGAAACGCATTCAGAATGGTCTGTTGATACAACAAGGTTGCTTGACGTTTTTGCGCCTCAGCCGACTGCACCTGACCCTCAATCCCGCCAGCAGTAAACAGTGGGCCACTCACACCGGCGGCAATAAATCCTGCACTCGCCGGCCCCGTTAACAGCTTAGAAAACTCGCTACTGACACTCCCCAGCGCGCCAGTAATAGACACACTCGGGTAATACAGCGCACGGGTAGCGCCAACATTGGCATTGGCCGCCACTAAGTTTTGCTCGGCTTGGAGAATATCCGGCCGACGTTGCAGCAGTGCGACGGGCAAATCAGCAGGAATTAGCGGGGCGACCAATTGCTCGATGCTCTTGCCGCGCGGGATCGGCCCCGGATTACGTCCAAGCAAAATAGACAGCAGATTTTCTTGCGCGGCGATGGCCTGCTCAAACGCCGGAATAGCCGCCAATGCCTGCTGATGCTGGGTAGTAACTTGCATCAGCTCGGTTTTACCGACGATACCGACTTTAAAGCGCAGCTCGAACAAACGCGCCGTGGTGCCGAAGTTCTTGGCCGTGGCTTGGGCGATTTCCAGCTGGCGGTCGAGTGCGCGCAAGCTGATGTAACTGGTGGTCACGCTCGCCACCAGCGACAAGGCCACGCCGCGCTGCGCCTGTTCACTGGCGTAAACCTGGGCTTGCGCCGCCTCCGACAAACGCCGTACCCGACCGAATAAATCCAGCTGCCAAGAGGCCCCGAGAGAAGCCTGATACAGCGAAAAATACGGATCGGCGCCGGGCGGCAGCGGTGGCTGCCCAACGCGACTGGCGCGCGAGCGACTGGCATCGCCAGCGTAACCAACTTGCGGTGATAACTGGGCCCGCGTGGCGGTCAGCGCGCCAATAAACTGATCGACCCGCGCCGCCGCAACAGCAACGTCAAGATTCTCCCGCAGCGCGCTCTCGACCAGTTTATTCAGGGTCGGATCAGCAAACTGCTCCCACCATTTAGTGTTGGTCAACTCGGCCATCTGCGCGTAATCGCCGCGCCATTTAGCCGGGGCCTCACTGTTGGAGCGCTGGTAGTCGGGGCCTACGGTGCAGCCGGAAAAGCCGACGGCAAGCAGTGCTACGAGCAGGTTAATTCTCATCTCGAGTTCCTTCTGGTGAGGCGTGACAGCGGCAGACCTAGCGCACACAGCGCAGGACGGGCGGCCCAAACGTATATTGTTGTAGATATAAATAGGTACACCGCTGACGGCAAGCGACTCATCCGCGCACCCCGCCATACAGTGTCCAAGCAAATAGCAGGCTCAACACCACCAGCGCCACGCAAGCTAAGGCCCAGCGCCGCAGCCACGTATCCAACTGTGCAAGCACAAGGTTTACGCCGCCGTGGGGCGGCAGCAGCGCGCCGAACAACACTGCAATATCGCCTATGGGCACCCGTGGCAAACGCCCGCCCCAATACCACAGGGCAATCGCCGCGATAATACCGACCAAGGGCGGGCGCAGCGCCAGCCACAGCGAGGCAGGCTCAAACAGGTCGGCCACGGTGCCGGTGGCAACCCACAGATACATCAGCCAAGGAATCAATAACGACGCCAGCGCCAGCACGCACCAAGGGATCAGCAAGCCTTTGCCCGGCTGCACCTGCGCGTCCTTGGCGGCAAAGGTTTTCAGGCGATAGACAAAGTGCAGCATCAGCAAGGTCGTGCCGGCGGCCGAGACATTCGCCACGGTCGCTGCCAGACCATCGCCCAGCGGCCCCTTCACCGCGTACTTGGCCAGCGCGCCGCCCGTCAACGGTAAGCCGCCGAGCCCCAACGCCAACACGGCCACCACCAACAGCAGCGGCCACAGCTGCCGTGCGCCGGTTGCGGCAACCAACCCGACCGCCAGAAATAAAGTGCCTTTGACCAGCACGTGATGGGCCGCATACCAAACTGCCGAGAGTGCCGCGCTGGTTTCGCCAGCCGATAAGCCCATGCCCAAGACCGCCACTATGACGCCCATCTGGCTAACGCTGGAGTAAGCCAGCACCGCCTTTGGATGTTGCTGGGTGATGCCAATGGCCACCCCGTACAACGCGGTAAACAAGCCTGCCACAGTTAAGGCATAACCCCAGTCAGGCAAGGCGGTGTGCAGCGGCAAAAAACGAATCAAGCCGATGATGCCGACCTTGACCACCGCACCACTCAGCACGGCCGACGCCGGGATCGGGGCCGCCGCGTGCGCCAACGGCATCCACACATGCAGCGGCACCAGCCCGCTCTTCAGCCCCAGCCCGACAATCAGCAACCCCAGTGTCAGGTCACGCCACTGTGACTGCGGCAACTCGGCGACCACATCGCGGATCAACAAACTGTCGCCTTGGGTGCCCGCCGCCAGCAAGATAAACGCCAGCAGCACGCAGCTTTCAGCAAACAGCGAAAGACCCAGATAGATACCGCCGGAGCGCCACGCTGCGGTGCTCTGATCATGCACCACCAAGCCGCAGGCACCGACGCTAAGCAGCGCCAGCAGCAGGTAAAAACTAAACATGTCGGCGGCCACAAAGGCGCCCAGACAGCCCGTCAGGGTCATCAGCCAACAGACCACAAAACGCCCACAATTGGCGGTGCCGCGCAAATAGCTGGCGGCATACAGGCCCGCCATACTCCACAGCAAGGCCGCCACACCGAGCAATATTGCCCCGAGAAAATCCAACTGCAGCGCCAACTGCAATCGCCCCTGCCCGAGCACCAGCCATTGGCTATCGACGGCAAATAACGCCGCAGCAATTGCCGGCAATGGCGCGAACACCAGCCACGCCAACATCCGCTCGCGCACGTAGGCCGACAGGCAGGTTGCCAACATCAGCAAAGGTAATCCTAGCGTGGCGGCTAACAGCAACTCCCCGAGCATCACGACGCGCCCCCCAACACTGCCGCCTGACGACCGATTTGAATCAGATCGACCTCAGCAAACGCCACCAGTCCCAGCAAGGCCGAACACAGGGCTAGGCCTAGCACCGTCAACTCGCGATAACGGGCAACTGGAGCGCACAGCAGCAAGGGCACTGCGGGTGTGCGCAAGGCCCGCGCCAACACCACAAACAGGTAAGCACTGGTGAGCAGGCCACCCACCAGCAACACCAGCGCCCACCACCACTGGCCACTGCTAATGGCCGCCGACAGCAGCAACCACTTGGCCAGAAAACCGCCCGAAGGCGGCAGACCGATAAGCGTTATGCCACCCAGTGCGAAAGCAAATACTGTAATGGGCAAGGCGCGGGCCACCCCGGCAAAATCGGCGATCCGGTCATGGCCCAGCGCAGCGCTGATTAAACCGGCCGCCATAAACATTGCGGCCTTCGCCGTGGCATGGGAAATCGCTTGCAGCAGGCCGCCAGTCAAGGCGAGGCCGTTTTCGATATGCCCGCTCAAGGTGCTAAATGCCAGCGGAAACAGTAAAAACAGATAACCAATCTGGGCCACCGTGGAATAGGCGATCAGCAACTTCAAGCGCGCTTGGCGCAGCGCCATCAGGTTACCGAATACGATCGCCGCAGCACCGAGCGCTCCCAACAGTTGCGCCGCCGAGAACGTCACCACAGCCGGCAGCACGTCGAACCACAAGCGCACCAGCAAAAACCAAGAACCCTTGATCACCAACGCCGACAGCAGCGCACTGGCCGCCGCCGGTGCACCGGCATGCGCCGGCGGCAGCCAAATATGCAGCGGAAACAACGCCGTTTTGGCCAGCAAACCCACCGTCATCAACGCCGCCGCAACACCCGCGAGCAGTCCCGGATCCGCCACGGCGGCCAATAGGGCAATATCCAAGGTGCCATAGGTGCCGTACAAGAGCACCGCCCCCAGCAAGTAGAGCATCGAGCCCAGCAGCGCGAACAACAGATAACGCAACGCCGCCCGCAGCGTTTCGCCACGGCCGTCCAGACACACCAATGGCACTGCGGCGAAGGTCAGCAACTCGAGGGCGACATACAGGGTGAACAGGTCGGCACTCACCAGCACCAGATTAAGCGCGCCCCAAATCGCCAACAACAGCAACCAAAAGCTAAAGCCGGCGCGTTGCAGTGGCTCGCCACGGCGAGCGCCAAAGTCTGCGCCGGCGTATACGCCCACGGCGCAAACCACCAGCGCAGTCGTCAGTAACATCGCCACCGATAAGCCATCGGCGCGCAAGGCCACGCCCAATGGCGGGGCCCAGCCACCCAGCACGTACACCAGCGCGGCGTTCGTTTGCAGCAGCACAACGCCACAGGCCAAAGCAATCGCCAGCCCCAACAGCAGCGTTAGCTGGGCCACCCGTTGCGCGTGACGAGCACCGCACAGCAAGCCAAACATCATGCCCACAAACGGCAACAGCACAGCCAACACCAACAACAAACCGGCGTCCGAACTGCTCGTCGGGATGCTCAATAAAACCGGAATGGCGGCAGACACTGGCATTACACCTCACCCGCCGCAGAGTCCGCCTTGCTCGGCGTGTGATCATTGCTCGGCGCATGGTCATTCAGGGTTACCGCACCGGTGACGGCAAACAACCGCAACAGCAGGGCCACCGCTAGCGCCGTGGCCGAAAACGCCACCACTATGCCGGTAATCAACAAGGCCTGCGGCACTGGGTCGCCGCCCATACCCAGCGCCGCGCCCCGGCGGGCAATACTACCGAACAACATAAATACACCGCTGCTAAGCAGGTTAAACGCCAGTATTTTGCGCAGCGGATGTGGGTTAACAATCAGTCCGTACAGACCAATGCCGATAAGTGCTGCGGCGCACAGGCCAAATAGCGTCGGGGTGTTCATGGGCATGCCTTGCGTTGCGGTGTGCCGAGCAACAATAAACCGAGCACGAGGGTCAGCGACGGCATCAGTGCCAGCTCAATGGCAATAATTAAGGGTTTGGCCAGCCCCTGCGGATAACCCAGAAACGCGCCAGCGCTCAGCACGCCGACCAAACCGATGGCAATAAACACCAGCGGGCCGGCGACCAAGCCGATACGCAGCCATGTGCGACTAATCGGCGGAGCATCCTCCAGGCCCGCCAGCATGACCAGCAACCACATGGCCGCCAGCACAGTCGCGCCCTGAAACTTGCCGCCTGGATGGTCAGCGCCAACCCAAAAGATATAGCCACCGGCAACGATGCCAATCGGCACCAGCAAACGCGCCGCATAGGCCAAAATACCGTTGGCCTCAAGTTGCGCAGCCAAGCCAGGGCGGCCATCCCAAACCGACTCAGGGGCCAACGACCAAACGCCAATCAGCGCCAGCAACAGCACTATGGCCTCCAGCAAAGTGTCTAACGAGCGAAACGCCAGTAGCACAGCGGTGATCGGATTGCCCACCCCGGTGGCATCAATATTGGCCGCCACCGCATGCACCAGCGTCGGCGCTGGGTCGGGCAGTGCCAGTACGCAGAGCGCCAACAGCAGCGTAACGGCCAGCGACAGCCCGCCCGCCCGCCAACGCAGCCACACGCTTGGCCGCACGGCATTAACTTCGGCCTCTGCGGCGCGCAAGCGCGTCACTGCACCGATCAGCAATACGCTGGTCAGACCCGCGCCAATAGCGGCTTCGGTGAGCGCTATGTCGATGCCCTGTAACTGCACCCAAACCAACGCCAACAATAAGCCATAAGCCATAAAACCGACGACGGCGGCGAACGCCTCGCGCGCAACTATGACCCAAATGGCCAAACCGAGGATCAACAGCGCCAGACTGCCGTTCAGTAGGTCAAGCATCACCACTCCCGGCGCTTGATGGCACGCGCGATCAGCTGCGAAACGATCGACGCCGACAGCAACACCAATAGCCAAATACTCAACACCTTAAGACCGGCAAACCAGCTGCCCATCTGCGGCAACAGCCCCAGCACGACCAAGCCCAAACCAAGGTTATCGGCCTTGGTCAGGGCGTGCAGGCGGGTAAAAGCATCGGGAAAGCGCAACAAACCCAGGCTGCCAACAAAAAAGAAAAACCCACCCGCCACCACCGCGAGCACGCTCCAAACATCGAGAAGAAAACTCATTGCCGATCCTCGGGGGGCGCGTTGCGCGAAGCGTCTTGGGCGGTAACGAACGCACAGGAGGCAAACACCGCCAGCAGCGCCAGTGTCAGCGCCACATCAACGGTTGCCGGCTCGGCAGTGGCCACTCCAACTAACAACAGCACCGCAATACCACCCGTACCCAGCAACTGCACCGCCATCATCCGGTCCGCCGGCCCCGGCCCGCGCAAGATGCGCAGCAAACCCAAGGCAACTGTCGCCAGGATAAATACCGCCGCGCCCAACAAGAACTCAGACATGCGCCTTACCCACCACCAACGCCTTGGCAAATAGCCGTTCCTCGGCATACAGCCGCTCGACCAGCGGCTCGTCAAGATCAAGGCAGTGATACACCAAAGCACTATCGTCAGCGCCATCACCGACCGACACCGAACCCGGCAGCAAACTCATGATGGTGGCGAAGGTATTGCGCGCAAACCCCGGCGGAAACCCGACCGGGCAATTAACCAAACCGGGATTAAGCGGCAGTTTTGGATCCAATGCGCGCCGGGCCACGTCAACCCCAGCCAGCACCGACTCGTAAACAAAGTGCGGCACCAGCTGCAGCAATTTGCTCACCCGCAAACTCCCCGCCTCGACGGGTAGCAGACGCATACTGACCCAAGTTGCGGACCCCGCAAGCAGCAGGCCAAAGGCCAGATCGGCAAGCGCAAAGCTCGGCAACAACAGCAGCCAAAAGCCGAAATAAGCCACACCACGCAGCCATGCAACTGACGCTTTAGGTACACCCATCGCCTGCCTCCACTGCGTCATAACGTCGGTTGCTGCGCTACGCTGTCGCTTGCCGTATCGGCACAGAACACCTGCACATCCATCACACTAAGGCGGTCATACAAACGAGCATCGGCGCGGATCGGCCACCAGTCGTAGAGAAAAATCGCAATCGGCTGACAGAGCGCCACCGTGGCGGCAATCAATAAGCTCTCGGTAATTAACCAGAAGAGCCCCTCGTGCGGGATTAGCTCAGAGACAAATTCACTAAAGCCGTTGGCCAAACTCAGAAAGACCAACGCGATAACCAAGGTGATGCGCCCGGTGCGAAATAGCTTTTTCAGCTCCTTGCGCGAAGCCTGCGCCCGACCGCGAAAATACTCATGCAACGCTTGCGTCACTATCACCGTACTGTCACCGCTGGTGCTCTCGCTCCCCAGATGTACCACTAAGCCCAAGGGGCTCCGCCGGGAGACCTCATATGCCCAGTCGAGGATGTACTGCGCCGCTGCAGGGTCAATATCACGCTGGCGAAACGGTGCCGGATCCATCGAGTTAAACAGCTGCCGGGTATCGCCCAAATACAAGTCCAAGACCGCCCGCTGCACCGCCGCAGCATCTGCCGCAGACGGCGTAGTTAATGGGCTTGAGCTCAATGCGCAACACTCGTCGCAGGCTCATCAATAACCGCACCGGGAAGGGTTTTCTCATGGCCAAACACCGCCACATACAGGGTCGGCAGGAACACCAAAGTCAGCAGCGTTGCCACTAACAAACCGCCCATAATGGCGAACGCCATAGGTCCCCAAAACACCGTTGGCGCGATCGGGATCAGGCCTAGGATGGTCGAGAAGGCGGCCAAAATCATCGGCCGCATCCGTGAGGTCGCCGAAGCAATAACGGCATCGTAGACACTCTTACCTTCGGCGCGATCGGTTTCGATCTGCACAATCAGAATCACCGCATTTTTGGCGATCATACCGATCAAGGCCAAGACCCCAAGAATCGCCACGAAACCGAGCGGCTGATTAAAGGTCAACAGCGCCAGCACTACGCCGATCAGCCCCAGCGGCAGCACGCACACCACCATCACTAGCCGGCGAAAGCTAACCAGCATGACCATCATGATCACCAGCATCAGCAAGATCATCAACGGCACTACGGCGAACACCGAGGCACTGGACTCATTGCTCTCCTCATACAGACCGCCGGTTTCGACCTTATACGGCTTCGGCAGGCCAGCGGAAAAAGCGGCAATCTGTGGTGCCAATGCGCCCACTACGGTGTCCGGCATCTCGCCACTGATGACATCGGCGCGCACGGTCAAGGTCGGCACTCGGTCACGACGCCACACCAGAGGAAACTCCTGCTCCTCGACAAAGGTCGAGAACTGGCTCAACGGCACCATCCGCCCACTCGGGGTCGGCACCTGCAGCGAGCTCAGCGTTTCCAACGAGGCGCGCTGCTCGTCGGTCGCGCGGGCCACCACGTTCACCAAGTAAATACTGTCCCGTACCTGAGTTACTGTTGTGCCCGTTACCGCCGCGTTGAGCACCCCGGCCAGCGCACTCGAACTGATGCCCAGTTGCCGGGCTTCCTCTTGATTGACCCGGATATGAATCTGCCGCGCCGGCTCCATCCAGTCGAAGTTAACGTGCCGGGCGCGAGCATCGGCACCAATCACCGCAGCCAAGTCGAGCGCAATCGCCCGCACCTTATCGTTATCTGGCCCACTCACCCGATACTGCAACGGCCAACCCACCGGCGGGCCTAACTCGAGCGGCGAAACCCGCGCAACGACCTCAGGGAACTGTTCCGCCAGCAGCTTCTCCAACTTAACCTGCAGCCGTTCGCGCGCTTCAATATCCTTAGCCACCACCACCAATTGGGCGAAGAACGGGTTAGCCAACTGCACGTTCAAGGTCAGGATAAAACGCACCGCACCCTGGCCAATATAGGTGCTGAAATGATCGACATCGGGGTCATCTTTGAGCAACGCCTCGAGGCGTTTGGCCTGCACTTCAGTGGCATAGATCGAGGCGTTCTGACGCAGGCTCAAATCGACGGTCAACTCAGAGCGGTCTGAGGCCGGGAAGAACTGCTGCGAAACGAACTGCGACAAGAATAACGAGATGACGAACGCGCCTAGCGTCAGGCCGATGGTCAACCATTTAGCGCGGATCGCCGCACGCAAAAAAGCGCTGTAGGCATTCAGTAACTTGCTCGGTTTGACCTGCACTTCGGCCTTCGGCGCCTTGAGAATCGCCTTGCCAATCAGCGGGGCAAATATCACCGCCACCAACCATGAAACGATCAGCGAAATGCCCACCACCGAGAAAATCGAAAAGGTGTACTCGCCAGCCGAACTCTGGGCAAAACCAATAGGTACGAAGCTGGCGATGGTCACCAAGGTGCCGATCAGCATGGGCGCGGCCAAGGTGCGATAGGCGAAAGTAGCCGCCTGATCCTTAGTGTCGCCAGCACCCAAGCGTCGCATCATGGCATCGACGGTGGTCATGGCGTCATCGACCAACAGGCCAAGGGCGATAATCAATGCGCCTAGGGAGATCCGGTGCAGATCGATATTGGCCACATCCATCACGGCAAACACGATCACCAAGGTCAGTGGAATCGCCAGTGCGACCACAGTACCAGGGCGAATACCCAAGCTAACAAAGCTGCAACCTAGAATGATTACGATGGCCTGCCAGAGCGAGGTCATAAAATCATCAATAGCTACATCCACGGTAACCGACTGATCGGCCACCAGTGTCGGCTCAATACCCACCGGAAAACTGGCGGTAATATCGGCCATTTCAGTGCGAATAGCGCTGCCCAATTGAAGAATGTCACCGGCGTCGCGCATGGCAATGGCCAGGCCGATAGCCGGCTGGCCATTAACGCGAAACATCGGTTGCGGCGGATCGACATTGCCACGGCGCACCGTGGCAATGTCGCCCAAGCGAATCATCCGCTCGCCGACCACGATGGTCATGGCTTCGATATCGCGCTCAGAATCCAGCGCACCACTGACCCGTAAAAACACCCGCTCCTGTTCAGTTTGAATGACACCCGCGGGGCTTACCAAATTTTGCGCCTGCAGCGAGGCTAAAATCGCCGGCAGATCAAGGCGCAGGCCGGCCATACGTTCGGTGGAGAATTCGATGAATATTCGTTCATCTTGGGCACCCAACACCTCGATTTTGGAGACGTCCGGCACTTGCAGCAGCCGTGAGCGGGCACTTTCGACATAATCGCGCAACTCGCGCAAGGTAAAGCCGTCGGCGGTAAACGCATAAATAATGCCGAAGGTACTACCAAAGTCATCATTGAAAAACGGCCCAGCCACACCCGCTGGCAAGGTCTGACGCATATCGCCAATATTTTTGCGTACCTGATACCAAACATCCTCAACCGCAGAGGCTGGCGTGGATTGCTTCAGGTCGATAAAAATCGTGGTCTGACCGGCAGTCGTGTAACTGCGCACCCGCTCAAGATGATCGGTCTCTTGCAGGGTACGTTCGAGCCTTTCGGTCACCTGTTGCATGGTTTCATCAACAGTCGCACCCGGCCAAGCGGCTCCGACCACCATGCTTCTAAAGGTAAACGCCGGGTCCTCACCGCGACCCAGATTAGTGAACGATATCGTCCCCGCCACCACGGCGAGGATCATTAAAAACACCACCAATGAGCGCTTCGAAAGCGCCCATTCAGACAGATTCGGACCTATCACGATTTACTCGCCTCCAGCAGGCGGACCTTCTGACCGCTACGCAGCGCCTGCACACCAGCAGTCACGACCACGTCGCCTGGGTTAAGCCCAGCCGCCACCTGTACGTTTGCAGTACCCTGACCGCGCACCTCGATAG
>JBILAR010000078.1:0-15732 GCA_044354115.1 Pseudomonas sp. | reverse complement strand
CATGTACGAAGGCGAAGATTACGACCTAGCCGGCTTCTGCGTCGGCGTGGTGGAAAAATCCGAAATCATCGACGGCACTAAAGTGGCCGCTGGCGACACCTTGTTGGCCTTGCCGTCTTCCGGCCCGCACTCCAACGGCTACTCGCTGATTCGTAAGATCATCGAAGTGGCTGGCGCCAACATCGAAACCATCCAGCTCGACGGCAAGCCGTTGACCGAACTGCTGATGGCACCGACGCGCATCTACGTTAAGCCACTGCTGCAATTGATCAAAGAGACTGGCGCAGTTAAAGCCATGGCCCACATCACCGGTGGCGGTCTGATCGAGAACATTCCACGGGTCTTGCCCGAAGGCAGCCAAGCGATCATCGACATCAACAGTTGGCAGCGCCCGGCGGTATTCGATTGGTTACAAGCACAAGGCAATGTCGACGAAATCGAAATGCACCGCGTGCTTAACTGCGGCGTGGGCATGATCATCTGCGTAGCCCCGGAAGATGCCGAAACGGCCCTAGCCACCTTGCGCGCTGCCGGCGAGCAACCGTGGGTCATCGGCTCTATCGCCAAAGCTGCCGAAGGTAGCGAGCGCGTGGTCCTGAACAACCTGAAAAGCCATTGATGCCAGCCGCCTGCCAGCCACCCACCTGCAAGGTAGTGGTGCTGATCTCCGGCTCCGGCAGCAACTTGCAGGCACTGATCGACAACATCGCGGCCGGTGCAAACCCGGCCAGCATCGCTGCGGTTATCTCCAACCGCAGCGATGCTTACGGTCTGCAACGCGCCCAAGCGGCCGGCATCGCCACCCTGGTGCTCGACCACAAAGCCTTTAGCGACCGCGTGGCGTTTGACCAAGCGCTGGCCGCCGCCATCGATGGCTTCGAGCCAGACTTAGTGGTGCTGGCTGGTTTTATGCGCATCCTCAGTGGCGATTTCGTGCGTCACTATCAGGGCCGCCTGCTGAATATCCACCCCTCGTTACTGCCCAAGTACAAAGGCATGCACACCCATCAACGGGCCATCGACGAAGGCGAGCACGAACACGGCTGCAGCGTGCACTTCGTCACAGAGGAACTTGATGGCGGCCCGCTGGTCGTACAAGCGGTGGTGCCAATACTGTCCGCGGATACGGCCGAGAGCTTGGCGCAACGGGTACATGTGCAAGAGCACCGTATTTATCCGTTGGCAGTCAGCTGGTTTGCCCAAGGCCGAATATGCCTGAACGCTCAAGGCGCAAGCTTGGATGGCCAGTTATTGGCCGCCAGCGGTAAAGTACTGCACGCCCTCGACGGCTAACCGGCCGCCCTTATATCTAACCTAGGAGACCTTATGCGGCGCGCCTTATTGTTGGTTCTTAGCGCTCTTAGCGCATTCAGCCTGTCTGCCCAAGCGCTGGAGCTGAAACCCTTTACCGCCAGCTACACCGCCGACTGGAAACAGTTACCCATCAGCGGCACCGCCGAGCGCAGCCTTGAAAAGCTGCCAGACAACCGCTGGCAGCTGAATTTTGAAGCCGCCATGCTGGTCGCCAGCCTCAGCGAAGTCAGCACTTTCCGCTTAGAGAACAACCTGTTTGTGCCCCTGACCTACCGCCTCAACCGAGGCGGCATGGGCAAGAGCAAAAAGGTTGAACACGACTTTGACTGGACCGAAAAACAAGTGCTCGGCAGTGATCGCGGTGATTCAGTGCGTCTGCCACTCAATCGCGGCATGCAAGACAAGTCGACCTACCAGCTTGAGCTGCAATATGACGTAGCTGCCGGCAAGCAAAGCATGAGTTATCAGGTGGTCGACGGCGACGAAGTTGAAACCTACGACTTTCGCGTACTCGGCCCCGAGCGCGTGCGCACCCAAGCCGGCTTAATCGATGCGATTAAAGTAGAACGGGTACGTGACCCAACCAAAAGCGCGCGCAAAACCGTGCTCTGGTTTGCCAAAGACTGGGACTACCTGCTGGTGCGTTTGCATCAGGTAGAAACCGACGGCAAGGAATACCAGATCATGCTTAAAGACGGCAAAGTTGACGGCAAAACCGTTAAAGGCCAGCCGAACTAAGCGCTTTACTTAGCACAATAAAAAACCGGGCTAGCCCGGTTTTTTATTGTCTGGTGTTAAACCATTACCACATCAAATCATCCGGCACCTGATAGGCCGCGTACGGATCATCGGCATCTGGGGCTTCGGTTGGGGTGTTGAGTAAGATGATTCGGCGCGGATCGCGCTCTTGGATTTTTAGCGCCGCTTCCCGTGGGATCACTTCGTAGCCGCCGGCGTGTTGGACGATGGCCAGCGAGCCATGGCTGAGTTTGTCGCGCATCAGTTTGTTCACCGACAGGCGCTTAACCTTTTTGTCGTCGACAAAGTTGTAGTAGTCCTCGGTGGTCAGCTTGGGCAGACGCGATATTTCGATCAGCTGCTTGATCTGCGCGGCGCGGGCTTTTTGCTCGATCTTGTCTTGCTGCTGACGGTTTAGCAGCTGATCGCGCTCAACCTTCTCGGCCTTGGCTTGCAGCGCGGCTTGCTGCTGCGAGTCATCCACGGCCACCTGGCCTTTGTGCTCCAAGCGCTTTTGTTTTTGCTGGTCTTTGCCGACCTGTTTAGCCTGCTTCTGGCTGACCAGCCCGGCTTTGAGCAGCTGATCGCGAAGAGAAATACTCATAACCTAAGCCTTACCGATAATTTTAAAAGAATGAATGTGAGCTGTGACTTGGCGTTGCCGTGGCACACCAGCAGCAACAGCGGCGCGGCCTGAGCGGCGGATTACGCTGCGCTAATCCGCCCTACCCACCTACGGCCGCCTTATGCATCGGCGGCGCCCATAGCGTTTTTTTCTTGTTTCTTGGCTTCACCCCAAAGGGCATCCAGCTCGTCGAGGCTGCAATTTTCAATCGGCCGCTGGGCTTCGCGCAAGAGCTGTTCGATAAATCGAAAGCGTCGCTCAAATTTACGGTTGGCAGCGCGCAAGGCGCTTTCCGGATCGACCTTGAGGTGACGGGCCAGATTGGTCACGGCAAACAGCAGATCGCCCAACTCATCTTGAATTGCCTGCGGGTCATTAGCGGCCATGGCCTCGAGCACTTCATCGAGTTCCTCGCGGACCTTATCGACCACCGGCAAGGCGTCCGGCCAGTCAAAACCCACTTGGGCGGTGCGCTTTTGCAGCTTGATCGAGCGCGACAAGGCCGGTAGCGCACTGGGCACATCGTCGAGTAACGACAATTGCTGCGGAGCATCCGCACGCGCCGCCCGCTCACCGGCTTTAAGTTCATCCCAGCGCTGTTTAACCGCAGCCTCCTCAACCTGCTGCGCCGCCGCTGGCGCATACAAATCGCCATTGGCAAACACATGCGGATGGCGGCTGATCAGCTTACTGGTGATGCTGTCGATCACCGTGGCAAACTCAAAACGCCCATCCTCGCGGCCCAACTGGCTGTAATACACCACCTGAAACAACAGATCGCCCAGCTCGCCGGGCAAATGAGCAAAGTCGCCCTGCTCGATGGCACCCGCCACCTCATAAGCCTCTTCCAGCGTGTAGGGCACCAAGCTCGTATAGGTTTGCTTAAGATCCCAAGGACAGCCCGTAAGCGGGTCACGCAAACGCTCCATCAGGTAGAGCAGGTCTTCGATTTTGTACATAAACAACTCCCCCGAGCAGAAAACTGTGATTGAACGTAACGAACGAAGGTCAGACAAGAAGAAGGCGAGTTAAAAAAGCGGAGTTGGCTGGTGCCAATGAGCATTTTTTAACTCGCCTTCGACGCAGTATCACCGAGTGCAGTAGCTCAAGCCGTGCGGCTGCGGCGGGCCTCGATGATATTGGGCAGCTGGGAGATACGCCCCAGCAACCTCCCCAGCGCCTCCAACCCAGGAATCTCGATGGTCAGCGACATAGCCGCAGTGCTGTCTTCTTTATTGGAGCGGGTATTAACCGCCAGCACGTTGATCTTCTCGTTGAGCAGCACTTGCGAGACGTCGCGCAGCAATCCAGAACGGTCGTAGGCACGGATGATGATGTCGACCGGATAGGTCTGCACCGGCACCGGGCCCCAACTGACTTGGATAATCCGCTCCGGCTCACGACCACTTAATTGCAGCACCGAGGCGCAGTCTTGACGGTGAATGCTGACGCCCCGGCCTTGGGTGATATAGCCAACAATCGGATCGCCCGGTAATGGCTGGCAGCAGCCGGCCATTTGCGTCATCAGATTGCCCACGCCCTGAATCTGAATGTCGCCACGCTTGCCCGGCTTAAAGCCGCTGGGCCGGCGCGGGATCAACTCTAACTGCTGATGATCGCGCTCAGGCTCAACCAATTGTTGAGCCAAGTTGACCATCTGCACCAAACGCAAGTCGCCGGCGCCAAGCCCGGCAAACAGGTCATCGACAGACTTCAGATTGGCTTTCTCGGCGACCCGTTCAAAGTCCACCGCCGGCAACGCCACGCGGGTCAGTTCACGCTCCAGCATGGCCTTGCCGGCGGCGATATTTTGGTCGCGGTCCTGCAATTTGTACCAATGGACGATCTTCGCCCGCGCCCGCGAGGTGGTGATGTAACCCAAGTTGCTGTTGAGCCAATCACGGCTGGGCGTGCCGTGCTTGCTGGTGATAATTTCCACCTGCTCGCCGGTTTGCAGGCTGTAGGTGAGCGGCACTATGCGCCCGTTGATTTTCGCCCCGCGGCAGTTATGGCCGATTTCGGTGTGTACCCGGTAGGCAAAATCCAGCGGCGTAGCGCCTTGCGGCAAGTCAATCGCATGGCCATCGGGGGTGAAGACATAGACCCGATCCGGCTCGATATCGACCCGTAGCTGCTCGGCGAGGCTGCCGATGTCGCCCAACTCTTCATGCCACTCGAGTACTTGGCGCAACCAGGAGATTTTCTCCTCGTAATGGTTGGAGCCAGATTTTACGTCGGTGCCCTTGTAGCGCCAGTGCGCGCAAACCCCCAGCTCGGCCTCTTCGTGCATGTCGCTGGTGCGGATTTGCACCTCAAACACCTTGCCGTCCGGGCCGAGCACGGCGGTGTGCAGCGAGCGGTAGCCGTTCTCTTTGGGGTTGGCGATGTAGTCGTCGAACTCTTTGGGTACATGCCGCCACAGGCTGTGCACTATGCCCAGCGTGGTGTAGCAATCACGCACCGCCGGCACCAGCACGCGCAAGGCACGCACGTCGTAGATCTGGCTGAATTCCAGACCTTTGCGCTGCATTTTGCGCCAGATCGAATAGATGTGTTTGGCCCGGCCGCTGATGTCGGCGTCGATGCCGGCCGCCGCCAACTCTTCACGCAGTTGCTGCATCACCTCGCTGATGTACTGCTCGCGATCCAGCCGGCGCTCGTGCAGCAGTTTGGCGATTTGCTTGTATTGCTCCGGTTCCAGGTAGCGAAACGACAGGTCTTCCAGCTCCCACTTGATATGGCCGATGCCTAAGCGATGGGCCAGCGGCGCATAAATATCAAACACCTCGCGGGCGACCCTTTGGCGTTTTTCATCCGGGGCATTTTTGATCGCACGGATCGCGCAGGTGCGCTCGGCCAGTTTGATCAGCGCCACGCGCACGTCATCGACCATGGCCACGAGCATTTTGCGCAGGTTCTCGACCTGCACCTGAGTGCCGAGCACCAAAGATTCGCGCGGGTTCAAGCTGGCACTGATGGCGGCCATGCGCAGCACGCCGTCGATCAATTTACTGACCACCGTACCGAAGCGCTGCTGCACCGTCGCCAAGGGGATATGCCCCTCGCGCACGCCACGGTAGATGACGGCGGCCACTAAGGAGTCTTGATCGAGTTTGAGGTCGGCCAAAATAAGCGCAATCTCAAGGCCGGCATGAAAACTCGAGCCACCTTCAGACCATAAATTTTTCGCCGCATTGGCTTGCTGCTCAGACTCGCGAGCAAACTCGCAGGCCTCTTTCAACGCGTCACGATCGAGCGCCGGATCGAGACTGATGACTTGGTCCAACCAGCCGTCGAGATTGACCGTGCCGTCGGCGTTGATCGGCTGTTGCGCTCTTACCTGAACCATAGGTGCTCCCCTTCCCTTATTCCCCGGATTGCGCTGCGCAGATCCGGACTACGAGCCGGTGGGCAACGCTTCGCGGTTGCCCACCCTACCCACTTCCCACTTTCCATTAACCCAACTCAAACAACGCCATCGCTTCGACATGCGCGGTTTGCGGAAACATATCGAGAATTCCGGCGCGTTTGAGTCGGTATCCTTGACGCACGAGCTCTGCCGCATCACGGGCCAAGGTCGCCGGATTACAGGACACATACAACACCCGCCTTGCCCCGCTGGCGGCCATTTGCTGCACTGCATGCCAAGCGCCATCGCGCGGTGGATCGAGCAGCACGGCGGCAAATCCCTCGGCGCCCCAAGCGCCTTTGGCCACCGGCTCGGCCAAGTCAGCCTGATAAAACTGTAGATTGGCCAAACCGTTGGCACTGGCATTTAAGCGCGCCCGCTCCACCATGGCCGTCACGCCCTCGACCGCCACCACCTCGCGTACCCGTTGCGCCAGCGGCAAGGCAAAGTTGCCCAGCCCGCAGAACAAATCCAGTACCCGTTCATCCGCTTGCGGCGCTAACCACTCAAGCGCCTGCGCGATCATCGCCTCGTTCACCGCCGCATTCACTTGCACGAAATCGCCGGGGCGATAGGCCAACTGCAAGTTCCAGCTGTCGAGCCGAAAGCCCAAGGTTTGTCCGGCAGGATACGGCTGCGGGTCGTCCACGCCGTGCAGCCATAACTGGGCGCTGTGTTCGCTGCAAAACGCCTGCAGGCGGGCAAGATCTTCATCCGGCAAGACGGCGGTGTGGCGCAGTAACAGCGCACTGGCAGTGCCATTGAATAGTTCAACATGCCCCAGCGCTTGCGGCTTACTCAAGCTGCGCAGCAGCGGCGGCAAGGCGCGCAGAATTGCCTGCAAGGGCTGGACCAGCACCAGGCAATCGCTAATAGCCACTATGTCTTGGCTAGCCGCGGCGCGAAAACCGACGTCCAGCCGACGCGCTTTAGCATCCCAGCGCACGGCAATTCGCGCGCGCCGACGATAGCCAAATTCGGGGCCAACCAAGGGTTCTGCCCACTCGTCTGGCAGCAACCCGCCGACGCGCGAGAGCTGCTCGGCCAAGGTGCTTTGTTTAAGAGCCAATTGCTCGCTATGCGGCAGATGCTGCAGGGTGCAGCCGCCACAGGTCTTGGCATGGGCGCAGGGTTCAGGGCGGCGCAGCGGGCTGGCGCTAAGAATCCGCTCGGCGCGCGCCTCGACCACCTGGCTGCGGGCGCTGAGCACCCGTGCTTCCACCTCTTCAGCGGCCAAGGCACCGGAGACAAACCAAGTACGGCCCTCAACAAAGGCAATGCCACGGCCATCGTTGGCCAGTCGTTCAATGGTTAAGCGTTGTTTTTTGCCGGTTGGCAGCGACGCTGCACGCACGCCGCCACTCGGTTGGAAGCGCAGGTTCAGCTCTTTCTTAGCCATGGTTAACGTTGCCCGTTGGGTAGTTGAGCGTCTGGCTCATCGTGACTTTCATCATGCTCTTTACCGTAAATCCCGGTGGACAGGTAACGATCGCCACGATCACAAATGATCGCCACCAGCACGGCGTTTTCAACTTCTGCCGAAAGCCGCAGCATGGCCGCTACCGCACCACCGGAAGACACGCCACAGAAGATGCCCTCTTCGCGCGCCAGCCGACGCATTACCTGCTCGGCTTCGAGCTGCGCCATGTCGATAATTCGATCGACCCGCTCGGCCTGATAAATTTTTGGCAGATACTCGGTTGGCCAGCGGCGAATGCCGGCAATCGAGGCGCCGTCTTCGGGCTGCAAACCAACAATTTGCACCGCTGGGTTCTGCTCTTTCAGGTAGCGCGACACGCCCATGATGGTGCCGGTGGTGCCCATCGAACTAATAAAGTGGGTGATGCGCCCGTGGCTCTGCTGCCAGATTTCCGGCCCGGTGCTGACGTACTGCGCCTCGGGATTATCGCCATTGGCAAACTGATCGAGCACCTTGCCGCGCCCCTCTGCTTGCATCTGCAGGGCCAGATCGCGAGCCGTCTCCATGCTCTCGACCAGAATCAACTGGGCGCCATAAGCAGTCATGGCAGCCTTGCGTTCGGCGGTCGAATTGGCCGGCATAATCAGCACCATCGGGTAGCCCTTAATCGCGGCGACCATCGCCAAGGCGATCCCGGTATTGCCGGAGGTGGCTTCGATCAGGGTGTCGCCGGGGGCAATAGCGCCGCTCAGCTCGGCCCGGGTAATCATCGACAAGGCTGGGCGGTCTTTCACCGAACCGGCCGGATTATTACCCTCAAGTTTGACCAGCAAGGTATTCGAGGTGACTCCCGGCAAACGCTGCAGGCGCACCAGCGGGGTCTGGCCGATGCACTCGGCAATGGTCGGGAACGGGCTATCGGCAAGCAACAAGGTCATGGCGCAACGTAATCCGCACGGCAAAATAGATCCCCATGATAACGGCAAACCGCCACGCGCCCTATCACCAGCGCTCAGCAGTTTGTTTGTCGCTGTGTCGCCCCCAATAGCTAGGGTTACACTGCGGCGCAGAACCGCTAAAAACCGCACAGACCGACCAAGGAGCCACTCGTGTTCAAGGACCTAGGCCTTAAAAGCCGCGTATTACTGCTGTCATTGCTGCCCAGCAGCGTCTTAGCCTTGGCGCTGGGCGGTTATTTCACTTGGACGCAATTGAGCGAATTGCAGGCCCAACTGCTCCAGCGCGGGCAGATGGTCAGCAGCCAATTGGCGGTATTAGCCGCTCCGGCGCTGGCGCAAAACCAGTCGCAAGTGCTGGCATTAATGGCCGACGACGCCCTTGAGCAAGCTGACGTGCGCTCAGTACGCATATTAAATGCACAGCGCGAACTGCGCGCCCATGCTGGCCCCAGCATGCTCAATCCGGCGCCCAGCAACAGCCCGCAACTCAGCGTGCTGAGCAATGATTCCGCCAGTCGGTTTTTATTGCCGGTATTTGCCCAGGGCTCGGCCAACGGCACTGCACTAGGCAGCAATTCAGTTAAACAACCGCTGGGCTGGATAGAACTGGAAATGTCCCACGACGGCACCTTGCTGCGCGGCTACCGCAGTTTGTTCGGCAGTTTGCTGTTGGTGTTCGCCGCACTCTTGGTCAGCGGCCTGATGGCGGCGCGCATTAGCCGGGCGATCAACGACCCACTGGATAAAGTTAAGCAATGTGTCGCCAGACTCAAAGATGGCCATCTCGAAAGCCGCCTCGAACCGCTTGGCAGCCATGAGTTAGACCAATTGGCGGCGGGCATTAATCGCATGGCCGAAGCCTTGCAAAACGCTCAAGAAGAGCTGCAACACAGCATCGAACAAGCCACCGAAGACGTGCGGCAAAATCTGGAAACCATCGAAATCCAGAACATCGAGCTGGGCATCTCACGCAAAGACGCGGTGGAAAACAGCCGCATGAAGTCGGAATTTCTCGCCAACATGAGCCACGAAATCCGCACCCCACTGAATGGCATTATTGGCTTTGCCAACCTGCTGCAAAAAAGTGATTTAAGCCCACGCCAGCAAGACTACCTCGACACCATCAGCCAGTCCGCCGACAGCCTTTTGGTCATCATCAATGAGGTCCTCGATTTTTCTAAAATTGAGGCCGGCAAGCTGGTATTGGAGAGCATCCCGTTTAACTTGCGCGACCTGCTGCAAGAGACCATGACCCTGCTGGCCCCAGCCGCTCACGCCAAGCATTTAGAACTGCTCAGCTTGGTCTATCGCGACACGCCAATGACCCTGATCGGTGACCCGCAACGACTCAAACAAATCCTCACCAACCTGACCAGTAACGCCGTCAAGTTCACCCGCGAGGGCACTATTATCGCCCGTGCGATGCTTATCGATGAGACCGACGAGAACGTGCAGCTGCGCATCAGCGTGCAAGACAGCGGCGTAGGCTTATCCGATGAAGACCTGCGCATGCTGTTTCAAGCCTTTACTCAGGCCGACAATTCACTCACCCGGCAATCGGGTGGTACCGGCTTAGGTTTGGTCATTTCCAAACGTTTGATCGAACAAATGGGCGGCGAAATCGGCGTCGCCAGCACACCCGGAGAGGGCTCGGAATTTTGGATCAGCTTAAGCCTGCCCAAAGCCCGCGACGACAGCGCAGACCTGCCGCGCGCGCCCTTACTCGGCCAACACGTGGCGATCTTGGAGAGCCACGAACTGGCACGCCAAGCCCTGCAACATCAACTGGAAGACTGCGGCCTAATCACCCAGACATTTACCGCTCTCGACACCTTACTGAGCACGGTCAAACAGCAGCGCTACAGCAGCACGCCGATTCATTTGGCCGTGCTCGGCGTCAACGCCCAAGACTTTGCCCCACAACATTTACTGGCGCAGTTGTGGGAGCTCGAAGGCTTAGGCTGCAAGGCGCTGCTGCTGGCGCCAACCACCGAGCAAGGGCTGTACCATTACGCCATGCCGGACACGCACTTTTGCGTGCAAGCCAAGCCGGCCTGTACGCGCAAGTTGCAACGCACCCTCAGCGAGCTGATTACGCCGCGCTTAGCCCTGCGTGATCAGCCGCTAGCACCCAGCGGCCGTGCACCTTACCTTTTATGTGTGGATGACAACCCAGCCAACCTGCTGCTGGTGAAAACCTTGCTTGAGGACCAAGGCGCACGCGTCGATGCGCTCGACAGCGGATATGCCGCCCTCGATGCCGTCAAGTTGCACGACTATGACTTGGTCTTTATGGATATCCAAATGCCCGGCATGGATGGTCGACAAACCACCGAGGCGATTCGTTTATGGGAAGCCGAACAGAGCCGCCAGCATCTACCCATAATCGCGCTGACCGCCCATGCGCTGGCCAACGAGAAAATCGCCCTGCTGCAAAACGGCCTAGATGACTACCTAACCAAACCGATCGACGAGCGCCAACTGGCACAAACGGTACTCAAATGGACCGGTTTAGCGCTGCGTGACGTCGGCCCTGAGCGGCAGTACATTCATCACCGACCGACGCACCAACTCAGCGTATTGGATGCCACTGAAGGCTTAAAATTGGCGGCTGGCAAAGCCGATTTAGCCGCTGACATGCTCAGCATGCTGCTCGGCTCACTCGAAAATGACCGCAGCACCTTGCAACAAGCCCGCGCCAATAACGCCCGCGAGGTGCTGCTGGAGCGCATCCACCGCCTGCACGGCGCCACGCGCTACTGCGGCGTACCGCAACTGCGCGCCAGCTGCCAGCACTGCGAGAGCCTGCTTAAACAGAATTCGCCGGCAGCCGAGGCAGCTCTGGATGAGTTGGATGCCGCTATTGGTCGCCTACTTAGCCACGCCCAAGCCAACGCTTAATGGTGTAAACGCGCGCCTAGCCCGCTGCAAAGGAGTTATTTGATGCGGATTATTTTATTCAGCAGCCAGCCTTACGATCACGACAGCTTTGCCGCAACCGCCCTACCCGCCGGCGCCACGCTGGAGTTCCAACACAGTCATTTAACCCTTGCTACCGCCGCTCTGGCGCAAGACTGCACAGTGGTCTGCGCCTTTATTAACGACGACTTATCTGCACCCGTGCTGCAACGTTTAGCGGACGGCGGCACCCGCTTAATTGCCCTGCGCTCGGCCGGCTACAACCATGTCGATCTAAATGCCGCGCAGCAACTGGGTATCAGCGTGGTCAGGGTGCCGGCATACTCGCCCTTTGCCATCGCCGAACACGCCGTGGCGCTGATCTTGGCGCTGAATAGACGCATCCACCGGGCGTTTAATCGCACCCGCGAAGGCGATTTCTCCCTGCACGGCTTAATCGGCTTCGATTTGCACGGCAAAACCGTCGGTGTTATTGGCACCGGCCAGATAGGCGCGGCGTTTGCACGCATCATGGCCGGCTTCGGCTGCCAGTTGCTGGCGCACGACCCGCACCCAGATCCGCAACTGCAAGCCTTGGGCGTGCGCTACCTGCCGCTAGCGGAGCTGCTCGCGCAAGCGCAAATCGTCAGCCTGCATTGCCCGCTGACTAACAGCACGCGCCACCTAATCAACCAGCAATCACTGGCCTGCATGCAGCCCGGCGCCATGCTGATTAATACCGGACGCGGCGCACTGGTCGACACCCCCGCATTGATCGACGCATTAAAAAGCGCGCAACTCGGTTATTTGGGCTTAGACGTGTATGAAGAAGAGGCGGCGCTGTTCTTCGAAGACCAATCCGATCAACCCCTGCAAGATGACGTGCTGGCCCGTCTACTAACCTTCCCCAACGTCATAGTCACCGCCCACCAAGCCTTCCTAACCCGCGAAGCTCTGGCCGCCATCGCCAGCATCACCATCGAAAACATTGCTTGCTGGGCCGCAGGGGAACCACAAAACGTGGTTCTTGCCTAAATCAACAGGCGAAAAAAAGCCGGAAACAACAGGCCGTATGAAAACGTAGCGAGCGACGGTTAGGCAAGGCAAAAACAGGCGAAAAAGCGCAGTTTACGAGCTGTAAATGAGCATTTTGAGCCTGATTTTAACGCCGCATAACCGAGCGCAGTAGTTTTCAAACAGCCTGAAAATCCGGCTTATTCTTCGAGCGTTTAACTAAGCCTTAGGCAAGGTCACGCCCAGCTGCCCCTGATATTTGCCGCCGCGATCCTTGTACGACACCTCACAGACCTCGTCCGACTCAAAAAACAGCATCTGCGCCACGCCTTCGTTGGCGTAAATTTTAGCTGGCAAGGTGGTGGTATTGGAGAATTCCAAAGTCACATGGCCTTCCCACTCCGGCTCAAGCGGGGTGACATTGACGATAATGCCGCAACGCGCATAAGTACTTTTGCCCAAGCAAATGGTCAGCACGTTGCGTGGAATACGGAAAAACTCGACCGTGCGGGCCAGGGCAAAGGAGTTCGGCGGGATGATGCAGACATCGCTTTTAACATCGACAAAACTCTTCTCATCGAAGTTTTTCGGGTCCACGGTGGCCGAATTAATGTTGGTAAACACCTTAAATTCGTCGGCGCAGCGCACGTCGTAGCCGTAGCTGGAAACCCCATAAGAGATCAGCGCCTGCGCACCCTCGGCGCGTACTTGGCGCTCGACGAAGGGCTCAATCATGCCGTGCTCTTGGGCCATGCGGCGAATCCATTTATCCGATTTGATGCTCATGGCGACGTTCCTATAAGAAGGTGGTGAAACCGATGGCCTATCTTACCGGGGCATCGACAGGGATCAAAGCCCGCGAAATATGTTGATGAGCACACCGTCAATCAGCTGATCCGCACAGGGCCGATAAAATTATTAGCACAACCGGGCAAAAGCGGGTATTGTTTGCTCACTGTGTTGCATGTGTCACCGCGAATCGCTACCTGATGTTGAATTTCGATCCAATCATCGCACGACTCCTTTTACTCGTTGCACTCAGTCTTGGCCTGGGCTTGTCCAGGGCTGTAATTTAATTTGTTTTAGGAGATACACCATGTCGAATCGTCAAACTGGTACCGTTAAGTGGTTCAACGATGAAAAAGGCTTCGGCTTCATCACTCCACAATCGGGCGACGACCTGTTCGTTCACTTCAAAGCCATCCAAAGCGACGGCTTCAAAAGCTTGAAAGAAGGCCAACAGGTTTCTTTCGTAGCTACCCGCGGCCAGAAAGGCATGCAGGCTGAGGAAGTTCAAGTTATCTAACTTGCGCTGAATCAAGAAAAACCCCGCTCACGAGCGGGGTTTTTTTATGTCTGTTTTTTATGCCTGTTGCCCAGTCAACCGCCTCGCTGCTTGCTTGGCGACTGGATCACCAAGCAAACAGGGTCAATCTCAGTCGTCGCTGATAACGATACTTGGCATCGCCTGCGCATTCGCAGCCTGAAGAACGATGCGCGCCCCGACCAAACGGGCCAGCTCTTGGTAAACCATGGAAATCTGGCACTCAGGCTCAGCCACTACAGTTGGCTTACCATTATCGGCCTGCTCGCGAATCAGCATCGACAAAGGCATCGAAGCCAAAAGCTCAACGCCAAACTGCTCCGCCAAGCGTGCGCCACCGCCCTCGCCGAACAAGTGCTCGGCATGCCCGCAGCTAGAGCAAATGTGCACGGCCATGTTCTCCACCACGCCAAGTACCGGAATATTGACCTTACGGAACATCTCGACGCCTTTTTTGGCATCCAGCAACGCCAGGTCTTGCGGAGTGGTGACTATCACCGCGCCGACCACCGGCACCTTTTGCGCCAAGGTCAACTGGATATCACCGGTTCCCGGCGGCATATCGACGACTAAATAATCCAGATCACTCCAAGCCGTTTGCGTCACCAGCTGCAGCAAAGCCCCAGAAACCATCGGCCCACGCCACACCATCGGGGTGTTGTCGTCGGTCAAAAAAGCCATCGACATCACTTCAACGCCGTGCGCCTGAATCGGCACAAACCACTTTTGATCCTTGATCTGCGGCCGCGTACCGGCGGCAATACCGAACATAATCCCTAGACTCGGGCCATAGATATCCGCATCGAGAATACCGACCTTGGCGCCCTCGCGCGCCAGCGCCAGCGCTAAATTGGCGGCTGTGGTGGATTTGCCCACGCCGCCCTTGCCGGAAGCCACGGCAATCACGTTCTTGACGTTACTCAGCGCCGGCACCTGCGCCTGGCCCTTATGCGCCTCGATCACGCAATCGACCTGCACAATCGCAGAGTCAACCCCGTCGAGATTCTCCAGCGCCATTTGCAGTAACTGCGCCCAACCATTCTTAAACAAGGCGGCGGCGTAGCCCAATTGCAGGCGCACACGCACTTTGCCACCCTGGATGTCGATCTCACGCACGCAGCCGGCGCTGACCGGGTCCTGATTCAAATGTGGATCGGTGTACTGACGCAGCGCAGTTTCTACCGTTTCGCGGGTCACGAGGCCCATGGCTAACTCCCAAAATGTCTGACTAAAACCTGCCGCTATCCTACCCGAGTGCCTGCGCGGATGAAAAAAAACCGCCAGCGCTATATAGTTGTCGACCTTCTTCGTCGCCAATTAATAGCCGAGCACCATGTCCGAGCCACGTCAGATTCTCGTTACCAGCGCCCTGCCCTACGCCAATGGCTCCATTCACTTGGGCCACATGCTGGAATACATCCAGACCGACATGTGGGTGCGTTTTCAAAAGTTGCGCGGTAATAAGTGCACCTACGTGTGCGCCGACGACGCCCACGGCTCGGCCATCATGTTGCGCGCCGAGAAAGAAGGCATTACCGCCGAACAACTGATCGCCAATGTGCAGGCTGAACACAGTGCCGACTTTGCCGATTTCTTGGTTGAGTTTGACAACTTCCACTCCACCCACGCAGAAGAAAACCGCGAGCTGTCGACCGCGATCTCTCTGAAACTGCGTGACGCCGGGCATATCGCCACGCGCTCTGTGACCCAGTATTTCGACCCAGAAAAAGGCATGTTCCTCGCCGACCGCTTTATCAAGGGCACCTGCCCTAAATGCGCAGCCGAGGACCAGTACGGCGATAACTGCGAAAAATGCGGTGCCACCTACGAGCCGACCGAACTGAAGAACCCGCGTTCGGCGATCTCCGGCGCGGTGCCGGTACTGAAAGACTCGCAGCATTTCTTCTTCAAACTTCCCGACTTCGAAGCCATGCTAAAAACCTGGACCCGCAGCGGCACGTTGCAGGAGCCGGTGGCCAACAAGATCGCCGAATGGCTCGACAGCGGCCTGCAGGAGTGGGACATCAGCCG
>JBILAR010000031.1:0-32053 GCA_044354115.1 Pseudomonas sp. | reverse complement strand
TGAGATTCCGGATGCGCCCGGCAAGTATTTTTACGTCTGGCTGGATGCGCCGATCGGCTACATGGCCAGTTTCAAGAACCTTTGCGCACGCCGCCCAGAGCTGGATTTTGACGCGTACTGGAACAAAGACTCGACGACCGAGCTGTATCACTTTATCGGCAAAGACATCGTCAACTTCCACGCGTTGTTTTGGCCGGCCATGCTCGAAGGCGCCGGCTATCGCAAGCCAACCGCCGTCAACGTACACGGTTACCTGACAGTCAACGGGCAGAAAATGTCCAAATCACGCGGCACCTTTATCAAGGCGCGCGCTTATCTCGACCAACTCAACCCGGAATACCTGCGCTACTACTACGCCAGCAAACTGGGCCGCAGCGTCGATGACTTGGACTTAAACCTCGACGATTTCGTGCAAAAAGTGAATGCCGACCTAGTCGGTAAAGTGGTGAATATCGCCAGCCGTTGTGCCGGCTTTATCCACAAAGGCAACGACGGCGTGTTGGTGGCTGCCAACCCTGAGCCCGAGCTGTGGGCGGCCTTCCAAAATGCCGCGCCAAGCATCAGCGACGCCTATGAAGCCCGCGACTTTGCCCGAGCCATGCGCGAAATCATGGCGCTGGCCGACCGCGCTAACGCTTGGATTGCCGAAAAAGCCCCGTGGTCGCTGAATAAGGTTGAAGGCAAGCAAGCCGAAGTACAGGAAGTCTGCGCCCTGAGCATCAACCTGTTCCGCCAACTGATGATCATGCTCAAGCCAGTACTACCGAAACTGGCCGCCGATGCCGAAGCTTTCCTGAATGTGCCTCCGCTGCGCTGGAGCGACCTCAGCACTATGTTGGCCGATCATCAACTAAACCCGTTCAACCCACTGTTGACCCGCATTGACCCAGCGAAGATTGAAGCCATGCTCGAAGCCTCCAAAGAAGACCTGATTGCCGAAGGCGCCATTAATGCAGGCGTTGCAACCGGCAATGGCGAGTTGAGCAAAGAGCCAGTGGCCGCCGAAATTAACTTCGATACTTTCGCCGCTGTCGATCTGCGCATCGCCCTGATCGAAAAGTGTGAATTCGTCGAAGGCGCCGACAAGCTGCTGCGCTTGACCCTAGATATCGGCGATGCCAAGCGCAACGTATTTAGCGGGATCAAGAGCGCCTACCCGAACCCTAGCGAACTGGAAGGCCGGATGACCCTGTACGTGGCCAACCTAGCGCCACGCAAAATGAAGTTCGGCATCAGCGAAGGCATGGTCTTGGCCGCCGGCCCCGGCGGCAACGAGATCTACCTACTGAGCCCCGATAACGGTGCCAAGCCGGGACAGCGGGTTAAGTAAGCACAGCGCAACAACAGTCTTACGTTAATGTTGAAGCAAACAAGCCGGCCACAGATGCCGGCTTGTTTGCTTCAAGCCGCTTACAGATAATAAGCGTTACTCACCGCCAGACGGCAGCGCAGCGATGCCGTCTTCTGAGCCTAGGCACATGAGCAAACCCACATGACCGAACTCGCCCTGATCCTAATCAGCTCCATTCTGGTCAACAACTTCGTGCTGGTGCAGTTTCTTGGACTGTGTCCCTTTATGGGGGTGTCCAAGCGGATTGAGACGGCGATTGGCTTGGCGCTGGCCACCACCTTTGTGCTGACGCTGGCGGCGATGAGTTGCTACCTAATCCAGCAATATGTGCTCAAGCCGTTGGACTTGGAGTTTCTGCGCACCATCAGTTTTATTCTGGTGATTGCCGTGGTGGTGCAGTTCACCGAGATGCTGGTGCATAAAACCAGCCCGTTGTTGTACCGGGTGCTGGGGATTTTCTTACCGCTGATCACCACCAATTGCATAGTGCTGGGCGTGGCCTTGCTGAACGCCAATAAGGGCGAGTTCACCTTTATTACTGCTACCACCACGGGCCTGGCCGCCGGCTTGGGTTTCTCCTTGGTGCTGGTGTTGTTTGCCGCCATGCGCGAGCGCATCGCCATCGCCGATGTGCCACTGCCGTTTCGCGGCGCGGCGATCGGCATGATTACCGCAGGTTTAATGTCGCTGGCCTTTATGGGCTTTGCCGGGCTGATCAAACTATGAGCCAGCCACTATGACGCGAGTCTCGCCAGTATGAGTGTGGTGCTCAGCGCCGTATTGGCGTTGCTCGCCTTGTGCTTGGTGTGCGGCGCGATTTTGGGTTTTGCCGCCGTGCGCTTTCGCGTCGAGGGTGACCCGCTGGCCGAGCAGATCAACGCTTTGTTGCCGCAAACCCAATGCGGGCAATGCGGCTATCCCGGCTGCAAGCCCTACTCCGAGGCGATTGCCGGCGGCGATAAGATCAACAAGTGCCCGCCCGGCGGCGAGGCGACCATTCAGGCGCTGGCGGATTTACTGGATGTCGAGGTGCTGGCACTGGACGCGGTCGAAGGCGAAAAGCCGCAGAGGGTGGCTTTTATTCGCGAGGCCGAATGCATAGGTTGCACCAAGTGCATTCAGGCCTGCCCGGTGGATGCGATTCTCGGCGCGGCCAAACAGATGCACACGGTGATTGCCGCCGAATGCACCGGCTGCGACCTGTGCGTCGAGCCTTGCCCGGTCGATTGCATCGACATGCTAGTGGTTGGCGACACACTGCAACGCTGGCACTGGCCGTTGCCGCTGGCACCCGGCCAGTTAATCGCCACCGACCGCGAGCATGCCGCATGAGCCTCATTCAACTATGGGACTTTCCCGGCGGCATTCACCCGGCCGAACAGAAAAGCCAATCCAACAGCCGGCCGATTCAGTTCGCGCCGCTGCCCAAGCAGCTGATCTTGCCGCTCAATCAAGCCATAGGTGCGCCCGCCGAGCCCTGCGTGCAGGTCGGCGAACGGGTACTTAAAGGCCAGCTGATTGCCAAAGCTAACGGGGTAATTAGCGTGCCCTTGCATGCGCCCACCTCGGGCACCATCAGCTTTATCGGCCCGCAGCCATACCCGCATGTGTCGGGGTTGCTCAGCGAGGCGATAGTGCTGGACAGCGATGGCTTCGAACAGTGGGCTGAGCTGTCGCCCTGCGCGGATTACCGCAGCCTCGAACCTACCGAACTGCTGGCGCGAATTCGCCACGCGGGCATCAGTGGTTTGGGCGGCGCGGGCTTCCCGACCGCGGTGAAACTCAGCTCGCGGGTGGCGCAGAAGATTCACACACTGATTATCAACGGCAGCGAGTGCGAGCCCTATATCACCGCCGACGACTGTTTAATGCGCGAGCGGGCGGTGCAACTGGTCAGTGGCATCGAGATACTGGTGCAGCTAATTGCCCCCGAGGCGGTGCTAATCGGCATCGAGGACAACAAGCCCGAGGCCATCGCTGCCGTGAAGGCGGCCATAGGCGAGCGGCCTTTTAACCTCAAGGTGCTGCCGACTAAATACCCCTCGGGCGGGGAAAAACAGCTGATTCAAATCCTCACCGGCCTTGAAGTACCCAGTGGCGGGCTACCGGCGGATATCGGCATGCTCTGCCTGAACGTCGGCACAGTGGTGGCCATCCATGAGGCGATCATCAAAGGTCGGTCGTTAATCTCGCGCATCACCACCTTAACCGGCGCGGCACTGAGCCAACCGATGAATGTCGAGGCGCTGATCGGCACCCCCGTTGGCGAATTACTGGCCTTCGCCGGCTTGCGCGAGGCCGAGCTTAACCGCCTGCTACTGGGCGGGCCGATGATGGGCGTGAGTTTGCCCAGCCTTGCCGTACCCTTGATTAAAACCAGCAACTGCCTGCTCGCCAGCACCGTCACCGAACTGCCGCCCGCGCCGCCCGCCATGCCGTGCATTCGTTGTGGCGACTGCGCCGACGTGTGCCCGGCCAGTTTATTGCCGCAACAACTGCATTTTTTCGCCCTCGGCCAGCAGCACGAACAACTCAAGACCCATAACCTGTTCGACTGCATCGAGTGCGGTGCCTGCGCCTATGTGTGTCCCTCGAGCATCCCACTGGTGCAGTACTACCGCGCCGCCAAAGCCGAGATTCGTGAGCTAGAAAGCCAGCAACTCAAGGCCGAACAAGCACGCCTGCGTTTTGAACAACGCCAAGAGCGCCTGCGTTGCGAGCAAGAGCAGCGCGATGCCGAGCGCCACGCCCGCAGCGAGAAAGCCGCACAGGCCAAAGCCGCCTTAGCCGCCAGCCAAGCGGCCAATCCAAACACAACGCCTGCAGCCGCCCCGATGGGCCTGAGCGATGAGCAAAAGAAACTCAAGATCGCCGCCAGCATGGCGCAAGTCACCCTGAAAAAAGCCGAAAAACAACTGGCCATCTATACCGAAAAGGGCAGCGACACCGGCGCACTGCAAGCCCAGGTCGAGCAACTGCGCAGCGCCGCGCAACTGGCGCAGGCTGCTTTAGACGCACAACTGAGCACGCCGACCGCTACCCGCCCAGCCGCAACAAGCGCTAGCGCAGAGCCAGAACAGGCGCTGAAAAAAGCCAAGATTGAGGCGGCCATGCTGCGTGCCCAGTTCCGTAAACTCGAGCAACTGGCAGAGCCGGATGCCCAGCAGCGCAGCCAATTGCTCACTCTGGGCGGCCAAATGCAAGTGGCCGAGGCGTTACTCGCCAGCTTAGCCAGCCAAGCCCCAGTCAGCGCCGAGCCGGTCGTAATCAGCGCCGCCATGCAAGCGCTCAAACAGGCGAAAATCACCTTAGCCATGCAGCGCGCCAACTTGAAAAAAGCCCAGCAGGCCGACGTGAACGAGGCTGAGCTGACGGTTTTACGCACTGCCGTCAGCGCCGCAGAGCAAGCGTTACACGCTGCCGAAGAGGCCTCTGGCAAGCCAGCACCCGAATTAGTCCGCACTGATAAACAACCGATCGATGCGGCCACCCGCGCTCTGAAGACCGAAGTCGCCTTCGCCCGCGCCGACCTGCGTAAATTAGCGCGTGATGAGAGCAGCAAGCCTGAAACACTGGCTATCGCCCAGCAGAGATTGCAGGCGGCAGAACAACAACTTGAGCAACAAGCACATCGAGACTCGTAGACCCATGGCCTTGCCACGCATCACCTCACCCCACGCCACCGGCACCAACCGCACCCAGCAAGTGATGCTGCAGGTGCTGCTGGCCACCTTGCCGGCCGTGCTGGCCATGACCTGGCTGTTCGGCATCGGCACCTTGGTGAATCTGCTACTGGCCGGAGGCATGGCGCTGGGCTTTGAGGCGGCTATTTTGGCCCTGCGTAAGCGCCCCATTGGTTTCTACCTGCGCGATGGCAGCGCCCTGGTGACTGCCGTATTGCTGGCACTGGCCCTGCCACCCTACGCGCCTTGGTGGCTGACCTTAGTCGCCGTCGGTTTTGCCATCATCTTTGGCAAGCAGTTGTATGGCGGTTTGGGGCAAAACCCGTTTAACCCGGCGATGCTCGGTTACGTGGTGGTGCTGATTTCCTTCCCGCTGCAAATGAGCAGTTGGCCGGCCCCCCATAGCGTGGGCATGCTCGCCGGCGTCGAGCAAATTTTCGGCCTAGCGCAGTTACCCGACGGCTGGAGTCAAGCCACCGCCCTCGATGTATTAAAAACCAACAAGAGCCTGACCATGGATGAACTCTGGGTCCAGAACCCAGCATTCGGCAGCCTCGGCGGTAGCGCGGTGGAATGGGTGAATGGCGCCTTCTTGCTCGGCGGCCTGTACCTGCTGCAGAAAAAACTGATCAGCTGGCACGCCCCTGTGGGCATGCTCGGTGCGTTATTCGTCATCAGCCTAGTGTTCTGGAATGGCAGCGGTTCGGACTCCAACGGCTCGCCGCTGTTTCATCTGTTCAGCGGGGCGAGCATGCTCGGCGCATTTTTTATCGTCACCGACCCAGTCTCCGGGGCCACCAGCAAGCTCGGCCGAATCATCTTTGGCGCAGGCGTTGGTGTGCTCGTCTATATCATCCGCACCTGGGGCGGCTACCCGGATGGCGTGGCCTTTGCCGTGCTGCTGATGAATCTCTGCGCGCCGACCATCGACTATTACAGCCGCCCGCGCAGTTACGGCCATAGCCAAGCCGAACGCGGCTTTAAGCTCGGAGACTAAGCATGCGTTTGCCGAAAATTAGCGGCTCAATAATGAGCCGTTCAGTGCTGCAGAACAGCCTAGTGCTTGGCCTGTTTGCCGTGGTCACCGTCGGCTTAGTGGCCATCACCCAGCAAGCCACGGCGTCGCGCATTCTTGCCGCCGAGCGTGCAGCGAAAAGCCAAACCCTGAGCCAACTGTTGCCCGCTGGCAGCTTTGATAATCACCTGCAAGACAACCAAACTCTGCTGGCGGCCGACCCATTGTTGGGCACCCGCAGCGCCCAAGCTGCCTACCTCGCCACCCTTAAGGGCGCGCCTAGCGCGGTGATTTTGCAAGCTAGCGCCGCCGAGGGTTACAGCGGTGCCATTCACCTGCTGGTGGCCATTAGCGCCCAGGGCCGAGTGATAGGCGTGCGCGTACTCAAACACAAAGAGACGCCCGGTTTAGGCGACAAAATCGAGCTGGGCAAAAGCACCTGGATCCGCAGCTTTGACGGCAAGTCACTGACCGACCCCGACGCTGCGGGCTGGGCGGTGAAAAAAGACCTCGGCCAGTTCGACCAATTTGCCGGCGCCACCATCACCCCACGCGCCGTAGTCAAAGCCGTGCACCAAGCGCTGCAGTATTTCGCCGCGCACCAGCGCGAGTTACTCACGACCAATGCCATGGAGCAGCCCAATGACTAGCTATCGCGAGATGGCCATGAATGGCCTGTGGAAAAACAATCCGGGCTTGGTACAGCTGCTCGGCCTGTGCCCGTTGCTGGGTGTCAGCAACTCGATGGTCAACGCGCTGGGCATGGGCATCGCTACCGCCTTGGTGCTGGCCTGCTCGAACGCCGCCGTGGCGCTGATTCGTCATCAGGTCACCGACGCCGTGCGGTTGCCGGTGTTTGTGCTGATTATTGCCGCCCTAACCACCTGCATCGAACTGCTGATGCAGGCCTTCACCTATGAGCTGTACCAAATTCTCGGGATTTTTATTCCGCTGATCACCACCAACTGCATCATCCTCGGCCGCGCCGAAGCCTTTGCCGCGAAAAACAGCGTGGCCCACGCTAGCTTCGATGGCCTGATGATGGGCGCCGGTTTTGCCTTAGTCCTATTGGCCTTGGGCACACTGCGCGAACTGCTCGGCAACGGCATGTTGCTGAGCAATATGCAGTTGCTGTTCGGCCCAATAGCGGCCAATTGGCAGATCACCCTGCTGCCTAATTACCCGGGCTTTTTATTGGCGATCTTGCCGCCCGGCGCCTTCCTGCTGCTGGGCTTATTGATTGCCGGCAAAAACCAACTGGATGCCCGTGCTCTAGAGCGCGACAAAGCCTTAGCCATCCCCTTAGCAGCAAACCCCAGCCGGCGCGTACGGGTGACCGGGGTGATCGAATGAACGCCGCCAAACGCTTGGAGATTTTTCGCCGTCTGCACGAAGACAATCCCGAACCCAAGACCGAGCTGGCCTACAGCACTCCCTTTGAGCTGCTGATCGCGGTGATTCTGTCCGCCCAGGCCACCGATGTGAGCGTCAACAAAGCCACCGCCAAGCTCTATCCGGTAGCCAATACTCCTGAGGCGATTTACGCCCTCGGTGTTGAGGGCCTGTGCGCCTATATCAAGACCATCGGCCTGTACCCGAGCAAGGCCAAGAACGTTATCGAAACCTGCCGGCTGCTGGTAGAAAAACACGCCAGCGTGGTGCCACAAACCCGCGAAGAGCTCGAAGCGCTACCCGGCGTCGGCCGTAAAACCGCCAATGTGGTGCTCAATACTGCGTTCCGCCAACTGACCATGGCGGTCGATACCCACATCTTTCGCTTTAGTAATCGCACCGGCGTGGCCCCCGGCAAAAACGTGCTGGAAGTCGAGCGTCAGCTGCTCAAATTTGTGCCTAAACAATTCCTGCTGGACGCCCATCACTGGATGATTTTGCACGGTCGTTACGTCTGTCTGGCGCGCAAGCCGCGCTGTGGCAGCTGTCGGATAGAAGACCTGTGCGACTTCAAGCAAAAGACCAGTGACGATTGAGTTTTTAATATTCTGACTATACTGACGATTAACAAAATCTTTTTTACCCGTACCGGTTTTACCGTTATAAGTGCGCCAATGGCATACCGCCTACTGGAGTGAAGCTGATGAGCACCGACAAGCAACCACTCGAAGACGACGATGAGCTAACCGCCGAGGATGGCGATGAGGCCGTTGAAACGCCGGTCGAAGTGGCCAAAACCAACTTGGCTAAACGCAAGATAATCGACAATTATCTGGAAGAACGGCGCCTGCAAAAACAGCTCAACGACTACGATTTCGACCTGTAAAGCGCGTGCCGCCGCAGCTTTATAACCACTACGACTTTTCACGCAGCCATAAAAAAGCCCCGCTCAATGACTTGGCGGGGCTTTTTATTGCGCGGCTAATCAGTCTTTGCGTGCCGGCGACAGCAGCTCAATTTTGTAACCGTCCGGGTCTTCGACAAAGGCCAAGATGCTGCGGCCATGCAGCATCGGCCCGGCTTCGCGGGTTATCTTGCCGCCACGGGCGCGAATGTCCTCGCAGGCCTTATACACATCGGCTACTTCCAGGGCGATATGGCCGTAGCCGGTGCCCAACGCATACTCGCTAACGCCCCAGTTATGGGTCAGTTCGATCACGCTGTTATGCGCCTCATCGCCATAACCCACGAAAGCCAAGGTGAACTGACCATCAGGGTAGTCATTGCGTCGCAGCAAGGTCATGCCCAGCACTTCGGTATAAAAGGCGATGGATTTATCCAAGTCGCCGACCCGCAGCATGGTGTGCAAAATTCGCATAGCTATAGCCTCGTTTATTACTCAGTGACGCATTGTGAACCGCCGTTTGCCGCACGGCCAGCGCAGCCGGGCAAGCCGTGGAAACCCACCTTGAGAAAATGACCGGGCATAAAAAACGCCCCGCAAGCGGAGCGTTTTTTAAGCGACTAACTGTTAGAACAGTTTGCGGCCTTTGTTGGCGGCAATCCGCATGCGCAGCGCGTTGAGCTTGATAAAGCCCGCCGCGTCGGCTTGGTTGTACGCGCCGCCATCTTCTTCGAAGGTGGCGATATTGGCATCGAACAGCGAGTCGTCAGACTTACGGCCGGTGACAATCACGTTGCCTTTGTACAGCTTCAGACGCACCACGCCGTTTACGTGAGCCTGGGAGGCGTCGATCATTTGTTGCAGCATCAGCCGCTCTGGACTCCACCAGTAACCGGTGTAGATCAGGCTGGCGTACTTAGGCATCAACTCGTCTTTCAAGTGCGCCACTTCGCGGTCCAAGGTGATCGACTCGATCGCCCGGTGTGCGCGCAACATGATGGTGCCGCCTGGGGTTTCGTAGCAGCCACGGGACTTCATGCCCACGTAACGGTTTTCGACGATATCCAAACGGCCGATGCCGTTAGCACCACCAATCCGATTGAGTTCAGTCAGCACGGTGGCTGGCGTCATCTCAACGCCATCAATGGCGACGATGTCGCCTTTGCGGTAAGTCAGTTCGATGTAGGTAGCAACGTCTGGCGCGTTTTGCGGGCAGACGGTCCACTTCCACATGTCTTCTTCGTGCTCGGTCCAGGTGTCTTCCAGCACGCCGCCTTCATAGGAGATGTGCAGCAAGTTGGCGTCCATCGAGTACGGTGACTTCTTCTTGCCGTGACGCTCGATCGGAATGCCGTGCTTGTCGGCGTAATCCATCAGCTTCTCACGCGACAGCAAGTCCCACTCGCGCCAAGGAGCAATTACCTTAACGCCAGGCTTGAGGGCATAAGCGCCGAGCTCGAAACGCACTTGGTCGTTGCCTTTGCCAGTCGCGCCGTGGGAAATCGCATCAGCGCCGGTGGCGTTGGCGATCTCGATCAAGCGCTTGGCGATCAGCGGCCGTGCGATGGACGTACCCAGCAGGTACTCGCCTTCGTATACGGTGTTAGCGCGGAACATTGGGTAGACGAAATCACGCACGAATTCTTCGCGCAGGTCGTCGATGTAAATTTCTTTAACGCCCATGGCTTGCGCCTTGGCACGTGCTGGCTCGACTTCCTCGCCCTGACCAAGGTCGGCGGTGAAAGTTACGACTTCACACTGATAGGTATCCTGCAGCCACTTGAGGATTACCGAGGTATCCAAGCCACCAGAATAAGCTAGGACAACCTTGTTAACGTCCGCCATGCCATCAACTCCACGGGGTTCTACGGAAAACCGCAGATTCTACCGGCAGGGACGTCTGAATTACAGGGGCAGCGCAAAGCGTTACGACCAAGCGACAGATTCTATTGGCAATGCGACAGGCGTAAAAAACTACGACATGGCCGCCGCGTCGCTCTTGGCAGGCGCGGCAGGCGGGGCTTGTGGCGGTATTTCGGGGACGGCCTCGCGTTCTAGATGCAGGGTAACCCGGCGGTTTTTAGCTCGATTCGCTTCAGATTTATTTGGCACCAAGGGGTAGCGCTCACCATGAAAACGAATGGTGATCTGCGTCTCAGGCACTCCATTGGCCTTTAAGTACTCCATAACCGCCAACGCCCGACGGCGCGACAGGTCACGATTGGTCAGGCGATTGCCGCTGTTATCGGAGTGTCCGTCGAGGTTGATGCGATTAACCGAAGGGTCGGCTTTGAGAAACTGCAAAATGATGTCGAGTTTGGCCTGCGCTAAGCTATCGACATCGGTGCCATTGGGAAAACCCAGTTGCGCTTGCTTGATTTGCTCAAAGTTAACCGGCAATAGCTTGGCCGTGCAGGCCAGATAGTCGCGATAAGCCGGGCTAAACTTGGCCGGTAACACGCGTACCTCCAAGGCCTCGCCGCCGTGCTGGGTGCGCTGGCGCAGCAATGGCCCGCGCCCCTGCAGCAAACCTGAGAGCAAACGACCGGCCTGCGCTTGCGTGCTATGCAAAGGCTCACCAGCAGCGGCCCGCACCGAACCCAAATTAATATCACCACGGCCCGGCTGCCACGGCGCAGCGGCCGCCAGCAAGGTGGCCGAACCGCCGCCATGCCAAGCCTCACCGCTGGTCACACGAAAGGTCGCTTGCTCACCGGCACGACGGACGAACTCGCCGACGCCAAAGTCGCTAATCGCCTGCGACAGGCGGCACTCAAACTGATCGCCAGCCACCGTCCACTGGACGTTTTCTAGACGGGTTTGAAAGGTCAACGCCACAGCCTGCGTGCTCACCGGCAAGCCGATGCAAAGGCTGAGCAAGACCACAGAGGATTGGCGCACGGCAGGCTCCATTAAGGATTACGGCATTCTCCAAGGCTATCGGTGCGGCGCGAAAAAACTTAAGCCTCTAGCGCTAAGATTTACCCTGTGCACGCGGCTTTTGCGCGCATCCAGACCAACAGCCATGTGTCGGCGCAGGGCTTTTCCGGTAGCATAGCGGCTGCGTTTTACCCGCCTGGAACCCCCTCATGTCTGACCGCCTAACCCTGCTGCGCCCCGACGACTGGCACATTCACCTGCGCGATGGCGCCGTCCTTACGCATACCGTGGCCGATGTGGCGCGCACCTTTGCCCGCGCCATCATCATGCCCAACCTGCTGCCGCCAGTGCGTAACGCCGTGGAAGCCGATGCCTATCGCCAGCGCATCCTTGCCGCGCGCCCTGCTGGCAGCCGCTTCGAGCCGCTGATGGTGCTGTACCTCACCGACCGCACCAGTGCAGAGGACATTCGAGCCGCTAAAGCCTGCGGCTTTGTGCATGCCGCCAAGCTCTATCCGGCCGGCGCCACCACCAACTCAGACTCCGGCGTGACCAGCATCGACAAGCTGTTCGGGGTGTTCGAGGTGATGGCCGAAGTTGGCCTGCCGTTGTTGTTGCACGGCGAAGTGACCCGTAGCGAGATCGATGTCTTCGACCGCGAAAAAGCCTTTATCGACGAGCATCTGGTGCGCATCGTCGAGCGCTGCCCTAGCCTTAAAGTGGTGCTCGAACACATCACCACCGGCGACGCCGTGCAGTTTGTCCAGGGTGCGTCGAGCAACGTAGCGGCCACCATCACCGCCCACCACCTGCTCTACAACCGCAACCATATGCTGGTCGGCGGGATTCGCCCGCACCTTTATTGCTTGCCGATTCTTAAGCGCAACAGCCATCAAGAAGCCTTGCTGGATGCCGCCACCAGCGGCCAAGCCAAGTTTTTCCTCGGCACCGACTCGGCCCCCCATGCCCAGCACGCCAAAGAAGCCGCCTGCGGCTGCGCCGGCTGCTACAGCAGCTATGCGGCCATTGAGCTGTACGCCGAAGCCTTTGCCCTGCGTAACGCGCTGCCCAAGCTGGAAGCTTTTGCCAGCTGCAACGGCCCGGACTTCTACGGTCTGCCACGCAACACCGACACCATTACGCTGGTCCGTGAGTCATGGACTGCCCCGGCCAGCCTGCCATTTGGCGAGCAAACCGTTATCCCGCTGCGTGCAGGTGAGCAACTGCACTGGCGTTTGCTGGAGAATCGCCCGTGAGCGAAGATCATTACGACGACCAGGAAGAGTATCAGGGCGGCGGTACGCGCCATCCCATGTCACAGCGCTTTCGCGGTTACTTACCGGTCGTTGTGGACGTGGAAACCGGTGGCTTTAACTGCGCCACCGACGCCCTGCTAGAAATTGCCGCCGTCACCATCGGCATGGACGAACAAGGCATGCTGTACCCCGAACACACCTACTTCTTTCGGGTCGAGCCCTTTGCTGGCGCCAATATCGAGCAAGCCGCACTGGATTTTACCGGGATCAAACTCGACCACCCGCTGCGCATGGCCGTCAGCGAAGAAGCGGCGCTCAATGATATTTTCAAGGGCATCCGCAAAGCGCTTAAGGCCAACGGCTGCAAGCGGGCGATTCTGGTCGGCCACAACAGCAGCTTCGACTTAGGCTTCGTCAACGCCGCCGTGGCCCGCCACGACATGAAGCGCAACCCCTTCCACCCGTTCTCCAGCTTCGACACCGCCACCCTCGCCGGCCTCGCCTACGGACAAACCGTACTGGCTAAAGCCTGCAATGTGGCCGGCATGGACTTCGACGGCCGCGAAGCCCACTCGGCCCGCTACGACACCGAAAAAACCGCCGAACTGTTCTGCGGCATCGTCAACCGCTGGAAAGAACTCGGCGGCTGGGACGAGGTAGAGGGCTAGCTGACAGCGCTGTTCTCGAGCATTAAAAAACCCGACTAAGCAGACGGTGTGAAAACTACTGCGCTCGGTTATGCGGCGTTAAAAACAGGCTCAAAATGCTCATTTACAGCTCGTAAACTGCGCTTTTTCGCCTGTTTTTGCCTTGCCTAACCTTCGCTCGTTACGTTTTCACACGGTCTGTAAGTCGGGTTTTTTAATGGGGGCGTGCTAGTTATATAGAACGAACGCCATGCAGCGGTAAAAACTCAAACACTGTTGTCTCTGGTCTTTATAACCTTGCAGAACACATCCCGGGAGGGAAAGCATGAACAGTAAATTGATCAAGAATGGGCTTATCGCCGCCGCTGCTATGAATATCGGCGGCGTGCTGATTTTCTCCCGTGGGTTCAGCAACATCGCAATCAACAATGCCGACCCGGTGGTCATGTCTAACTTTGGCCTGCTGATGATTATGGTCTGGGGGCTGGCCTATCTCGGTGCAGCGTTCAGTACCGGAAATATTAAATGGTTGGCCGGTGCCTTTGCGATTGAGAAGCTGGTCTATGTGGTGGCCTGGGCGCTGTGGCAGGGGCAAAACAGTCTTGCCGCCCTGTATGCCAACGACATTTTTGCCGGCGTTTTTTTCAGCATCTATGGCCTGAACGATTTAGCTTTTATGCTGTTCTTTGCTTGGATTTTTGTCGCACAGCACGCTAAACGCCATCCGTAAGCAATCACTCAGTAGATTGGCATCCGCACGATCGGAAATGCTGCACAGACCGGTGGGCAAGTAATCGCTGCCCGCCCTACCCCGCTTTCAAGCCACCAACTCAAGCGCTACGTTCATAGATACTGGGTTGGCTAAACAACTGCCCCAAGATATTCCCGTAATGCTGCTGCATCTGGCTGACGTCGTGGCAGTTATCGCTGGTGTCGTTGATGCAAATACTCAATTTATCGCCCAAGGTCGCACGCAAGCTGACGAGCGCGTTAGGGTCGGTCTCAAGCTGGGCACCATAGCGGTAGTCGCACTGATTAAAGCGAATCTCGCCACGACCTTGGCTCAGGCACCAGTCGCCATACAGGTTGGCTAAAATGCTCTGGCCGCCCGGCTGGCGCACTTGCTCGGAGCGGGTTTGATGAAACAACTCGGGGTGTTCAGCCTCCAGCGCCTGCATCCAACTCTTACGAATACCCTTGGGGCTGTGTTCAATCACTCGATCGAGGCTTGAGCCACCTTTATTAGCAAGCATCCAGCGGCGCGCATTCAGGGCGTCGTTATGGCCGGATAAGCCCTGCACGCTACTGGCCAGCGGTAACAGCTCGTCGGTCAGGTAGACCATGCAGCCTAAGCGGCCGAAAAAATCCTCACGCTGCACCGGGCGCGCTAGCAAGACATCATCATTGAAGGCGACAAAATGTTCGCTCAAGCCCGGGATTTTGTGCAACGCCGACTCAATTGCCCGCGAGGAAAAGGTCGGCAAATACTGGGGCTCGAGAATTTCGCGGTGATCGACGATTTTCACCCGCGCACAATCCGCCAAAAAACTCGGCACTTGCGCGTCGGTGACTAGATAAATCATGCCCTCGAATGGCCAATAACGCTCAATCGAGCGCAGCAGGTAGCGCAACTCGCCGTTATCGCGAAAACGCCCCTCGACATTCGCCGTCGCCAGCGCGCTGTCCAGGCCGGCTGCCTGACGCTTAGCCCGCCAGCGCGGGTCGGCGCCGTCGACCCAGGTGATTACCAAATCAATCATGGCCACCATTATGCAGCTTTATGAGCACTATCGGCGGCGCAGCGAACATCTGCGGCAATGCCAAGCGTTTCTCCGGCAACAAAATCTAAGCTTAAAAAACCCGGCTTGCAGGCTGCGTGAAAACTACTGCGCTCGGTTATGCGGCGTTAAAAACAGGCTCACAAAAGCGTAGCGTTGAACGCGCTTTAGCGCGGCCCCGAAGGGGTGAGCAACGCGAATCAAATGCTCATTTACAGCTCGTAAACTGCGCTTTCTCGCCTGTTTTTGCCTTGCCTAACCTTCGCTCGCTACGTTTTCACACGGCCTGCTTGCCGGGTTTTTTATGACTCGCTCAGCCTTACAGCTTGCTGGCGTTCTCAGTCAGGTAAGCCGCGACACCTTCAATAGACGCGGTCATGCCTTTGTCGCCTTTCTTCCAGTTAGCCGGGCACACTTCGCCGTGCTCTTCGGTGAACTGCAGGGCATCAACAAGACGCAGCAGTTCGTCCATGCTACGACCCAGTGGCAGGTCGTTGACAATTTGCGCACGCACCACACCGTTCAAGTCGATCAGGAACGCGCCACGGTAAGCCACGCCGCATTCGGCTTCGACGTCGTAGGCTTTGCAGACTTCGTGCTTAACATCGGCGGCCAAGGTGTACTTAACCGGGCCAATGCCGCCGTCGTTGATGGCGGTGTTACGCCAGGCGTTGTGGGTGAACTCGGAGTCGATGGATACGCCGATCACTTCCACGTTGCGGGCTTGGAAGTCTGGAATACGGTGGTCCAGAGCAATCAGCTCAGACGGGCAAACGAAGGTGAAGTCCAACGGGTAGAAAAATACCAAGCCGTATTTGCCTTTGATGGCCGTCGACAGGGTGAAGTTATCAACGATTTCGCCATTGGCCAAAACGGCTGCCACGGTAAAGTCAGGGGCTTGTTTGCCTACCAATACGCTCATTTAGTCTCTCCTTAAGAAATTCAGAGGCGCACATCACGCAACAACCTCATCGACTCTCGCGTGTCGATGGCCGCGCGCCGCACCTGGCCGTTAATCATACACGGGGCTTTTACCCACCGCCCATCGCTTTTTACCCCAGCTTTTAGCCGGCAAACCCGCATAAAACGCAGCTCTTAGGCCGAGCTTAAGTCACAGGCAACAAAGCCAATATACAATCATTCGCATTAAGATTAAGATGCACGCATTGCCCAATCGCACACGAGCGCTCATCTATGTACGTCTGCCTCTGCCAAGGTGTTACCGACGGTCAAATCCGCGATGCAATCTATGAAGGTTGCTGCAGCTATCGCGACGTGCGGGAAACCCTCGGGGTTGCCAGCCAGTGTGGCAAATGCGCCTGCCTCGCCAAGCAGGTGGTGCGCGAAACCCTCGGCAGCCTGCACAGCAGTCATGTGGCGGCAGCCCAAACGGCCAATTTTATTGCTGCATAAAACCAGCAGACTCCCACCGCAGACGTTGATCTGCGGTTTTTTTTGCCAAAAATTCAATCAGTTAGACTCAAAACGCAGAACTAAAGCATTCTTTTTTAGATTTAAATTAGCTTTAAATTCAAGGAGTTAAATTTGACAGCCCGGCATTTCGAGGCCAACCTCATGAGCCAATCAATTGGCTTCGATGGAGAACCCGCGATGAAAGGCGACAAGAAAGTCATCCAACATTTGAACAAGATCCTCGCTAACGAGCTGGTCGCGATCAATCAGTACTTTCTGCATTCGCGCATGTATGACGACTGGGGCCTGAAAAAGCTCGGCGAGCACGAGTACCACGAGTCGATCGACGAAATGAAGCACGCCGACAAGCTGATCAAGCGCATTCTGTTTCTCGAAGGCCTGCCCAATGTGCAAGACCTAGGCAAGCTGCATATCGGTGAAAACACCGCAGAAATGCTCGCCTGCGACCTGAAAATCGAGCATATCGCCCATGTCGATCTGAAAGCGGCCATCGCCTACTGCGAGAGCATCGCCGACTACGCCTCGCGCGACCTACTGCGCGAAATTCTCTGCTCGGAAGAAGACCACATCGACTGGCTAGAAACCCAAATCGGCCTGATCGACAAGGTCGGCATACAGAATTACCTGCAAAGCCAAATGGAAGAGTAAGGCGCGCAAACGCTAACCAGCAGCCAATAAAAAACCCGCACTCAGCGGGTTTTTTATTGGGCCAAGCAGCCTGTTAGGCGCTGGCTTTCTGGGTAGCTTCTTTGATTAGGGTCTGTAGCTCGCCCTTATCAAACATCTCTACCATGATGTCGCTACCGCCAACTAACTCACCGGCAACCCACAGTTGTGGGAAGGTTGGCCAGTTGGCGTATTTAGGCAAGTTGGCGCGAATTTCTGGGTTTTGCAGGATGTCGACGTAGGCAAACTTCTCGCCGCAGGCCATCACCACTTGGGTGGCTTTCGCCGAAAAACCGCACTGCGGGGCATTTGGCGAACCTTTCATGTACAACAGCACAGTGTTGTTAGTGATCTGTTCTTTGATGGTTTCAATGATATCCACGGGGCACCTCTAACAGGACGTTTAACGCTCTGGCCGGCCACTCGCCGACGCACTTCGGGCAATTGTATCGTAAAGCCTAGGCCTGCGCTCGGACTCTACGATCAGTTGCATAAGCGCGTTTGTGCGGCGTTAAGCCGCCACCACCTCGACCGGCACACCATTCAAAGCGGCATTACCGGAGAGCGCATCCAAGGCGCGCTCGTCGGTCAGATCGTTGGCACTGGCACCCGGTAAGGCACCGGCAATCGCCAACTGCACGCCCGCTCGGGCATGGCCCCAACCGTGCGGCAAACTGACCACGCCGGGCATCATCTCGGCGCTGGCGACAACCTCCACCTCAATCGCCCCAACCCGCGAGCTAACGCGCACCCGCTGACCATCGCTGAGGCGGCGGGCGCTTAAATCGTCGGGGTGCATCAACAGCTGGTGACGCGGCTTGCCCTTCACCAGCCGATGGTAGTTGTGCATCCAAGAGTTATTGCTGCGCACGTGCCGGCGACCGATTAACAGCAGCTGCGACGCACTCGGCACTGGCTGCGCAGCCAAGCGTTGCAAATCGTCCAACAACAACTGCGGCGCGGCCTCGACGGCTTTGCTGAGGGTTTTTAAGCGCCCGGCCAAATTGGCTTTGAGCGCCCCGAGATCCAAGCCGTGCGGGTAATCGTTTAACTTGGCGAGCGATAATTTGTGCGCCGAGTCATCGCCATAGGGGCCAAAACGCAGGCCCATGTCGATCATCTGTTGCGGTGCCATGGTCGCTTTTAACGCAGCCCCTGTGTGTGCGGCAAAGGCCTTGGCCAGCCCGACGAAAATTTCCCAGTCATCCAGCGCCCCCTCCGGTTTAGCCAGCACCGCGGGGTTAAAGCGGGTGACATTGCGCACCGCAAAGGCATTGAAGGTGCTGTCGTAGTGATCGTGTTCCAAGGGCGCCGTGGGCGGCAATATTAAGTCGGCGTAACGGGTGGTTTCGTTGATATAGAAGTCGATGCTAAGCATAAACTCCAGCCCATCCAAGGCCCGCTCCATCTGCCGGCCGTTAGGGGTGGACAGCACCGGATTGCCGGCTACGGTCACCAGCGCGCGCACTTGCCCCTCACCCGCGGTAAGCATCTCTTCAGCCAGCGCAGCCACCGGCAACTCACCGCTGTATTCCGGCAAGCCGGACACCCGACTCTGCCAACGATTGAAATGGCCGCCCGAGGTGGCCGCGACAATATCCAGCGCAGGCTCGGTGCAGAGCACACCGCCGACCCGATCAAGGTTGCCCGTCACGAGGTTAATCAACTGAATTAACCACTGGCATAACGTGCCGAAGGCTTGCGTGGACACGCCCATGCGGCCGTAACACACGGCTTTGTCGGCACGGGCAAAGTCACGGGCCAACTGCCGAATGGTTTCTGCCGGCACGCCGCAGCGCGCGCTCATGGCCTCGGCAGTAAAATCGGCGATAGCGCTACGCACTTGCTCCAGTCCCGCAACTGGCAAATGACTGCTACGGGTCAAGCCTTCCTCCAGCAGGGTATTCAGCAAGCCCGCCAACAGGGCCGCATCTTGGCCCGGACGGACAAACACATGCTGGTCGGCAATCGCCGCCGTTTCACTGCGCCGCGGGTCAACCACCACCAACTTGCCACCGCGCGCCTGAATCGCCTTGAGACGTTTCTCCACATCCGGCACGGTCATCAGGCTGCCATTCGAGGCCAGCGGATTGCCACCGAGAATCAGCATAAAGTCGGTGTGGTCGATGTCCGGAATCGGAATCAGCAAGCCATGCCCGTACATCAGATGACTGGCTAGGTGATGGGGCAACTGATCGACCGAGGTGGCCGAGAAACGATTGCGGGTTTTCAGCAAACCGAGAAAATAATTGCTGTGGGTGGTCAGCCCGTAATTATGCACGCTGGGGTTGCCTTGATAGACCGCCACGGCGTTTTGCCCGTGCGCCGTTTGAATGGCACTGAGGCGCTCGGCGACCAAGGCAAAGGCGGCATCCCAGCTAATCGGCTGCCAATTATTGCCAATCCGGCGCATGGGTTGGCGCAGGCGATCTGGATCATTTTGAATATCTTGCAGCGCCACCGCTTTCGGGCAGATATGCCCACGACTAAAACTATCCTCGGCATCGCCCTTGATCGACACAATCTGCGTGCTACCGTCCACCGCCGCTTGGGTGGCGATGGTTAAACCACAAATGGCTTCACACAGATGACAAGCGCGGTGATGCAGGGTTTTGCTCATGGCGGGCCTCAATGATGGTTGCGCTAGCCGGACGCCAACTGCGACCCGATGACGCACTATGACAATTGCCCAGTCGCGGCGCTAGGAGGCTTGCTGTTATGAATCAAGCATCATCAACCGAACTATCTAGCGCACGATGACCTCGACTATTTGTAGCGGCAATTTGCGCCCATGCGTAACTTCCTTATAAGATCGCGCCCTTCCCTATTCGCCGCACTGTGCGGTTTGCGCCCTTGGCACCTGTGGTTTTTTTGCTTAAAACCTAGTTTTGCTGCCGGCGCGCTGTAGTAATTAAGGTAGTTAATGATGAGCGCAAGGCACTTTCTCTCGCTGCTGGACTGTACCCCCGCAGAGTTGAGCAGCCTGATTCGCCGTGGTATCGAACTGAAAAGCCTGCGCAATCGCGGGGTCTTGTTTGAGCCGTTAAAAAACCGCGTATTGGGGATGATTTTCGAGAAAGCCTCGACCCGCACCCGCCTGTCTTTTGAGGCCGGGATGATTCAGCTCGGCGGTCAGGCGATTTTTCTTTCGCCGCGCGACACCCAGTTGGGCCGTGGCGAACCGATCAGCGACAGCGCTATCGTGATGTCGAGCATGCTCGATGCAGTGATGATCCGCACCTTCCAGCACAGCACCCTGACCGAGTTTGCCGCGCACTCGCGGGTGCCACTGATTAACGGCCTGTCCGACGATCTGCACCCCTGCCAGTTGCTGGCCGACATGCAAACCTTCTTCGAGCAGCGCGGCAGCATCCAAGGCAAAACCGTGGCCTGGATCGGCGATGGCAACAACATGTGCAACAGCTATATCGAAGCGGCCATCCAGTTCGACTTCCAGTTGCGCATTGCCTGCCCTGCAGGCTACGAGCCGCAGCCGCGGTTCTTGGCCATGGCCGGTGAGCGTGTACAGATCTTCCGCGATCCGCGTGAGGCTGTGGCCGGCGCGCACTTGGTGAGCACCGACGTTTGGACCTCAATGGGCCAAGAAGAAGAAACCGCTAAACGCCTGGCGCTGTTTGCGCCTTACCAAGTAACCCGTGAGCTGCTCGACTTGGCCGCCAGTGACGTGCTGTTTATGCATTGCCTGCCCGCCCATCGAGGTGAAGAAATCAGCCTCGATTTGCTCGACGACCCACGTTCGGTGGCCTGGCAGCAAGCCGAGAATCGCCTGCACGCACAAAAAGCCCTGCTCGAGCTGCTGGTTAAACCGGCTTCCCCACAGGCATGAGTCAACCTCTGCTGTTAGCCCTGCGCAACCTGCAATGTGGTTATCGCGGGCAATCGGTGGTCAGCGAACTGAACCTGCATCTAAATGCCGGCGACATTGGCTGCTTGCTCGGCCCCTCGGGCTGCGGCAAAACCACCACCCTGCGGGCAATTGCCGGTTTTGAAGCGGTGCAGGCAGGCGAGATAAGCCTGGCCGGGCAAGTGATTTCCCGCCCCGGTTTTACCTTGGCCCCGGAGAAACGCCGGATCGGCATGGTGTTCCAAGATTACGCGCTGTTCCCGCACCTGACTGTGGCGCAAAACGTGGCCTTTGGCATCCGCCAGCATCCGCAGCGCGAGCAAGCCACCCGCGAGTTGCTGGAGCTGGTTAAGCTCGATCAACTCGGCCAACGCTACCCGCATGAACTGTCCGGTGGTCAACAGCAGCGCGTCGCCCTCGCCCGCGCCTTGGCACCCGAGCCGCAACTGCTGCTGCTGGATGAGCCCTTCTCAAATCTGGATGGCGAATTACGCCGCAAGCTCAGCCAAGAAGTGCGCGAAATTCTAAAATTGCGCGGTATCAGCGCGATTTTAGTCACCCACGACCAACAAGAAGCCTTTGCCGTTAGCGACCACGTGGGCGTGTTTAATCAAGGTCGCCTGCAGCAATGGGACACCCCGTTTAACCTGTATCACGAGCCGCTCACACCCTTTGTCGCCAGTTTTATCGGGCAGGGTTATTTCATCCGCGGCCAGTTACTCAGTCCCGATACCGTACAAACCGAGCTGGGTGTGATTCACGGCAACCGAGCTTATCTGTGGCCCAGTGGCAGTGCGGTGGATGTGTTGCTGCGCCCCGACGATATTGTCTACGACGCCAGCAGCCCCTTGCAGGCGCGCATTGTCGCCAAGACCTTCTTGGGCGCCGCCACCCTGTATCGCCTGCAACTGGCCAGCGGCAGCTTGCTGGAGTCGATTCTGCCCAGCCACGTCGACCTAGAGCCGGGACAAAACATGGGCATTCGGATTGCCGCCGATCACTTGGTAGTCTTTCCCGCCCACTGAGGTGGGCTTGTCTAGGTTGCTTAACTGCGCCTCAGAACGCACCCAGACCCAGGCAGCCACCGGCCACCCTCCAGCATGACCGCCAACGCTCAGTCGCCCACCAATAGAGCACTGCCAAGCCCAGAACATGGACGTGCTCAGGCTCCGCGCCCAATAAGCCATCAAACAGCAATCGGCCGAGCCGGTGAAAGGCTCTTGGTTGATGCCAATGACCGAGGCAAACAAACGCCCAGCCGCTAGCACGGGAACTTTTTCTACCCTTACCGTTCGTGGCTTGCACTGCCCTGACTCGCGCCCCGACCAACGGGCTCCAAGGCAGTGCAGGCACACCCATAAAAAATCACTGAACCTAATATTTATCGTTAAAAATCAACAATCTACAAAACATGGCACGCCATCTGCTTAGATCCATCCCGGACAGCACAACGGCGTGTCTGCCAACCCGACAACGAAGTCACGAACCCCGCACTCATTAAATAGAGCGGATCGTGATTTTTTTTATTGCGTTTTGGCACAAGGAATACCGACATGCGTCTCCACTCTCTTCCTGCTTTTTCTGCTCTTTCTCTTGCCGTTTGCGGCGCCTTCAGCGGTGTCGCCGTGGCTGAAGAGGATCTGGCTAACGTGTTCAACCAGGCCAGGGTCAACGTCGAAGCCCGTTATCGCTACGAAAATGTCGATCAGGACAACACCCTCAACAACGCCAACGCCCAGACCTTGCGCACCCGCCTCACCCTGCAGAGCGGTAAGTGGTACGGCCTTTCCAGCGTGGTCGAGGCCGACAACGTCAGCCGCATCGGTGATGCTTCCTACAACAACACCCGCAACGGACAACGGGACTTCTCCGTGGTCGCCGATCCGGATGGCAGCGAGATCAATCAGGCGCTGCTGCGCTATGAGCATAACAAGGGCAACGCCGTGGCGGGTCGCCAGCGCATCAACCTGGACAACCAGCGTTTTGTCGGCGGCGTGGCTTGGCGTCAAAACGAACAGACCTATGACGGCTTTCTCGGCCAGCTCAAGCCGCTCACCGGCCTGACCCTGACCTACAGCTACATCGACAACATCAACACCATCTTCGGCCCAAGCGACAACCGCTTCGACAACAAGACCAACCCGGCCAACATCGAAGGCCACAGCCAGCTGTTCAATGCTCAGTACATACTCCTGCGTGATCGGCGCGGCGCTCCGCAACTGATCCTGACCGGCTACAGCTACCAACTCGGATTGGACAACATCGCAGTGACCAGTGCCGCCGCTCTGGGCAGCCTGTCCAGCCGCACCAACGGCATGCGTGCCGCCGGCGCCATCGGAGCCTTCAGCATCGTCGGTGAGTACGCGCAACAGAAGGACTACGCCGACAACCCGCAAGAGCTGGACAGCAACTACTACTTGGGCGAGCTGGGTTACACCTGGCAGGGCAACATATTCAAGGTCGGCTACGAGGTCCTCGGCGGCGACGATGGCGCTGGCAACCGCGCCTTCCAGACCCCACTGGCAACCAAGCATGCCTTCCAAGGCTGGGCCGACGTGTTCCTCACCACCCCAGCCGACGGTATTGAGGACACCTACGTCGGTGCCACCGTACCGCTGCTGGGTGGCCAGTTTCAGGCGTGGTACCACGACTTCAACGCCGAGCAGAACAGCACTAGCTACGGCAGCGAGATCGACCTTTCCTACGGCCGCCCTATCCCTGCAGTGCCAGGCCTGACCGCGCTGGTCAAATACGCCGCTTACGATGCCGACACCGAGGTACTGCGCGGCAAAGTGGCCAACGTCGACACCGACAAGTTCTGGCTACAACTGCAGTACATCTACTGACCGAGCGTGCCCCGGCGCGCCCGCGCCAAGGAGCACTGCATCGCGCCGCCGGCAGCCCTGCCGGCGGCGACTCTATCGGGCTGCCCAGCAGTCCCGGCCGATTGGCCAAGGAGATGCCCCATGCGTCTATCCCTGCACAAGCTACTACTCGTCACTCTGCTCAGCACCCTCAGCCAACCCAGTTGGGCCATCCTCAACGACGCCGAAGCCATGAACCTCTCGGGCATGCAGCGCATGCTCAGCCAGCGCATGGCCAAAACGTACCTGATGATAGGTTCGGGGGTGCGCGCCGAGGTGGCTAACGAGCAATTTGACCAGAGTTTGGCCAAGTTTGAGAGCAACTATCAGGCGCTCAATGAGTACGCCCCCAACCCCGAAATTCGCCAAGCACTGGCCACCGCCGGCAGCATTTGGCAAGAATACCGGCAGTTATTGCTCAATAGCCCGAGCCGTGAAAGCGCGCCAGAAATCCTAGCGCTGAGCGATCAGCTATTGGTGCAAAGCGAAAAAGTGGTGCAGCTCATTCAGCAAAACAGCGGCAAGAGTGCGGCGCTATTAGTCAACCGCAGCGGCCGCCAACGGATGCTCAGCCAGCGGATTGCCAAGCTGTATTTAGCCCGCAGCTGGCGCTTGCCTGGGGCCGATTTAGAAGCGCAATTTCAACAGGCGGTGGATGAGTTTGGGACGGCATTAAGCGAACTGCTCAACGCGCCGCAAAACACCCCAGAAATCAACGCAGCCTTACACAAGGTTGAAGCGCAGTGGACGTTTTCCCGCGCCGGCTTTCGCCTGTCAAAAGACTCCCGCTACGTGCCGACGGTGATTACCACCACCACTGAAACCCTCTTGCGGCAGATGAATGAACTGACCAGCGCCTATGAAGCCGTGATGCGCGCCGGCGGCTAAGTGAGGCTCTATGCCCGCTACTGAAGACCGATTGCGTAGGGTGGGCTTCAGCCCACCACCTTTGAATGCCGCACTATTGATGGGCTAAAGCCCATCCTACCGATGACCCGGCGAGCAGCATCGGCCAATCAACCTTCGCTGCGCACCCGTTTCACCGCATCCAGCCAACCGGAGTACAGATTGGCCCGATGGGCGCTGGCCATGCGCGGCGTGAAGCGCCTTTGCAGGTGCCAGTGGCTGGCGATTTCTTCCAGACTGCTGTACCAACCGGCCTGCAAGCCAGCCAGATAAGCCACGCCCAAGGCGGTGGTTTCGGTGACTTCCGGGCGCTCCACCGGCACCCCGAGGATGTCGGCCAAAAACTGCATAACCCAGTTGTTTTCTACCATGCCGCCATCCACCCGCAACGCGCTAGGCGCAGCGGCGCCGTCTTGGCGCATGGCTTCCAGCAAATCGCAGGTTTGGTAGCAAACCGACTGTAATCCGGCGGTGACTATCTCTTTAATCCCGGTATCGCGGGTCAAACCGAAGATCGCGCCGCGCGCTTTGGGGTCCCAATACGGCGCACCCAGCCCGGTAAAGGCCGGGACCAAATACACCCCGCAAGCATCACCGGTTTGCTCGGCCAAGGCCTCAGTGTCGCGGGCATGGCTGATTAACTTGATGCCATCGCGCAGCCACTGCACCGCAGCCCCGGCGACAAAAATGCTGCCCTCCACCGCGTAGTTAACCTGGCCGTTTAAGCGATAGGCCACGGTGGTCAGCAGTCGATGCTTAGAAGTGATTGGCGTGGTGCCGGTGTTCTGGATCATAAAACAGCCGGTGCCGTAGGTACTTTTGACCATGCCCGGTTGAAAACACGCCTGACCAATTAACGCCGCCTGCTGGTCGCCGGCCATGCCCAACACCGGAATGCGCGCACCGAGCAGGTCAACCTGGGTGTGGCCAAAGTCGGCGGCGCAGTCGAGCACCTCGGGTAACAGACTGCGCGGAATCTCAAACAGTGCGAGCAGATCTTCATCCCACTGCTGCGTGTGAATATTAAACAGCAGGGTGCGTGAGGCATTGGTGGCATCGGTTTTGTGCGATTCACCGCCGGTTAAGCGCCACAGCAAAAAGCTGTCGACGGTGCCAAAACGCAACTCGCCACGCTCGGCGCGCTCACGGGCACCGGCGACGTTATCGAGAATCCAGCGCAGTTTGGTCGCGGAAAAGTACGGATCAATCAGCAAACCGGTTTTGTCTGCCACAGCCTGCTCATGCCCAGCGGCTTTTAACTCGGCGCAGTAATCGGCGGTACGCCGGTCCTGCCAGACGATGGCGGGATGGATCGGCGTACCGCTTAGCGCATCCCACACCAAGGTGGTCTCGCGCTGATTGGTGATACCAATAGCGTCAATTTCGCTGGCGTTTAAGCCACTGTTTTGCAAGGCCTCGCGACAGACTTTCAGGGTGCTCAGCCACAACTCCTCACCGTCGTGCTCGACCCAGCCATCTTTGGGAAAGTACTGTTTAAACTCCTGCTGCGCACTGGCCACCGGCAGGCCTTGCGCGCTAAACACAATGGCGCGACTGCTAGAGGTTCCTTGGTCGATGGCAAGAAGATAGTGCGCCATGGGTTTTATCCTTTTTTTAGATGGGCAAAATTATTTTTACAGCAAAATTATCGGCTGAACCCTTAGTCACGACCGATGGCGGCAAACTGCGCATGGCAGTGCTGCGCCAAGGTAACGGCACTTAGCTGCACTTCTAGGCCGCGACGCCCAGCGCTGACAAAGATGCTCGAATGCTGCTGGGCCGAAGCATCGATAAAACTGCGCAGGCGTTTTTTCTGCCCCAGCGGGCTGATGCCGCCGAGCAAATAACCGCTGGCGCGCTGCGCCGCTTGCGGATCAGCCATCTCAACCTTCTTAACCCCAGCCGCCTGCGCCAATGCTTTCAGGTCAAGCGTACCCGCGACCGGCACCACCGCCACCAGCAGTTCAGCTTTCTCCGTCACCACCAACAAGGTTTTAAACACCTGCGCCGCCGGCAAATTAAGCTTCTCGACCGCCTCCAAGCCATAGGAGCTCGACTGCGGATCGTGCTGATAGCTGTGCAACTGGTACTCAGCACGGGCTTTTTTTAATAACTGGATGGCTGGGGTCATGTTCGATAACGAAAATAAGCGAAAAAGTTCGCTACCTTAACGGAAAACCCGTCACTGGGCAGCACCCTGAAGCAATTCTGACTGAAATCTCTCACACTGCCACGCCACGTTAGGTGCTGGCGTTGCTTGTATACTGCGCAGCATTCCAAGGGAGATTCCATGAGCCTAGCGCCGCGCCAACAAAGCATCCTCGAACATGCCCGTGAACGCGGCTATGTCAGTATCGACGAGCTGGCCCAAGCCTTTACGGTAACGCCGCAAACCATTCGCCGCGACATCAACCAACTGGCCGAACTGGGCCTGTTACGGCGTACTCACGGTGGTGCGGCGAGCGTGGCGTCAAGCATCGAGAACAGCGCCTACGGCATGCGCGCCGGGCTGATGCGCGAGGAGAAACAGCGGATTGCCGAAGCCATTGCCGCGCAGATCCCTAATCACGCCTCGTTGTTTATCAATATCGGCACCACCACCGAGGCGATTGCCCGTGCGCTGCTCAATCACAGCGGCTTGAAGATCATCACCAACAACCTGCATGTGGCCAGCTTGCTCAGCGCCAAGGCCGATTTTGAGGTACTGCTGGCCGGCGGCACGGTGCGCAGCGATGGCGGCATTGTCGGCCAGGCGGCGGTGGATTTTATCGGCCAATTTAAAGTCGACTTCGCCCTCGTCGGCATCAGCGGGATTGACGACGACGGTAGCCTGCTGGATTTTGACTACCAAGAAGTACGGGTCTCTCAGGCCATTATCGACAACGCCCGGCAGGTATTCTTGGCCGCCGATTCGAGCAAATTTGGCCGCAATGCCGTGGTGCGCCTAGGCCCCATCAGCTTGGTTGATCGACTGTTCACCGACCACGCCCCCGCTCCCGCCATCTGCCGCTTACTGCAAGAGCAAAAGATCCAGCTCGAAGTGCACTAACAAACGATTGCCCAAGCTGGCCTAACGGCCGGTCAAAACCCACCTGCATGGCTATGCTTAACTGACCGCTTGGCGCGAAAGCGCACACCGGGCTAGTCAGATTGTGCGCATTCGATTAGCATATTTTCGATAACGAACATTAAGACGTTCGATTTTGACTATTGGTGCCCCTATGCCTAATGCCCAGAAACACCTGGATCCTCTCGCCGAAGTCTATGACTTGGCCGTTATTGGCGGCGGCATCAACGGTGTCGGCATTGGTGCCGACGCGGCCGGTCGCGGCTTGTCGGTGTTTCTCTGCGAGAAGGACGACCTCGCGCAACACACCTCCTCGGCCAGCAGCAAGCTGATCCACGGCGGGTTACGCTACCTAGAGCATTACGAGTTTCGCCTGGTGCGCGAAGCCTTGGCCGAGCGCGAAGTGCTGTTGGCCAAGGCCCCGCACATCGTTAAACCGCTGCGCTTTATCTTGCCGCACCGCCCGCACCTGCGCCCAGCCTGGATGATTCGCGCCGGCTTGTTTCTGTACGACCATTTGGGCAAACGGGAGAAGCTCGCCGGCTCACGCGGCCTGCGCTTTGGCCCCGACAGCCCGCTGAAAAGCAGCATAAGCCGTGGCTTTGAATACTCCGACTGCTGGGTAGATGACGCGCGCCTAGTGGTGCTCAACGCCATGGCCATCCGCGAGCACGGCGGCCACGTACACACCCAGACCCGCTGCGTCAGCGCCCGGCGCAGTAAAGGCCTGTGGCACCTGCATTTAGAACGCAGCGACGGTAGCCGCTACTCGATCCGCGCCCGTGCGCTGGTAAATGCCGCCGGCCCTTGGGTGGCGCGCTTTATTAAAGACGACCTCGGGCAAAAATCGCCCTACGGCATCCGCTTGATTCAAGGCAGCCACATAGTGGTGCCACGGCTGTTTGACGGCGAGCAGGCGTACATTCTGCAAAACGAGGACGGTCGAATTGTCTTCGCCATTCCCTACTTACAGCACTTCACCCTGATCGGCACCACCGACCACGAATACCAAGGTGATCCGGCCCAAGTAAAAATCAGCGACGGCGAAATCGACTACCTACTGAGCGTGGTCAACAACCACTTCAAAAAACCCTTGGCCCGCGCCGATATCGTCCACACCTATGCCGGCGTGCGGCCGCTCTGTGATGACGAATCGGACGATCCGTCCGCGGTAACCCGCGACTACACCTTGGCGCTGGATGGCGCACCGGGAGAAGCGCCCTTGCTGTCGGTATTCGGCGGTAAGCTGACCACATACCGCAAACTGGCCGAATCGGCCCTCAGCCAACTGGCAGCGTACTTCCCGAACATGGGCGCGCGCTGGACGGCCAGTGCGCCACTGCCGGGCGGCGAGCAAATGAGCAGCGCCAGCGAGCTGAGCATCAACCTTGGCCTGCAATACAGCTGGTTGCCACAATCTTTGGCGCAGCGCTGGGCCAGCAGTTACGGCAGCCGCAGCTGGCAACTGCTCGATGGCGCTAGCAGTCTGAGCGACTTGGGCGAACATCTGGGCGCCGACTTGTATGCCCGCGAAGTCGAGTACCTGTGCCAGCACGAATGGGCCACCTGCGCCGCCGACATTCTCTGGCGACGCAGCAAACTCGGCCTGTTTATGAGCCCCAGCCAACAGACCAAACTGCAACAGTATTTACTCCTGCGCCGCCCGCAAGGCGTACACGCCGCCTAAGTCTGTGCAGCACCGAGCAATCCCCCTTGGCCCCGCAAATGCGGGGCTTTTTTTAGGCTATCGCGCTATCAGGGGGAGATAAGTTTGCTGAGCTAATCCGCCTGCAAAACCTCAGGCCCGCGCAGGCGATCAAAACCGGCGGCCAGCAACAAGGTCAGCCCCACCGGCAGTAACCAGCCCAAGCTCTCGGCCGCTAGCGGCATATGGCTAAACGCGCTCGGCACCCAGCCGCTTAAGCCGGCGGCGTTCAGGCCATCCATTAAACCAAACAGCAGGGTCACCGCCATCACCGGCACAAATACCCGCGGCGCTTCGCACCAGCAGCGATCGGCCAGACTCAGTAGCACCAAGACAATGGCCAGCGGATAAAGCGCCACCAACACGGGCACCGAGACACTGATTAATTGATTCAAGCCCTGATTGGCCACCAGTAAACTGAACAGCCCAAGCAACACCACCACAGCACGGTAAGACAGTGGCACTAAGTTGCTGAAGAACTCCCCGCAGGCCGTCAATAAACCCACCGCAGTGGTCAGGCAAGCCAAAGTAATCACCACCGCCAACAACAAACTGCCGGCCACGCCAAAGGTGTGCTGCACGTAGGTGGACAAAATCTGCACGCCGTTTTGCGCCTCGCCGGCAATGCCTTGGCTGGTGGCGCCCAGATAGAACAATGACAGGTACACCAACGACAGTCCGCAAGCGGCGATCAGCCCGGCGCTGATGGCATAGCGGGTGATCAAGGCTTCGTTGCGCACCCCACGGTCACGAATCGCGGTGGCAATCACGATGCCAAAGACCAAGGCACCCAAGGTGTCCATGGTCAGGTAACCCTGGAGAAAACCTTGCAAGAAAGGCGCTGCTTGGTAACTGGCCGCGCTGCTGCCGATGGCACCCGCCGGGGCAAATATGGCCGCACCACCCAAGACCAACAGCGCACTGAGCAACAGGGGGGCAATCCACTTACCGATACGATCAACCAGCTGTCCGGGGTTCAGCGACAAAAACAATACACAGGCAAAATACGCCAAGGTGTAGAGGCCTAACGCCGTTGGGTTATTGCCGCTAAAGGGCGCCACACCCATCTCAAACGACACCACCGCCGTACGTGGAGTGGCAAACAAGGGTCCTATGGCTAAATACACCACCACCGCAAACACCCCACCGGCATGTCGACCCAGTGGTGCCGTTAAGCGCTGCAGGCCACCTCCCACGCGAGCCAAGGCGACCACTGTGAGCAAAGGCAAGCCGACCCCAGTGAGCAAGAAGCCCAACGCAGCGATCCACAGATGCTCGCCGGCGGCCATCCCGGCACTGGGCGGGAAAATAATATTACCGGCGCCAAGAAACAGCGCAAACGTCATAAAACCAAGGGCTAACAGGTCACGGTGGGACAGGCGTTGCATTCGGGTCACCAGAGCAAAAGAATCGGCAAAGCTCCCCTGGGATAAGTGGGAAACCGCAAAACTGCCCAGCAGTTTTGTTTGTGCCCGGCCGGCCCTGGTGAGGGCTGCGCGCACAATGCGCGACACCTTAAAGCATGCCGGCCATTGACACAGTAACCAGGCGGCCACAGGTCGATGGACTAACCGCCGATGTCGCTATTTCGCACTTAACCGAGCGACTATAAAGGTCACAGCCGATCGGCTAATAAACATCAGCGCACATACTCCGTCGATTTCGCCGCTTGCAGTGCCAACTGCTGGCCCTGCAGCGGCATTTGATGGGCGGCGATATAAGGCAGCACCGCCGCCAGCAACGACGTTTTAAAACGCTCTTGAAAACGATGGGCCATGCCCGGCACCAGCACCAGCTGGCTGCCATGGATTTGCGCGGCCAAATGCACGCCGTGCATCACCGGCAATAACGGGTCGGCGGTGCCGTGAATCACCAAAGTCGGCACCTGCAAACGCTTGAGCATCCCGACCCGGCTAGGCTCGGCCAAAATGGCCAGCAACTGACGCTCAACCCCCGGCGGATTAAACGCCCGGTCGTAACTGCGCGCCGCCTGCTGCAGCAATTTGGCCCGTTCATCCGCCACCTGCGGGCTGCCTAAGGCGGCGAGTAAATCCGCTTGTTGCTCCAGCGCCACCGCCCGATTCGGCGCTTCGCGACGGGCCAACAACTCCAGCAAAGCCTGTCGCGGCGCGGGCAAACCGAGGGCGCCGGAGCTGCTCATCAACAGGGTCAGGCTGTGCATCCGCTCGGGCGCTATGTCCGCCATATGCTGGGCAATCATGCCGCCCATGCTCGCGCCGAGTAGGTGAAAACGTCGAACCTGCAGCGCATCCATAAGGGCCAAACTATCCAGCGCCATGTCGCGTAAATGGTAGGGCGCGCTCACCGGCAAACCGAGCTTATAGCGCAGCACTCCCAAGGTCAGATTGCTGTTTGGCACTGGGCCAGTCCAACTCGACAGCCCGACATCACGATTATCGAAGCGAATCACCCGCAAACCTTGCTGGCACAGGCTGGTGAGCACCGAGTTAGGCCAGTCGATTAACTGCCCGCCCACGCCCATCACCAGCAGCACCGCCGGGTCACTGGCACGGCCGATACTTTGATAGGCCAGCCGCACGTCGCCGAGCACTAGGGTTTCGGTGGGGACGCGAACGTCACAGGAAGAGGCCGCGAAACACGGCAAACCGCACAATAAGG
>JBILAR010000016.1:0-42196 GCA_044354115.1 Pseudomonas sp. | reverse complement strand
GGCGGCGCAAAACAGCAATACACGCATGGTTAAATCCGTAGCTAAGGCTCAGCAAAGCGCTGATTGTGGGCAACCTAGCAAGACCGCGCTGCCACAAAACCATGACAGTTTGATGAACTTAGCCAAACGGCATTTTGTAGGAGCCAGCTGGTGACCCACGCGGATGCGGGAAATGCAGCAAACCGCAGGGAGCGGCTGCTGTCTGACGATCAGGGCGCCGTAAAAGCATCGCCAGCAAGCTGGCTCCTACAAATGCAATGCCGGTTAGGCCAGTTCGCGGCGCCGCTGCCGTGGCAAACAAGGTCGCTCGGCGCACCGCTGGCTGGCGAAAAGGCTCGGAGAGCAGCGAGAACATCCGCGAGCGCGTCAACATCTAGCCGCACCGGGTAAAGTCGCCGACCGGCAGCAACTCAATGCTGGCGTCTTTTTGTAACGGCCAATGGGCGGCGCGTAAATCGCAGCCCACGGCGCGCAGGCCGGCTTCGTCGAGCGCGCCCTGCCAATAGGCCTCGAGGGCTTTTTTCAATTCACGGTCGAGACCGATACGGGGGAATCCAAGGTTGTGCGCAAGCGCCATGGTCGATCTCCTGATGAGTGATGACGGTCATTGTCGACAGCCAAGCATGCATGAGGCAAACTCAACCAATTCTTGTTAAACGCAAATTTCACTAATACTCATGGCAATCGAACATGTATCGTCCGCACCGCTTACCTTGCGCCCTCTTGACCCTATTCGGACTCTTGCTACTCACCTCGAGAAGTTTTGCCGAGGTGGCGATCGGCTCCGCCGACAACCCGCTGTGGTTGTTCGAGCAACCGGTTAGCGGCAGCCCTCTGCTAACCGCCCGCCTCGCGGGCACTGCCAGCGTTGGCGCCTTCACCACTAACGCGACCCTGATGCTCAGCTGCCACCCGCAATACCCGGGGCTTAGCTTGGGCTTGCAAATTTCGGCAGAACAACTGGGTTTTGCCGTTGCGCCTTTCGAGGGACCCGATGCCACGGCGAGCGGCCCCATCAGCGTGCACAGCGGCGCACGAGCGACCCAGCAATACCCAGTGAGTGGCGCGTATCGCGACGCCGGGAGTTTCCAAGTAGGGACTATTTTTGAGTTTTTGTTCAGCCCCAGCCCGGCAGAAACCCGCTACTGGAGCTCGGATGCGGCGCGCGGGCAAATCATCCAGCTAAACCTTGCCGCCGCACAAAACGGACAGCCCGCGCTCAGCGCCCGCTTTCAACTGCCGCACGACAACGCCGACATGCGCTCGGTGCTAAGCCCCTGCCTAAGCGCCAGCGCGCCCTGAACCCGAGGTTTGTATGTTGGAAATCCGTCATCTAAAAACCCTGCATGCCCTGCGCGAAACCGACAGTTTGGTGCTGGCCGCCGAGCGCTTGCACCTGACCCAGTCGGCGCTGTCGCACCAATTCAAAGAGCTGGAGGAACGCCTCGGCTTGCCGCTGTTTATGCGCAAGAGCAAACCGGTGCGCTTCACCAGCGCCGGCCTGCGCCTGCTGCAACTGGCCGACAGTTTATTGCCACAACTGCGTGCCGCCGAGCGTGATATGGCCCGACTGGCCGGGGGTACGGCCGGCCGCTTGCACATGGCGATCGAGTGCCACAGTTGCTTTCAATGGCTGATGCCGACCATCGACCAGTTCCGCGATGCCTGGCCTGAGGTCGAGCTGGACCTGGCCTCGGGCTTTGCCTTCGCACCGCTGCCAGCGCTGGCTCGCGGCGATCTGGATTTAGTCGTCACCTCCGACCCAGTCGAAATGGCCGGCATCACCTATGTGCCGCTATTCACTTACGAGGCGCTGCTGGCGGTGGCCAACCAACACCCGCTGGCCAGCAAAACCTTTATCGTCGCCGAAGACCTGAGCACGGAAATCCTTATCACCTACCCGGTGGAGCGCGACCGGCTGGATATTTTCACCCGTTTCTTAGAGCCCGCCGATGTCGAACCGGCCCAGGTGCGCACCTCGGAGCTGACGGTGATGATGATGCAACTAGTGGCCAGCGGCCGTGGCGTGTGTGGCCTGCCGAACTGGGCGCTGCACGAATACAGCTCGCGCGGTTATGTAACGGCCAAGCGTTTGGGCGACAAGGGCCTATTCGCCACGTTGTTCGCAGGGGTGCGCACCGACATGTTGGATGCACCCTTTATGCGTGATTTTTTGCTCACCGCCAAAGACACCTCCTTCGCCAACCTCGAAGGCGTCAGCGTGGCGCGCAACTGAGGCTTTACTCGTACCAAACAAAGAGTCGCATGATAATGAACACCGCTAAGAGCCTCTGCCAACTGAAAAGTTTAGGCCCAAAATCGGCGCAGATGCTTGCGCTGGCTGGGATTACCGAGATCGAGCAGTTGCAAGCACTCGGCTCTGTGGCGTGCTACGCCAAGGTCAAGCGGGTCTACCCGCAGGCCAGTTTAAATTTGCTCTGGGCGTTGGAGTCGGCGCTCACCGGGCAAACTTGGCAAGAGGTTGCGCGCCAACATCGCACCAGCTTGTTACTGGCCCTCGACAGCCTGCAAACGCAGTTCTAAGCCCTGAGCCATACGCATCAGCAGGCGCAGTGGCCACTCGCCATAAGAGTAAATTTCTACTCCGTAAAAAACCAGCTAATGTGCAGGGAGTGTTAGTCGCGACATCACTGCCTACGGGGCGGCCAAGATGCATCTAAAAGCAATGGAAGAGCACCTCAGCAACACTTGGCAAATGCTGGTGGGTGAGTCGCTGATTTTTTCCGCGCAAAACGTGTGCAGCCAAGAGTTGCTGGCCCAACACTATTTTGTGGTGACCTTGCACCCGCTGCCCACCGGTCACTTAGCCGGCGTCGGACTGGCGATTGCCGAGCAAGATGCGCGCAAAGTCACCAGCCAGATGTTCGACCTGCCGAGCGATGAGCTCAGCGCCGCCGACATTACCGATGCCTGCGGCGAGCTGTGCAATGTTTTCGCCAGCGGTGTACCCAGCCATATCAGCGAGAACTTAAGCCTAGATCTGGGCTTGCCATCACCGCTTAGCCACGAACAGTTCTTGATAATCTTGGCGGCCAGCACGGTCAGCGGCAGCTACATCGCGCACCAACATGACCGCTGTATCCAAGTGATTATTTTCGAAAGCCTTGAAGTCCCTGCGGCCGCAGGTTGGAGCCCCGCCACATGAACCACATCAACACTTACGCACTGCACGCGAGGGGCCTATGAGATTTCTAATCGTTGATGACAGCCGTGCGGTGCAAACCATTATTCGGCGCATTCTGGAAAAGATCGGCTACCGCGATATCGAACTTAAAACCGCCCTGAACGGCGACGAAGCCTTAGCCACCCTAGAAACCTGGAAGCCCGACCTGATCCTGACCGACTGGCATATGCCGGGCATGACCGGCCTAGAGCTGTTGCAGACCATTCGCCAGTTGGGCATGGACGATATTAAAGTCGGCTTCGTGACCACCGAGTCGTCGGCACGGCATATCGAAGAGGCGGTGCGTAATGGCGCCGCCTTCGTAGTCACCAAGCCATTCAATACCGAGGTACTGACTCAAGCGGTGCTCTCGGTACTGCAAGATGCCGGCGGCCTCGAAGACGCCATCGAAGCCAGTCCTGAGCCAAGCATAAGCAGCCCCAAAAGCACCAAGAGCATTACCACCAGTGCGGAAGAAATGGCCCGCTTACTCAGCCTCTCATCGATCATCTGCAAGGTCGAGAGCATCCAGCCGGTGCCCATCGACCGGATCAAGCTGCCCTATGTGTTTGGTGTTTACAGCTGTGCGGGCAGCAAGGCGGTGGATGCAATCTGCCTGATGGACCTGAACGCTGCGGCGATGATTGGCGGCGCCCTATCGAACCTTTCGCCGGCCGAGGTCAAGGCCGCCATCAGCAGCCTAACCCTGAGTCGCGATATCTTTGAGAACAGTAAATCTTTTCTCAGCGATCTGGCCGACATGATCTCGCGCAGCGGCGAAAAACGCCTCGGGTTGTCGAGTTGTCATTTGGTCCAAAAACCTTTTGAGAAGCTCTATGAATTAATGCGCAATAACTATGGCCGCGCCGATTTCAGCGTCTCCTTCGCCGCCTATGGCGATGGTTTTATTACCATCTTATTGAGTTAAATAGAGAGTCTGCATGGCTAGTTACAATGCCACCGAGCTGGGAATACTGCTGGTCTGCGCCACCAACTTGGTGCTGGCGTTGCTGCTCGGCCTATTGTTTTATCGCAGCTATTTACGCAGCGCAGCGCAGCCACCGACAGATAGCCAAACCGATGAGCAGCGCGCTTGGGTGACCCGCGCCGAAACCCTGCGGCGCACACAAAACGACCAAAGCGAAGACGACAGCATTTTGCTCAGCGACATGCTCAGCGAACTCAGTTCGATCAGCATCGACCCGCTCGAGCAAGCACTCGACAGCAGCATGCACCTGGTTTCGGGCCTTAACGGCCTCGACCCGCAGCAATACCCGCAGTGGCAGCAGGATCATCAGGCTGAAATCAGCACCTTACTGGCGCAACGTAATGAACTCGAAGCGCAAATAGGCGAATTCAAAACCAAGCTCGACCGCTCGCATAAATTGGTCACCACCCTACACGGGCAAAACCGCCAGATGAGCGCCAAAACAGGCAAGCTCTCCAATCTGCAAGCGCGACAGCAGCAACTTGCCGATGACCTTAGTGAGTTGCGCCGGCAAAACGAGCAAGCCAGTAAAGAACTGCGCCACTCTCATCGCACCCTGCAAGATGCCAAGCTGCAATTACAGGAGCAGCGCCAGCAACACGAAGTCGAGCACGAGTCGCAAATGTTGCTGCAAAAACACTTACGCCTAGAAACCGAACAACTGCTACAACAACTGGAAAACGAACGTGCGGTACTGTCGCGCACCTTGGTGGAAAAAGACTTTATCGAAAGCGCCTTTATCGACACCGATGCCGCTACCGATGCTGTCACCGTTGAACTGCGTCAGTTAAAGCACGACCACCAAGCCTTGCAGCAAGCCTACCAACAACTGCAAAGCAACCCGGCGCGCAGTTAAGCCGCTAGAAATTCCAGCGGCTATCAATCTGCCAGAACCCTACTGGCTATATCGAGCATGCAACGGCCCCTCAGCACTTGTTTTTCGATTGATTCGCGGCCAGCCTGTGGCGCCCCGCAACAGGCTGTTTAGAGCGCGGCAGGCGCAAATACCAGCGGCGCTTGCTCGGCACGCTCACGTAAAAACTGGCCAATTGGAGCGCCATACTGCTGCCAACTCTCGGCCGGTAACCAACGTTGATAGAGCGCCTCGATCAACTGTGGTTCGCCTGACAGCGCGCGAGCTGCTGTGTCGATACGCGCCGACATCGCCCGCCCCCAGTCATTGCGGGTGCAGTAACTGCCAAACACCGGCAGCTCGGCAAAATCCGCCACAGGCACGCTCAGCAAGGCTGATTCCTGTGGATAGAGACGGGTAAAACCGGCCAGCGTGGTTGGATATTCAAAGGTGTAATCGAAGCGCTTATGGCTCAGCATCAGCAATAGCCGATCACCATTAGAGGTTATATTCACCCCAACTAACTGCACCTCTTGAGCCAGCAGCACCTGCAACTTGGCGGGGTAAATGCGCTGAATTGCGAAACCGCCCAAGAGTTCAGAACTAAGCAGCTGATCCAGCCATAACCGGCCATTAATCAGGGGTAAGCGTTGAACATCATCGGCACGCACGATCACTTGCATCGGCGGACTCATCAGGAAAGGCACGAAATAGCCGACCTGATCGCGTTCGGCGCTGCGCATTAACGGCGCTGTGCACAGGTTACGGCCATGGGAAATATCGTTGAAGGCACGCTGCTGATTACTGGCGGGATAGCGCACCTGCACATCGCTCAGTTGCGCGTCGAGCAGGCGTAAATACTCGACCATTAAACCGTCATACGGTTGCCCAGCACGCAGATTGACCACCCCAGGGTAAGGCATCAACGCCCAGCTCAACTGCTCCGTCGCCAACGCCGGCAGCGCGAAAAAAACCGCCAGGACCAACCAGCCGATTCGCCACATGCTGCAACTCCCTCAGGTCACTGCCTGAACCTTAGGCCATGCCCGATCTCGCTGCCGAGCCAACAGCTTGAACGGCGTTTAACGGCCGTGGCTGTATTTATTGCAGAGACTATTAATTCACCCAACCAAGGCCTAGAGTGCAGCCGTGCAGCCGTAAGCGCCCAGCACCCCACCCATCGAACGGAATCCCCATGAAAGCCCTGACCTTAAGCCTCGCCTTGCCGTTAATTTTGCTGGCCGCCGACGCATCTGCCGCCAGTTATCGTTGCGGCACTAAACTGGCCAGCAGCGGTGACCGCACCATCGAAGTGGAAAATAAATGCGGGGCACCGAACAGCCGCAACTTTATCGGCTACACCCAAGTCGTCAACGGCATTGGCGGCGTGCAAATTGAAGAGTGGGTCTATGGCCCAGCCAATGGTGCGCTGTATTTTTTGCGCTTTGAAGGCGGCCGTTTAAGCGCCGTAGAAAGCAAACGCCAGCCCTAAACTGCCCAGCTACATCGGCATTCCAAGCCGCCGTGCAAACGCTTGTCAGCGGCCTATTTCGTCAACAACTCGGCCAGTGGCAAGCAGCGCCCGCTCGACCAACTGTGCTGCAACTCCTGCAACATGCGCTCCACGCCTTGACGCTGTGCGTGCAGCCGCACCTGCATCTGTTCGATCTCCGCCAGCCGCGCCTGCAAGCCCTGCAGGATGAGTGGGTGCGACAAGCCTTCACCCTGCCCCACAAGCACCCCAGCAATTTGCTGCAGATTAAACCCCAAACTTTGTGCCAAGCGGATTAAGCCGATGCGCTCAAGCGTCTCGCTGGGGTAATCGCGATAACCATTACTGCTGCGCTGCGCCGACGGCAGCAAGCCATTAGTTTCATAAAAGCGCAGGGTGGAGGCGGCAACTCCACTCTCTCGAGCTAACTCACCAATACGCATCGCAACTCCGGGGCTTGACCTTAAAGCTAGCTTTAAGCTTAACCTAGGGTTTGTTGCCGTTTCAAACGCGGTCCGCGCTGACGCGACAACAAACCCTAGCCCCCAACGACTAATCCCAGCGAGCGTCGCCATGTCCAGCCCCACTCTATTCACGCCCTTACCACTGCCGTGCGGCACGCAGTTGCCTAATCGGCTGGCCAAAGCGGCGATGGAAGAGAACCTCGCCAGCGTCGGGCAATTACCCGGCGACACCTTGATCGACCTGTATCAGCGCTGGGCCGCCGGCGGCAGCGGTCTGTTAATTACCGGTAACGTGATGATCGACGGTGCCGCCATGACCGGCCCCGGCGGCATAGTGCTGGAATCTGGCACCCCGCTTGAGCCGTTTCAACGCTGGGCCAAAGCGGCCAAGAGCAACGGCGCGCAAGTATGGATGCAGCTTAACCATCCTGGCCGACAAACCTACGCCAACCTCGGCGGCAAACGCTGGGCACCCTCAGTGGTGGCGCTGGATTTGGGCAAACACTCCAGTCGTTTTGCCACCCCAAAAGCCATGGACGAGCAGGACATTAGCCAACTGATTCAGCGCTTTGCCGACAGCGCACGCTTGGCCGAGCAAGCCGGATTCGATGGGGTGCAAATTCACGCGGCGCACGGCTATTTGCTCTCACAGTTTCTCTCGCCGTTAAGCAACCAACGCAACGATCGCTGGGGCGGCAGCTTGGCCAATCGTGCGCGCCTGCTCTGCGAGGTGATCCGCGCCGTGCGCGCGCAGGTGTCGCCAGGTTTTGCGCTGTCGGTGAAACTCAATTCGGCGGATTTTCAGCGCGGCGGTTTCGATGCCGATGACGCCCTCGGCGTAGTGCACCTATTGAATGACTTAGCCGTGGATTTGCTCGAGGTGTCTGGCGGCAGCTACGAAAGCCCGGCCATGCAAGGCCGCACCGCCGATGGCCGCACGCTGGCGCGGGAAGCCTATTTCCTCGAATTTGCCGCTGCTTTGGCCAAGCAAGCGCGTATGCCACTGATGACCACCGGCGGCATTCGCCGGCGCGCCGTGGCCGAACAGGTATTGGCGCAAGGTGTCGCCGTGGTCGGTATGGCCACCGCGCTGACCATTGCCCCCGATTTACCCAATGCCTGGCGGGCCGGTACCGAGCTCAACGCAGAACTACCGGCCATCAACTGGTCGGACAAAGTCATGGCCGCCGTCGCCACCATGGCCGTCATCCGCCGCCAATTACGCCGGCTCGGCAGCCACCGCGCGAGCAAACCGCAGGCCTCAGCGCTGTTGTCGTTGCTACTCGACCAAGCGCGCATGAGCCGCCTAACCCGCCGCTACCGGCGTTGGCTGGCACAACGTAGCGGCTAAGCCGCGGCCCTCACGACGCCTCAATGGGTTAATCCGGCTCAGGGCGTTTAGCTACCCGCATGCAGTTGCCCCGGCGCTGCTGGCGGTTGGCAAGCGGCTTTGACCGAGCGGCTTGGGCAATTCAGTTTCAGTTAAGCCACGCGGTGTATTGTGATTACAGCAAAAGCAATCACGCTTCTACACCTAAGGAAACCACCATGAAAAAGCTTACTGCACTGTTCGCCATTGCTGCCCTGACCGCCACTGCCGGTATCGCCCAAGCCCGTGATCTCGGGCCTGATGAAGCACTGAAACTGCGCGATGCTGGGACTATTCAGAGCTTTGACAAACTCAACGCCGCCGCTCTGGCCAAACACCCGGGTGCCACTATCGAGGAAACCGACCTTGAGCAGAAAAATGGCCGCTACCTGTATGAACTGGACCTGCGCGATAGTAAGGGTGTGCAATGGGACTTGGAGCTGGATGCCACTAGCGGCGAAGTTCTCAAAGATCAACAAGACCACTGATGAAATGGCTGGTGCGCTATAGCGGCATCACCGTGCTGGTGCTGGCGGTTCTGTTGCTCAGTGCGCAGACGCAGGCCCGTGATCTCGATCAGGACGAAGCCTTGCGCCTGCGCCAGAGCGGCGTGATTGTCGGCCTTGAGCAGGTGCTGCAAGTGGCCTTGGCGCGTTACCCTGGAGCCCAATTGCTGGAGGCCGAGCTGGAAGAAGAGCACGGCCAATACATCTATGACATCGAGCTATTGACCGCTGCAGGCGTGGCCCGTGAATTGGATGTGGATGCCCGCGATGCGCGTATCCTGCGCGATGAGGAAGACGACTGATGCGCCTGCTGTTGGTGGAAGACCATGTGCCGCTGGCGGACGAACTGCTCGCCAGCCTGACACGCCAAGGCTATGCAGTGGACTGGCTGGCCGATGGCCGCGACGCCGCGTATCAAGGGGCCAGCGAAGCGTACGACCTGATCATTCTTGACCTTGGTTTGCCCGGCAAACCGGGGCTTGAGGTGCTGCGTGAGTGGCGCGCTGGCGGCCTAGCGACGCCGGTGCTGATTTTGACCGCGCGCAGCTCTTGGGCCGAACGCATCGAGGGCCTCTCGACGGGTGCCGACGACTACCTGAGCAAACCCTTTCATCCGCAAGAGCTGCTGCTGCGCATTCAGGGGCTGTTGCGCCGTGCTCATGGTTTGGCCAATCAGCCGCAGTTGCAGGCTGCCGGCTTGCAACTGGACGAGAGCCGTCAATGCGTCAGCCACGGTGCGCAGGTGATAGACCTGACGGTGGCCGAGTTTCGTCTGTTGCGTTACTTCATGCTGCACCCGCAACAGTTGTTATCCAAAGGCCAGCTGACCGAGCACTTGTATGACGGCGAGAGTGAACGTGACTCCAACGTGTTGGAAGTGCATGTCAATCGCCTGCGCGGCAAGCTCGGGCGTGCGGTGATCGAAACCCGGCGTGGCCAAGGCTACCGCTTTATCGGAGTGGATCAATGAAGTCGATCCAGCGCCGCCTCAGTCTGGGCTTGCTGGCGGTTTTGCTGGTGGTCGGCCTGTTGCTGGCGCAAACCAGCCTGTGGCTGTTTGAGCTGGGCCTGCGCCGCTACTTGGAAGTGGGCCTACGCAACGACGCGGAAAGCTTGCTGGTGGCGATTGCGCGCAGCCCGACCGGCCTGCAATTAGACTCGCAGCGGCTGACGCCCAACTATGAGCGGCCGTTGTCAGGCTCCTATTTTCACGTCGAGGCGGCGGGGCAGGTCTGGCGTTCGCGTTCGCTGTGGGATCACGAGCTGGCCAAGCCCGCCCAGCCAGGGTTGCAGGCGGCCTTGGTGGCTGGGCCGCAGGCGCAGAAGCTGCTGGTGCTGCGCGGCGATTACCGGCGCTTTGGTCAGCCGCTATCGATCACCGTGGCGCAAGACTATAGCCCGTTACTGAGCAGTTTTCGCCAGGTGCAATACCTCGGCTTGGGGCTGGGGCTGGTGGCCTTATTGCTGGTTCTAGGCTTGCAGCGCCTGACCGTGCGCAATGCCTTGCGCCCGCTGGAGCAGGCCCGCCAGCAGATCGCCCAACTGCACGACGGTCAGCGTGCGCAACTGGATACCCAAGTGCCGCAGGAGCTGGAGCCGCTGGTGGCACAGATCAACCATCTGCTTAACCACACCAGCGACACCCTGAGCCGCTCACGGCATGCCATAGGCAACCTCGGGCATGCCTTGAAAACCCCGCTGGCGGTGCTGCTCAGCCTCGCCGGGCGCGAGGAGCTGAACGCATACCCTGAGTTGCAGACAACCCTGCGTGAGCAGTTGGCGCAGATCAATCAGCGCCTAGCCCGCGAGCTGGCGCGTGCGCGGCTGTCTGGCGAGGTGCTGCCCGGCGCACAGTTTGATTGTGCTAATGAACTGCCGGGGTTGTTTAGCACGCTGGCGCTGATCCACCCCCGTGGCTTGCAGCTGAGCTGGCAGGCAGCACCGGGTTTGCGCCTGCCCTGGGACCGTGAAGACCTGCTCGAAGTGCTCGGCAACCTGCTGGATAACGCCTGCAAATGGGCCGCGACTCGCGCGCAGTTGCACATCAGCGTGGCGGACGGCTGCTATTGCTTGCGGGTGGACGACGACGGGCCGGGAATCGCCGCCGCCAACCGCGCAGCCGTGCTGGAGCGCGGCACCCGTCTGGATGAACAGGTGGCCGGCCACGGTCTGGGCTTGGGCGTGGTGCGCGACTGTGTCCAAGCCTGGGCAGGTCGCCTAGAGTTACAGGACAGCCCGCAGGGTGGTTTGCGTGTGCTGATTGAACTGCGCCGGAGCGCGAAAACTCGCTGACGAGATTAGGCGCACGTCACGGGCTATCGGTTGATCCTGATGCGGTTGCGTCGTAACCGAACGAGCGATGATCGCCAACAAGCCGGGTTTTACAACGCGCTGCACACGGCTACAGAACACCCTTAACAGCCAGCCGCGATGGCTCTCGCGGCGGGCTGTTGGGAGCCACTACACTGAGCCGATGCGATCCTTTGGAGCCCACTATGCAAAACCTCACCGACGCCCTGCATCATGCCCACTGCCAAGCCTGCCGAGCCGATGCGCTGCCGCTCAGTGCAACGGAACAGGCGGCCTTGCTGGCGCACCTTAGCGACTGGCAGATCGTCGAACGCGCCGGCGTCATGCAACTGGAAAGAGCCTTCCTATTCGGCAATTTCAACCAAGCACTGGCCTTCACCAACACCCTCGGGGCACTCGCAGAGGCCGAAGATCACCACCCTGCCCTGCTCACCGAATGGGGCAAAGTCACAGTGACCTGGTGGAGCCACGCGATCCGAGGTTTACACCGCAACGACTTCATCATGGCCGCGCGCAGCGAGCAATTGGCCGCAACGGCCCTCGGCCACAGGTAACAGCGCCGCCGCGCATTTACCATTCACAGCCGCCGCGCCAAGGCCCCGGCTTGGTTCAACCAAGCCTCGCGCTGCGCCGCAGTGGAGCTTATCAGCGGGCCAAACATTTGGGTTTTCAGCGGTTTAATCCCGCAAAAGGCCAAGGTGGTGCGCTCCATCTGCTCGATTGCCGGCATCCGATAGACCCACTTGAAGTACCACACTGGGGTATCCAGCGGCACCAGTAAATGCGCGGTGCGACCGCGTAATAATTGTTCGGGGAAGGCCGCGCCGGGGCGGTATTTAAAGGCAAAACCGGGCAGAAAAATCCGATCGATAAAGCCCTTGAGCAGCGCCGGTACGCTGCCCCACCACACCGGGAACACCCAGCACAGGTGCTCGGCCCAGCTAATCGCCGCCTGCGCCGCCAACAAGTCTGGCTCCAAGGCCTGAATCTGCTTATAGCCCTCGTGCAAGATCGGATCGAACGTCAGCTCGCCTAGGTGCAGCGCGCGCACCTCATGCCCGGCGGCAGTGGCGGCCGCCACATAGGCTTGGCTCAGCGCCAAGGTAAAACTGCTGGCCGCCGAATGGGCCACAATCACTAATATTCGCTTGGCCATAGTGTCTACTCATGTTGGAAAGTAGACAGGGTAAAGTCTGCCCCTAATGGCAGAGTCAAGCAGAGTTTTGCCCAGCCCTCGGCGATGCCAATTCACACGCCGGGCTCGCGGGCGCTAATGCAGCGGTGGCGGTAGTGGCCAAACAACTGAGAATTTCCCGGTGCACCTGTTGCAGGTTTACCGCCAGCGCCTGCAAACGGGCAATCTCGGCCCGCACACTGAGTTGCTTGGCCTCAATCGCCGCCGCCAAAGCCAGCCAGTCCGGCGGCCCGCTGCGCCCGGCCAATACCTGCACCAACTCAGCCAGGCGAAAACCCAAGCCTTGCGCCTGTTTAATCAATTGAATCAGCAACACCTCATCGGCCGCATAGAGCCGATACGCCCCCGAGCGCGGCACCGTGCCCAGCAACCCCAAGGCCTCGTAATGACGAATCGCCTTAAGCGAAGCGCCGGTTAACTTGGCCACTGCACCGATATACATCCTCGCTCCTTAATCTTCAGATTGATCCGCTAGCCTAGCGCCTAAGCAAAGTTAGCCCTGCGCCTTGAGTCTATGGCCGATGGACAGTGTGAGCGTGGATGGGTAATTTTACCGGGCTATTTAACACTTCGGAGAATTCGCCAAATGGAACTTGAGCATTACCCGCCCGCCTCTGCGCACGACCCTATCAGCCAATTACTCCCCAATATTTATTGGGTGCATGGCAGCGTCAAAATCGGCCCCGGCATGCAGATGAATCGCAACATGCTGATCATCAAGCAAGGCCCTGATCTGACCCTGATAAATCCAGTGCGCCTACACGATCAGCATTTGCACAAGCTCGACGCCCTAGGCCAAGTACAACACCTGATTCGTCTCGGTGACTTCCACGGCCTTGACGACGCTTTTTACCTCGCGCGGTATCCAGCAGCAGCGTTCTACTGTCAAACAGGCCAAAGCAGCTACCCGGCTCCCGCACAGGCCATCACGATTGACCCGCTGAGCAAACCACCGATCGACGATGCTGAGTACTTCATTTTTGCCTCAGCCAAGTACCCAGAGGCGGCCCTGCTACTGAAACAACAGCGACTACTAATAACCACCGACAGCGTGCAATACCTCGCCGACTGGAGCTACACCAGCCCCCTGACACGTGTCGTGCTCTGGTTTATGGGCTTTAAGCTGGGCCTGCAAATTGGCCGACCTTGGCTCAAGCGTGTCAGTCCAAACACCGAGGCAATGCGCGCCGACTTTGCCCGACTTTTAAACTTGGATTTCGATTGTTTAATTGCCGCTCACGGCTCACTGCTCACAGAAAATGCCAAGGCACTACTCGCCGCTGAAGTTGCAAAAACCTTCAGAGCAAGCCAGTAACCATGCAGCGTTAGCGGGAGCACGGGATCAGGTCTTACATTTTCACGCGGACAAAACTGGCGCTAGACCGGCAAACCGCATGGTGGGTTACGCGGCGCCCGGCTTGCGCGGTGATATAAACAACCACCGTCCGCGCCGCTAACCCACCCTACGAATTACCGCGTTCAAAACAGCCCATTAACCGCGCAGCGTTAGGACACTCAGATGCCAACTAGCAACCGCAAAACCCCAGCCGAATGCGCCGATATGACCGACATTCGCGCCGCCATCGATCAGCTCGACCGGGGCGTGATTGCCTTGCTTGGGCAACGCTTTAAATACGTGCAAGCGGCGGCTAAATTTAAAACCTCGGCCGCCGCCGTGCAGGCACCTGAACGCTTTAGCGCGATGTTGCAACAACGCCGTGCGTGGGCCGTTGAGGAGCAACTGAATGCCGACGTGATTGAGCAACTGTACCGCGATTTAGTGCAGCACTTTATTGCCCAAGAGCTGCAACAATGGCAGCACGAGCAAGGCCGCAACGGCGTTGCGCAACCCGCCGAGCGCCAGCCCTAATGCCGACCATCCTCAGCCACGCCGCCGTGCCCTTAGCCCTTGGGCTGGGTTTGGGCGCACGGATCGTACCGCCGCGTTTGCTATTGGCCGGGGTGCTGGCGGCCATGTTGCCCGACTTAGACGTTATCGCCTTTCGCCTGCACATCGCCTATGCCGACAACTTTGGCCATCGCGGCGTCAGCCATTCATTGCTGTTTGCCGTACTGATCGGGCTACTGGCGCTGACGGCGGCGCCCCTGTTGCGCACCACCCGCTGGCGAGCCTTGGCCTTTATCAGCGTATGCGCCGCCTCCCATGGGCTGCTCGACATGCTTACCAACGGTGGCTTGGGCGTGGCGTTGTGGTGGCCGTGGTCAGCCGAGCGCTTGTTTAGCCCGTGGCAGGTGATCGAGGTGTCGCCATTAACCTTGCAGCGTTTGCTCAGCCCTCGGGGCTTGGCGGTGTTGCTGTCGGAGCTGCGCTGGGTCTGGTTGCCCGCACTGGGCGTCACCTGCGCATTGCTGCTGGGGCGCAAAATCGGCAAGCTATTCACTCATTCAGCAGGGACGAGCGACAATGGATATCACCCAGATCGTTAATGCCGCCGACGACAGCCAGGTGCGCGCCGTACTCGCACAGTTGTTAAGCCAATACCTGAATCCTGCCTTCGGCGCGCTGCCGAAGAATGAAGTCGAGCTAATGATGCTCAACAGCCTTGTACAGCTCGACGCCATTAGCTCCGAGCCGCAGGTTTATGAGTTGGTCGCCAACCTACGGGTGACCCGCGCCAAGGCCCGTGGCCTGCTGTATAACCGCGAGCTGCGACAATCCTCGGCGGCCGATTTAGACCTCAAGGTTAAAACCCTGCTCAAGCGCCCGCTGCTGCAAAAAGACGGCGAGTTGTTTGTGCTGGAAGTGGAGAACCCACTGGTCGCCGACCATCTACGGGCCAAGTTACAAAGCCTCGGTTATCTCTCGGACGGCTCCTTCTCGCCCAGCCTGATCAAACTCAGCCTTGAGGCGGTATGTGCGCTGATTGAGTCGCTGCTGACGGCCGATGAAGTGCGCCGCGTGCAAGCCGCACTGGTGGCCGCCGGCGCGCCAGACGGCTCGTTCAAAGGTGTGCTGAAGGCCACCTTAAAAAAACTGGCGAGCAAAATTGCCGCCGACAGCGGCGAGGCGCTGATGGAGAAAGCCACCGCGCTGATGAGCCCAATCCTCGATGCCGGCATCGCGGTACTCAGTGCCAAGGCCGGCGAACTTTTTGCACCCACGCCAGCCTGAACAATCCAATATTTAAACGCAGGGGTTTGCCCACTGGCACCGTATAAGCCTTGAACGCTGCAGCAATACAGCGCCCACAAGCCACACTAAACACAGGACAAACCCATGCACAGCATCACCCGCACCCTTAGTTTCACCAGCCTGATTCTCGCCAGCAGCCTGAGCTGGGCCGCCGAGCCTGCCCCGGCGGCACAGCCGATAACGGCCGAGGGAAAATCCATGCATGAACACCAAGGCCAACAAGGCAAGCGTCAGGCACACATGCAAGAGCGCATGCAAGAACGCCTAAAGGCGATGGACAGCAATAACGACGGCAATATCTCCAAGGCCGAGTTCCAAGCCCACGCCGACAAACACTTCCAGCAGATGGACAGCGACGGCGACGGCCAGATCAGCGCGCAAGAGCGCAGCCAGATCAAGCATCCGATGCGCTCCAGCAAAACCCCAGCCGAGGCGGTGTCAGCGCCTAAGAGCCCAGCGCCAAGCAAAACCTAAGGGCCGCTAAACCCATGTCGAACTCCACCGGTGAGTCTGACGAAGCCTTGATGGCCCGCGTGGCGGCGGGGGATCAAGGCGCTTTTGGCCAGTTGGTTGAGCGTCATCTGCCACGCGCCTATGCGATTGCGCGGCGGGTACTGAGCCAGCAGGCGGATGCCGAAGACGCGGTGCAAGAGGCCTGCACCCGACTCTGGACCCACGCCCATCAGTGGCAAGCTGGACGCGCCAGTTTTAGCACTTGGTTTTATCGAATTTTAGTCAACGCCAGCCTCGACCATGCACGCCGCCACAGCAGTCGCCATGAGATTGCCGATGCCGAGACGCTACTGGCCGAACTGCTCGACCCTCACACCGACCTTGCCAATGCCCACCGCCAAACCAGCGAGGCCGCCGCCCTGCACCACGCGGTGCAACGTTTACCAGCGCAACAACGCATGGCCGTGGTGCTCTGTTACATCGAGGAGCACAGCAACCCGCAGGCCGCGCAATTGATGGGCTTGCACCTAAAAGCCCTGGAAGGCCTACTAGGCCGGGCGCGCAAACAACTGCGTGGCTGGCTCGCACGCCTGCACGAGGACGACCTATGAAGCAGCCAGACGACCCATTACGTGCCCAGCTTAGGCGCAGCCCCAACCTCAGCCCACGGGCCGATTTAGCCGCGCAGATTATTCGCCACGCCACCCGCCAACCACAACAGCACCCTTGGTATTGGCATGTGCAGCGCGCGCTGGACGAACTGAGCTACGGCTGGCCGGTTAAGCTCGCCAGCATCGCCCTGTGTGGCGTACTCGGCCTGCTCGCCGGACAATGGCCCAGCACCGATGCCGACAGTGAGTTAATCCTCACCGCGCAAACCTTCGACAACGCCCTCGACCCGGAGCTGTTATGAATAAGACTTGGCTGATAGCCGGCGCACTCTTGCTGTCGCTGGCCGGCAATGCCTTTCTCGCCGGCTGGCTGCTCGGCCGGCCCGCCAACCATGGCGCGCAAATCGACCGCGACTCAGGCTCCCCGCGCATGCAACAGCTGCTCGCGCGGGTTAAACACCTGCCCGAAGAACAGCGCCAAGCACTCACGGCCAAGGTGCATGGCTACGCACCGCAGTTGCATGAGCTGGGCCAAGCCAACCAGCAACTGCGGCAAAACGTGCAACAACTGCTGCTCGCCCCAGAACTCGACCGCAGCGAACTGGAGCGCGCGTTCGCCAGCCAGCGGCAACTGCAAGAGCGCATGCAGGCACTAAGCCAGCGCATGCTGCTGGACATCGCCGAACAACTGCCCGCCGAACAACGAGCCAAGTTACTGCAACGCGATAACCACCAGCCACGACAACCGCACCAATAAGCCCGGGCGAACCCTTTAACAGCCTATTGCGACTTGTTGGCCTGAGCCTTGCGCAGCTGCACAAACAACGCCTCGACCCGGTCGCGGGCCCAGGGGGTTTTGCGCAAAAAGATCAGGCTGGATTTGATATTCGGGTCGTGTTTAAAGCAGCGAATGTCGATCAACTCGCCCAAGGCTGGCCAATCATAATGGGCCACCAGCTCTTTCAGCAGCGCTTCCAAGGTGATGCCATGCAGCGGATTTTTTGCGTTCACAGGCCGTGCCTTCTCAATCAATAGCAGCCCGCCAGCTTAGAGCAGTGCCGTGTCGGCGAAAAGCGCTGCGCTTGATAAATCCCGAGCCGCAGGTGCATGACAGCGGCCGTTCAACGTAAGCTTTAGCGCCTAGACGCCCGCCATCCTTTGCGCTGGGCGATATTTTTCGGCAAACCCAACATCCAGGAGCCTCCCATGAACAATCGCCAAGCTGAAATTGCCGCCGCTCTGGGCGTGGTGCCGCCGTTTGCCGACAGCGCCGCATTAGTCACTGAGATCGAGCGACGCAAGGGCTTTATCAAGCAATGCCTGCGCAATGCCGGTTTAAAGGTGCTGGTGCTGGGTATCAGCGGCGGGGTCGATTCGCTCACCGCTGGGCGCATGGCGCAACTGGCGGTTGAGGAGTTGCGCGACGAAACGGGCGATGCTGCTTATCGATTTATCGCCGTGCGCCTGCCCCATAACGTCCAGCACGATGAGCAAGACGCGCAAGATTCGCTGCGCTTTATCCGCGCCGACGTCGAAGACTGCGTGAATATCGCCGCCAGTGTGCAGGGCATGACGGCGGCAATCAGCGACCTGCAAACCTTGAGCGCGGCACGCCGCGATTTCGTCGTGGGCAATATCAAGGCGCGACTGCGCATGGTCGCCCAGTTCACCATCGCCAACGCCCATAACGGTTTGGTGATCGGCACCGACCACGCCGCCGAAGCGGTGATGGGCTTCTTTACCAAGTTCGGCGACGGCGCTTGCGATCTGGCCCCGCTCAGCGGGCTGGTCAAAGGCCAAGTGCGCGCCATTGCCGCGCACTTAGGCGCGCCCGAGCACTTGGTGTTTAAAGTGCCGACCGCCGATTTGGAAGAGTTGCGCCCCGGCAAACCGGACGAAGAAGCCCACGGTGTTAGCTATGCGCAGATCGACGCGTTTTTGCACGGGCAAACGATCAGCGAGGCGGCCTACGCCATCATCGTGCGCACGTACGACAACAGCCAACACAAACGTGAACAACCGCTAGCGCCTTAAACCCAGCAACACGCCTACGCAGATGTAGGGTGCTGGTGAGCCTGCGAACCGCACCACTTCGCGCCTAACACACACAAGCGAAGCCAACCACGAACAGATTGCCCGCATAGAAAAAGGCCATGCCCCTCTCAGGACATGGCCTTTTTTACAGCTGTCGCGGGGCAGACTTATTAGCCCTGTGCTTGCTGATACTCCAACTCAGCTGCGGCGAAGCGCTTGTGCATGGTGGCGGATGGCCCGGCGCCGATGCGGCTGAAGATCAGGATGCCGAGGCTAGCGAGGATAAAGCCGGGGATGATTTCGTACAGGCCGGTCCAGCCGAAGAAGTTCTTCCACAGGATCACCGTCACTGCGCCGAGCAACATGCCGGCCAGGGCACCGTTGCGGGTCATGCCCTTCCACAGTACCGAGAAGATCACCAGCGGGCCGAAGGCCGCACCGAAACCGGCCCAAGCGTAAGACACCAAGCCGAGCACGCGGTTATCCGGGTTCGCGGCCAAGCCAATCGCCACTAAAGCCACCAGCAATACCATGCCGCGACCGACCCAAACCAACTCCATTTGACTGGCGTTTTTACGCACAAACACCTTGTAAAAATCTTCGGTCAGGGCGCTGGAGCACACCAACAACTGACAGCTGAGGGTGCTCATCACCGCCGCCAGAATGGCCGACAACAACACACCCGCGATCCACGGGTTAAACAGGATCTTGGCCAGTTCGATAAACACCCGCTCCGGGTTTTCCGCCACCGCACCAGCGACTTGCGGGTGCGCAGCAAAGTAGGCGATACCGAAGAAACCGACTGCCACCGCGCCACCCAGACAGAGGATCATCCAGGCCATGGAAATGCGCCGGGCCGCTGGGATCGATTTGACCGAGTCGGCCGCCATAAAGCGCGCCAGAATATGCGGCTGGCCGAAGTAGCCCAAGCCCCAGGCCATCAGCGAGATCACCCCAACGAAGCTGGCGCCTTTGAGCATGTCGAAGTGGCTGGCGTCCGCCGTCTCGATCGCTAGGAAGCTGGCATCGACGCCGCCGGTGGCGAGCATCACCACGATCGGCGTGAGGATCAGCGCGAAGATCATCAGGCTGGCCTGCACCGTATCAGTCCAGCTAACGGCCAGGAAACCACCGATAAAGGTGTAGGCGATAGTCGCCGCCGCACCGGCCCACAAGGCCGTGCCGTAAGGCAAGCCAAAGGTGCTTTCAAACAGCCGCGCGCCAGCCACCACACCGGAGGCGCAGTAGATGGTGAAGAACACCAGAATCACCACCGCCGAGAAGATCCGCAGCACCCGGCTATCGTCCTCGAAGCGATTGCTGAAATAGTCCGGCAAGGTCAGAGCATTGCCGTTGTGCTCGGTCTGCACCCGCAGCCGGCCAGCGACGAACAACCAGTTGAGGTAGGCACCCACGATCAGGCCGATGGCGATCCAGCTTTCCGACAGGCCAGACATATACACCGCACCCGGCAAGCCCATCAGCAGCCAGCCGCTCATGTCCGAGGCACCCGCCGACAATGCGGTCACGAAGCTGCCAAGACTGCGGCCGCCGAGAATGTAGTCAGCCAAGTTTTTAGTGCGCATATAGGCAATTAAGCCGATCAACACCATGGTGCTGATATACACCACGAAGGTGATTAGCATGGGAGTACTAGCAGTCATCGGGGGATACCCTCTCAATTGTTTTTATGGTGCCGTGGCGGGTTGTCCGCGGCATTTAATGCCCCCACTTATCAGGCGGCGTGAAAACTACTGCGCTCGGCTCTGCGGCGTTAAAAACAGGCTCGGCCTGCTCATTTACAACTCGTAAACTCCGCGTCCTCGCCTGTTTTCGCCTTGCCTAGCCATCGCTCGCTACGTTTTCACACAGCCTGTTATGACGGGCGTTTAGTAACGGTGCAGCGGGTTGTAGGGCGGGTGCAACCCGCATTCGCCACGATGATGTTGGCGGCGGGTTGCACCCGCCCTACGTCAAATCAAACAGCTTTATTTGGCATCGCCCAACGACAGCAGCGAGGCGTTGCCGCCCACCGCTGTGGTGTTGACCGAGGTGGTGCGCTCATTGGCAAAGCGCAGCAGGTAGCTCGGGCCACCGGCTTTCGGGCCGGTGCCGGACAGCCCGCAACCGCCGAAGGGTTGCACGCCAACCACAGCGCCAATCTGGTTGCGGTTGATGTACAGGTTGCCGACCCGCGCCAGTTGCTCGATGCGTTGGGCGGTTTGCTCGTTGCGGCTGTGTACGCCCAAGGTCAGGCCATAGCCGGTGGCGTTGATGGCCGCGACCACGGCGTCCAAGTCGCTGGCGGCAAAACGCACTAGGTGCAGAATCGGCCCGAAGTGTTCTTTTTCCAACTCGCCAATAGCGTCGATTTCAAAGGCCACCGGGGCGACGAAATAACCATCCAGCCCGGCCGGCAACGGCGTTTCGGCAAGTAACTTACCGGCGCCCTTGAGCGTGGCGATATGCGCTTGCAGGCCAGCTTGGGCCTCGGCGTCGATCACCGGGCCGATGTCGTTTTCACGCAAGTTGGACGGGCCGACTTTCAGCTCGGCCATGGCGCCCTTGAGCAACTCAATCACCCGTTCAGCAATATCGCTCTGCACATACAAAACCCGCAGGGCCGAGCAACGCTGACCGGCGCTGGTGAAGGCCGATTGCACGGCGTCCTTAACCACCTGTTCAGGCAAGGCGGTGGAGTCGACGATCATGGCGTTCTGGCCGCCGGTTTCGGCGATCAGCACGGCAATCGGGCCGGGCTTGTCGGCCAGCTGGCGATTGATGATCCGCGCGGTGTCGGTCGAGCCGGTGAAGCACACCCCGGCCAAACGCGCATCGCGGCAGAACACCCCGCCGAGGGTGGCGCCGTCGCCGGGCAGGAAGGCGATCACATCGGTCGGCAAACCGGCTTCGAACATCAACTCCAGGGTGCGCGCGGCGATCAGACTGGTTTGTTCGGCCGGCTTGGCCAGCACGCAGTTACCGGCCAGCAGCGCGGCGCTGATCTGGCCCAGATAAATCGCCAGCGGGAAGTTCCATGGGCTGACGCAGGCAAAGATGCCCCGGCCTTCATGGAACAGTTCGTTGCGCTCGCCGGTCGGCCCTTGCAGCTCCTCGCGGTCCAGACGCAAACGCGCCTGCTGGGCGTAGTAACGGCAAAAATCCACCGCTTCGCGCACTTCGTCGATGCCGTCTTGCAGGGTCTTGCCGGCCTCCAAAGTACACAGAGCCATCAGCTCGGCGCGATGGCTTTCGAGCAAATCGGCCAGCCGCTCGAAGATCGCCGCACGCTCATCCACCGGCGTGGCATTCCAGCGCGGCCAAGCAACGGCCAAGGCATCCATAGCCAAGGTCGCTTGCGCGGCGCTGGCGAACTGGGCGGTGCCGAGCACCTTGTCCAACTGGTACGGGCAGCGTACTTCTTGGTTGTAGCCACTGAGTTTCTGGCCGTTGATGACCGGCGCGGCGTGCCACTGACGGTTGAGGTGCGGCTGATAGGCGAGTTCGAGTGCCTGCCAGGCATTGGCAATATTCATGTTCAGACCTTGGGAGTTTTGCCGAGCCTGGCCAAACAGCGCCGGCGGCAGGGGGATTTTGTCATTGGCGAGGCTTTTGAACTTGCGCAGTTGCGTCACTGGGTGATCAATCAGGGACTCAACCGCCACACCTGGATCGACCAGTTGATGGACGAAGGATGAGTTGGCGCCGTTTTCCAGCAAGCGCCGCACCAGATACGGCAGCAAATCTTTGTGGGCACCCACCGGCGCGTAGATGCGCACATTGGTGCCGTGCTTTGCCAAGACGGTGTCGTACAGCGCATCGCCCATGCCGTGCAGGCGCTGAAATTCGAACTCGCGCGCCTCGCCCGACTCGGCCTTGGCCGCCTCGGCCAGCGCCAAAATGCAGCTGACGGTGTGCGCGTTATGGCTGGCGAACTGCGGGTAAATCACCCCGAGAGTGTGCTCGCTGAGCAGGTAACGGGCGCAGGCGAGATACGAGGTGTCGGTGCCTTCCTTGCGGGTAAACACCGGGTAGCTGTCCAGCCCTTGCTGCTGCGAATATTTGATCTCGCTGTCCCAATAGGCGCCCTTGACCAGCCGCAGCGGCATCTTCTCGCCCAGCTCGCGGCCCAACAGGGTCAGCCACACCAACACCGGCAGGCAGCGCTTGGAATAGGCCTGCACCACCAGACCGATCTCGCCCCAACCAGCAATGGCCGGGTCGCGCAGCAGCTTCTCGTACAGCTCCAGCGACAACTCCAGCCGGTCAGCTTCTTCGGCGTCCATGGCAATGCCGACGTTCAGTGCGCGGGCGCGGATCGCCAGTTCACGGACATTGGCGAACAGCTCGCTGAGCACCCGCTCGCGCTGCGCCACTTCATAGCGCGGGTGCAGGGCCGAGAGTTTGATCGAGATCGACGGCTTAGGCCCCGGCCCCACTTGTGGCTCGGCACCGACCGTGTCGATGGCCTTGCGGTAGTCGGCCATGTATTTTTCGGCATCTGCGGCCGTTAAGGCCGCTTCACCGAGCATGTCGAAGGAATAGCTGTAGCCCTGCTCGCGGCACGGCCGGCCATTTTTCAGCGCTTCGCTGATGTTGCGACCGAGCACGAACTGCTTGCCCATCAGCTTCATCGCCTGGTTCATCGCGGCGCGAATCACCGGCTCGCCAGAGCGTTTGATCAGTTTGCCGAGCACGTTTTTCGGCCGGCCATCGGCGGTTTGCGGGTCGACCACCTTGCCGGTCAGCAGCAGACCCCAAGATGCGAAATTCACCAGCACGCTGTCGCTTTGGCCCAGGTGACGCTCCCACTCGGCGGCGCTGAGTTTGTCGCGAATCAGCGCATCGGCGGTGGCCGCATCTGGCACCCGCAGCAAAGCCTCGGCCAGGCACATGAGCATCAGCCCTTCCTGGGTGTCGAGGCTGTACTGACGAAGAAGTGCGTCGAGGGTATCGACGGCATTGTCCCGACTGCGCACGTCTTCAATTAGCGTGCGGGCACTGCTGCGGATAGCGGCAATACCGGTGTCACCGGGGTCGGCGAGCTGTAATAGCTCAGTTAGGTAAGCTGCCTCGTCGACGCTGTAATTAGCGCTGATGACGGGGAAGAACTCGGCGGCAGTCTGGGTAAGACATGCACCGGATAAGACGTGACTAGCGTTAAACATCACGCCATTCCTCTTGTGGAGAGCTGTTGTTATAGGTCTACCCCAAGTAGCGGCAGACGCAAGTGCCCGCGCCGCATAACGGGGGATGCACAACTCTAGTGACACAGCCATGACGGTTTCTTACGCAAAACTCTGGAGTTTTTAGCAAAAACTCTGATGCGCAGAGGTTTCGGTAAACGCGTGTTTGAGTGCAGTGGCGCGGCAATTCGCGGCTAAAGCCGAACGACGCGCCACCCGTAGGGTGGGTTAGGCGCGAACCTAGGCCCGCCAACAACAGCAAACCCGACCGCGCCGTAACCCACCACAGCGATCTGCCGGCAAACCGCAATGGTGGGTTACGCGGCGCTCAACGTGCGCGGCGCTGCAAACAACCACTGCCCCGCGCCGCTAACCCACCCTACGATGCTTTACCTAGAGTTGACACCGCGCTTTGGTCGGCGCGAATTGGCCGCAAAATATCAAGCGTTGCGCAAGCGCTTGGGCGTCAGCCCCAAGTAACGGCGCAGCGCCGTGGTCAGGGCGCTCTGGCTGGAGAAGCCGCACTCTTCGGCGATGCGCACCAGTGGCAGCGGGCTGTTTTGCAGCAGGCGGCTGGCGCGGTCGAGGCGGGCTTTGAGCAGGTATTGATGGGGCGTTAAGCCAACGCTGTCTTTGAACTGGGCGTGAAAGTGACTGGGGCTCAGGCAGGCGACGTTGGCCAGTTCGGCCACGCTGATGCGCCGGGATAAATGTTCGAGGATGTAGGCATCCAAGCCTGCAACATTTAATCCGCCACTCGGGCGGCGTTGCGGCTCACCAAATAAACGCACATGCAAGGCGCGCAACAACACGCCACCGAGGGCGCGGGACAGATGCGGGTCGCTGCCAAAGCGCGCTAATTCGGCGCCGGCATAGCTCAACAGGTTTTGAAAATCGGCGTCCAGCGCCGGATAACGCGGGGTCTCGAACAACTCCGCCAGCAGCGCCAGATCCGCCTCAGAGCTGTCTTGCTCATTGAGGTCGAGGATCAACATGCGGTTGTCGCCGACCCCGGCGAACTGATGCTCGGCATCGCCCGGCACCAAGCAGGCGCGCATCCGACACACCTCGCCGCCACGGCCATTCACCTCAAATTCGGCACGCCCGGCCAGCGACAGAATTAACTGGTGATAGTCGTGCGCGTGTTCATGGGCCTGCGCATCGAGGCGCAGTAAGCGGGCATTGAGCATCAGCGCAGTCCAAGTCAAGCACGGCCAAGCCAGCCGCCGAGACGCCATGCTAACCCGCGAGCCCAGCGCCATGCTTACGCACGCGCGACGCTGGCGCAGTGCCACGCGACAGGCTGGCCGGTATCTTGCTATCGACTACTGATCGTCGAATGCTAACGGCGCGCTCAGGAATACCCTCATGCTGGAATTCGGAATTTTCGTGCTCGACCGCTGCGGCCCCCTGCGCGCCGCCTTACCCGCCCTGCTCGCCAGTGGTGCCATGGCGCTGGCCATGCAGCAGCAATCGCAGGCGGCAGGCGCGACGCTAATCGTCAGCCTGTACTTCAGCGCCGCATTGCAACGCCGCTGGCGGCGACACGTCGCGCCGTTACAGCACAGCCTGCAGCTCTTAGCCAACACCCTCAAGAGCCCCGCCGACGGTGCCGAACTGTTGGTCCGGTGCCGCGACCAGCAGCGCCTGAATGAGCGGCTGCGCAGCGAGGTGCAATTTGCCAGTCAGGCACTGGAGCGCATGGCCGATCAAACCGAACAGCAAAGCAGTCAGCAAAGTCAGCGGGTGAATATGATCGCCGCCGCCAGCGAGCAGATCAGCCAGACCCTGCTGCATATCCGCAGCTTGGCCGAGCATGCCCTGCACGCTTTCGGCGAAGCGCACCAAAAGAGCGAAGCCGGCTGCCTAGACGCACAGAAAGTGGGCGGCGCGTTACACAACATTGGCCAAAGCTTGGGCCGCACCGGCCTCGCCGTCAGTGAATTACTGCTGCGCACTGAAGCGGTTGAACGGGCCGTCGCGAGCATTCAGGGGCTGGCCAAACAAACCCAACTGCTGGCCCTGAATGCCTCCATCGAAGCCGCCCGCGCCGGCGAGCAGGGCCGTGGTTTTGCCGTGGTGGCCGATGAAGTACGCCATCTCGCGCAAGCCACCAGCCTCGCCGCCGCCGACATTACCCAGGTGGTGGCGGCCATTGCCGGCGCCGTGGCCACCGTGCGCAGCGAGGTCGATGAGCACCGTGACCTACTGCACGCGGGTAATCAGCAAAGCCTCGGACTGGCCAGCAACCTCGATGCCTTAGCACTGCAAAGCCGCGGCAACATTGAGCAACTGGGCAGCATGCACCACGCCCTGCATGAGCACAGCCAGGCCAACCAGTCGCTGAGCGAGCAACTGCAGCAGATTAGCGATGCGCTGCTGCGCCAAAGCGGCGATAACCAACAACTGCACGAACTGACCCTCTACCTAACGCAAATGACCCGTTTGTTAGAGGAGCCCGCATGAGCCTAGTTAACGCGGCATTAAGCACCGGCCTGCTGTTACTGGCCTTGGGCATGCTCTGTTCGCGCCTGCGTTGGCGACAACTGCGCCGCCAACACCGCGCGTGGCAGGCCAACCTACAAAGCGCGCTGAACATCTTGCAACGCTTGCAGAAACATCGCGGCTTGGGCGGCCAAACCAACCCTGAGGCCAGTCAGCAACGCCAGCAGATCGCCCAACAGTTGGATGCCCTGTGGCGCGACTGCCCACAAAACGACAACGGCCTGGCTGAGCTGGACGGTGATTGGCGGCGCCTGCGCCAGCAACCGAGCAATTTCAGCGGCCACTGCCAACTCATCGAGCAGCTGCTCAATGGCATCGAACAGCTAGAGCTACGGCTACTGCGCGGCCAACCCGGCCTGCAAGGCCTCAGCCAAGCCTGCCGGGAAATTGAAGACCTCGCCCAACTGCGCGGGCTGGCCGTGCGTGGCGCTCAGCAAGCCCGCTGCCCACTGCCCTTGCAGGTGCAAATGCGCTACCTCAGCCAGCGCCTGCAACGCGGCACAGCCGGTCAAGCCAACGAGGCGCAAGCGCTGCAACAGTTGCAACGCGAGCTTATCGAACCGGCCGCCGTAAGCATCAGCCCAACCGCCTGCTTCGCCCTACTCACGCCACTGATTGATAAACGCTTAGAACGGCTGCAAGCGCAGCTGGTTTAAGTTCATTAGCCAATTTTTCGGGCCGTTTAATTGCGCCGTAGGCGCTCTTGCAATACATGCCAGACACACAAGACCATAAAAAAGCTATGTGCCAGTTGAATGTAGCGACCGTCGTTAACGGTCAAAACGCCAAACCTGTAGGAGCGAGCTTGCTCGCGATGCTTTTGCCGTTAGCTATTTGCGTCAGGTCGCAGCAACTTGATGATGTATTTGCGCAACCCGGATCGCCAGCAAGCTGGCTCCTACAAAGGGCTGCGCACATTTTCAATAGTTAACGAGTACAGAGCCATAAAAAAGCCGCACCCGAGTAAACGCATGCGGCTTTAGTGTGGCTAAAGCAATTGCTTTAACGGTCGATCATTTGCGCAGGCTCTGTGCAGCCTCAATTTGCTTCTGCACGTTGCTCAGGTTGAACGAGCCGGCCGTCTGGCTCGGTGGATAGTCCTTCATGCTCATGAGGAACTCGGCCGCCATTTTCTGTACCGGGGCAATCACGTAAATCCGGTCGATAACCCAATCCCAATAGGTGTTGGAGTTTTCTTGGGCCTTTTCAAACGGATCGCGGCGCAAGTTGAAGATCGATGGGAAACGCAATTCAACCCACGGCTCCTGCCACACGCCTAGACGCTGACCACGGTTTTCCAGGAAGGTCAGTTTCCAATCCTGATAGCGCGCAGCCACAATTTCACCGCCGTCATTCACATACCAGAACTCATTGCGCGGCGACTCTTTAACCTTGCCAGTCAGATAATCCAGCAGGTTGTAGCCGTCGAGGTGGTTGCGGTAGGTGCGGCCGTTATAGGTGGCGCCTTTGAGCAGCTTCTCTTTTACATCCGGCGCACCGGCGGCGGCGGCAAAGGTCGGCAGCCAGTCTTCATGGGCGACGATACCGTTGAGGGTCACGTTAGCCGGGAAGTGATCCGGCCAGCGAACAAAGGTCGGCACCCGGTAAGCGCCCTCCCAGTTAGAGTTTTTCTCGCCATGAAACGGCGTAGTGCCGGCATCCGGCCAGGTGTTGTAGTGCGGGCCGTTATCGGTGGAGTACTGCACGATGGTGTCTTTAGCCAAGCCAAGCTCATCGATCAGCTTGAGCAATTCGCCCACCATCATGTCGTGCTCGACCATGCCGTCGCTGTATTCATCTTGGCCGGAAATGCCGCGATGCTCAGCCTTCACATGGGTGCGGAAGTGCATGCGAGTGGCGTTCCACCAAACGAAGAACGGTTTGTCCGCCTTGGCCTGAGTGGTGATGAAGATTTTGGCCGCAGCGAGGGTTTCCTCGTCGATGGTTTCCATGCGTTTTTTGGTCAGTGGACCGGTGTCTTCAATTCTGCCGTCGGCGAAGGAGTGGATCACCCCACGCGGGCCGAACTTCTTACGAAACTCTGGATCTTTCGGATAGTCCTCGTTCTCCGGCTCTTCTTCGGCATTCAGGTGATAGAGGTTGCCGAGAAACTCGTCGAAACCATGCGCGGTTGGCAGGTGTTCGTCACGGTCGCCTTCGTGGTTTTTACCAAACTGGCCAGTGGCGTAGCCCTGACTCTTGAGCACTGTAGCCATGGTGATATCGGTTTTCTGCCAACCTTCCTTCGCGCCCGGCAGGCCGACTTTGGTCATCCCGGTACGCACCGGCACCACCCCACCGATAAAGGCCGCACGGCCAGCGGTGCAGCTTTGCTGACCGTAGTAATCGGTGAAACTAACCCCTTCAGCGGCCAGCCGGTCGATGCTCGGGGTCTTGTAGCCCATCATTCCACGGTTGTTGTGGCTGATGTTCCAGGTACCGATGTCATCGCCCCAAATCACCAGAATATTGGGTTTCTTGTCGGCGGCCTGGGCCATGGCCGACAGCAACGCCAGCCCGGTAACGGCGAGTAGCCGCAGCGGGGTTCGATTTAATTTCATCTCATTTCTCCTTGATTGACTGAGCAATCTAATGATCACGCCTTCGTTGCATTGCCGTGTTGCGTCTTAGGTTTTAACTCTTCGCACACAAGCCTCAGCCCACGCGCGAACTCTCGTGCGAGTTGATCCGCGTGTCAGCACCTTGGGAATACCTCAGCAGCATGGCGTCCGGCACCTGCTGAGGGTCGATGGCAGTCACTGCGGCACGCTCGGAAATACCTGTTTCCAGTCATTCTTCATGCTGACCACGGTCCAACCACTGCTCTTGGCTTGGTCATAAACCGCTTGAGGGAACGCCCCCAGCTTGGCATCCGGCAAACCCTGAGCCGGGCCGTAGGCAAATTCGCGCGCAGCATCATCGTGCAACACCAGCAGCTCAAAGCGCGCGCCCTTGCCGCCTTGGCTGTATTCGAGCATTTCTTTATCGCCACGCGAGTTGCCAAAGGCTGCGATGGGGCGACGGCCGATGTGCTGATTAATCGCCACCGGCTTGCCGTCTTTGTCATCGTTGAAGTTCAGTTCAGGCAAGCGGCTAATCACTGGCTGACCATCGCGCACTTCAAACTTGGTTTTCACGCTGCTGCCGATCACCTGCTCCGGCGGAATGCCGTAAGCCTGCTCGACCCACGGGCGCATAAACTCGATACCGCCACCGGATACGATGTAGGTTTTGAAGCCGTTGGCGCGCAGGTAAGTGAGCACTTCGAGCATCGGCTGATAAGTCATCTCGGTGAACAACTTGCCGGTTTTGGGATGGCGAGCGGTGGCGATCCAGTCTTTAACAACCTGCTCGAACTCAAGCGTGCTCATGCCCGTGTGAGTGGCCATGAGCAGCTCAAGTAAGGCGTGCTCGCCGCCAGCCAGCGCGGTTTTCATATCACCTTTAAGCAGCGAGGCGAACGGTTCTTGGGTTTTCCACTCGGGATGTTGTGGTGCCAGCGTTTTCACCCGGTCGAGGGCAAAGTAAAACTGCACCGGCAGCGGCTGCTCGCTCCAGAGCGTGCCGTCGTTGTCGAAGGTCGCGATGCGCTCGGCGGGCGGTACGAAATCCGCCGAACCGGGAGTGGTGACCTTGCTGACAAACTCGACGATGGACTGTTTTGCCGGGCCGCCATGCCACGCCGGTAATGGGTCGGCGGCACGCGCGATAGTTGCACTGCAGGCCAGTACGCAAAGAAGCAGAGCGGCGATGCTATACGGGTATTTTACTGTCATCGTGAACCTCTTCGGCATAAGTCAAAACCGCCATCAGCGCAGCACCAACGGCTGCGCTGACAACAGCACCAGCACGCCTACTTATTTAAACATCGCGTTCATGTCGTCAGTCACGCCTTTGATCGCGGCTTTAAAGTCATCCGCCTTAATAGCCTGGCTGTCGTTGTCTAGGGTTTTGCCAAACACCTTACGCACCACTTTCATCACCGGCAGACCGGTGGCGGCGTCAACCATGTCGGCTTCCAAAAACAGCTCGGTGTTTTGATCGCGAATCCCAGTTGCCGCCGAAACCGTACCAATCACGGCGGCCACAGGCACCACTTCATACCACTTCATGCCCTCGGTGGAGGCGCTCACGCCGGTGATGGCTACGCGCATGACTAAGGTGCGCGAGCCGGCCGGCGCGGCCTTGAGGGTTGGCACGACTAAGAACTTCTGCGACAGCACATTTTTGGCGCTAAGGCTGGTAAACGCCTGCAGCTCTTGCAGGGTTTTCAGGTCAACCCGATCGGTCGGCTTTGGCGCTGGGAATAGCTCCAACTGTTTAAACACCACGGTGTTATAGGCGCTCGGCTTAAAGCCTGGAGCCATCCAGCGCAAAACCGTGGCACCGCTCGGGGTGGTCACTTCTTGCAAGCCTTCATAGCTGGGTAAAAAGCCGGAAAACTGGTTTTGCTCGGTGACTTTTGACACACAGCCAGCCAACAACAGGCTGCTGAAAACCACACTAGCCAATACTTTGCGCGTCATGTTCATCTGCGTGTTACTCCAAGGTTAAAGGTACAGCGGTTTTTTTGTGTTTAGAAACGCCAAGTGGCATTACCGGTAAGGGTTTGAATCCAGGCGGCATCGTACTGACCGGAGAGACGCTCGCCAGACAACTTTTTGCTTTGATCGACCGGCAGATCACCCATCCAGATCACGTCCCAGCTGAGGTTAAGGTCGGTGCTTTTATCCAACGCGTAGGTGACGCCAGTGCCCAAACGCCATTGCTCGCCCATCGGTACAGTCACGGTGCGACTGCTGTCGGAAACGGCCGAAGTGTCGTAGGCGACGCCAGCACTCCACAACCACTTTGGCGTGGCTTGGTACTGGGTGCCGAGGGAAAGATGGTAGGTGTCTTTGTAGTGGGCATCGACGGTCTTTGAGGTGCCACTTAAGGCATCCACTTGCAGTTCTATTTCGCCAAACTGCGACCAGTCCTGCCAGTTGGCGCTGGCCAATAAGGCCCATTGTGGATCGAGTTGTTGATACAGGCTGAGGGTCGCCGTTTGCGGCACGCTCATATCAATCTGGGTGTTCACACCGTTGAGACCATCCAGCAGCGGCCCACTACCTTTCACATCGAGACGATCCTCGAAGTTCAGATCAACTTTGCTGGTGTAGGCCAAGCCAATGCGGGTGCCCGCTTGCGGGGCATAGATCAGCCCCAGATTGGCGCCATAACCCCAGGTGCTGTCGGCATATTTAAACTGGCCGTCGGCACGGTCAAGTAAACCCAGCGGCGCGCGATCAATCGCCGCGTCAGTCTTCAAGATGCCATACATGGCCTTCAGGCCAAGACCCACCGACCACTCATCATTAAACTTATAGGCCGCGCTCGGCACCAGCGACAAACCGCCGATGGTGGCGTTCTGCACAAAGTAGCGCCCGGCCCAATCATTGTCGTAATTCTGCGACAGGCCAAAATCGCCATAGGAGCCGAAGCCGATACTCCATTGCTCGTCCAGTTGATGGCTCACAAACATGCTGGCACCCGGCGTTAACGGTAAGGCATTGCCGCCATTACCACCGGAGGTGGTCGTAGACGAGTCCCGATTAAAACCAACGTCGCCATATAACAATTGCGCGCCCGCACTCACTTGGGTGCCTTGCAAGTAACTCAAGCCAGCCGGGTTACTGGCAATAGTCGACGGTCCTTGCGCACGCGCGGCGGCACCAGCGTTTACCAGCCCAGTGTTATCACTGCCCACCTCGTACAACATAAGCCCACCGGCCTGCACCAAAGGGCTACAGCACAGCGCCAGTAGCGACACGCTGGGTAACGCCAGGCGGGCTAATTTCAACGACATAGACACTCCATTTTTCATATCAAGTAACGCGGCTATACAGCGCAGAAAACACCGAACATCCATCGTTTATAGCTACCCAAGCATCACTGGATAGAGCTTATTAAACCAGTCAGATCATTGGCGATTCTAGGCGAACAGACCGAAACATCCAGTAAAGTTTTACGCTGTTCTAGCGTGTTCTAGCCTGTGTTGTTGCAGGTCAATTAAACTGCTGCCAGTGCGCCGCTGTGAGCGCCAGCACCCGCGCACCAACACTGACTAGCGCCGGCCGTAACCCGTAAATATGCACCTCTAACAAGCATGCCCGAGCGGTGTGACAGTAGGCTGACGCGCCAGCGGGCGTTATGCTACCGGCCTAGAATTTGCCAAGGATGCCACGCTATGACCGCCGTCCCTTTCGCCCGCTGGTTGTTACCGGCCGCGCTGACTCTGCTCAGTGCCTGCAGCCAAACACCGAGCCATGTCAGCCTCGATCAAGAGGCAAAAAACCATTGCCCGCTGAGCCTGTATCGCGGCCAAGAACTCACCCTTAATCTGCGCAGCAACCCCAGCACTGGTTTTCGCTGGGAAGTTAAAGAGGCCGCCAGCGGCGTGTTAAAAAGCCTCGGCCCAGAGGTGTACAGCAATCCTGAAGACGCCGGCTTAGTCGGCAGCGCCGGCCAATCCACTTGGCGTTATAAAGCTCTGAATCCCGGCAGCGGCCGCCTGTTGATGATTTATCACCAGCCGTGGGAGCCCAACGTGGCGCCCGCCAGTACCTTTGATTGCCAGATTGAAGTGCAGTAGCCGCAGTGGCCCGATCGGCTACCGCCAGTGGCGCACGCCGCTTAGAACTTCAGTGCTAGCACCAGCAAAATGGCCACCCAGCAATAACAACGAGAACGGCCATGCGTGACCTGCGACTGCTCCTAATCCTCGGCCTCGGCGGCGTGTTACTGTTTCTACTGGGCCTGAGCCTGGACCACACCGGCCTGCGCTTACTGAGCAAACCGCTGCCGTTGATCGCCCTGTTGCTGTGGCTGCGCCTACTGCCCGCAGACAACTACCGACGCTGGATCAGCCTCGGCCTGCTGCTGTCGTTGCTCGGCGATATGTTGCTGGAGTGGCCGGCGGATCTGTTTGTGTTCGGCTTGGGCGCGTTTTTACTCGGCCATCTGTGCTTTCTGCTCGCCTATCTGGGTGATACCCGCCGCCCCGCGCTGCCGGCGCTGGCCATCGCCGCCACCGTTGGCCTGGGTATGTTCAGCCTGCTGGCGCAGAACGGCCTTGGCCCGCTGCAACTGCCGGTGGCGCTCTATGCGCTGACCATCGCGGGCATGCTCTGGCGCGCCTTAGCCCGGCTCGGCGTGCCAAACATTGCCAGCCGCTCGGCGTGGCTGGGTGCTGGCGGCGCACTGCTGTTTGTGCTGTCTGACAGCCTGATCGGCATCAACCGCTTCGTCGGCCATTTCCCCGCTGCTGACGTTGCCATCATCCTCACCTACTGGGGCGGCCAGTTCGGCATCGCCGCCTCGGCACATCAGCGTCAGCGCTAAGCCGCACTGAGGCATTTCGGGATATCCTTAGGCACCTGCGTTTTTGCCTTGTGCTTGGATACCCCAATGAAAGACCTGCTCGTTGAATTGATCGGCAAAATCAGCTCGGGCTGCCTGCCCGATGACGAGATTCTGCGTATTGCCACTGAGGCCAATGCGGCCTACGCCGACCCTGAGGGCTTTTTACTGGCCAACCCGGACGTCAACTACGACGACACTTACCCCATCCCGCTGGGTGAGTGGATGGTGGTCGGCAATTTGCCCGACAACGTGCTGTTTCAGGCCGACAGTTATGCCGATTTACTCGCGCAGATCATCGCCTCCTTTAACCCCGATGTGCCCTTCAATATCAAACCCAAGCAACTGCTCAAAGCCCAGCCCTTGGCGGCGCTCAATAGCATTCAGGTGCAACTGAGCAGCATGAACAAAGACACCGGCGGCTATATCTTGCTCAACTTCAGCGAGCCGTTGGACGACGAACTGCAAGCTGTGCTGATTTACAGCTGTGACCTGCCACGGGTGATGGAGCTCTGCGTGGCGGTCGGCATTCCGGCCATGCCCGCCTATGAGGCGCTGCGCCAAGCCGCACAAGGTTGATTCAGCCCGCTGATCTACGGGGGCTGTGAGCCGCGCCCGATTTGGCTAAAATGCCGGCCTTTTTAGTGTGTAGGCTGGGCTTTAGCCCACCACTTGAACACGTTGGTGGGCTGAAGCCCACCCTACCGTACTCCGCATGCTTGCGGTTCTAGGACTCTTCCGTGACTCAGCAACCCGACCGCCTGTTCGCCAGCCCGCACGCGCAAGTCGCCGACTTCGCCTTTAACGAGGACGTGGTGCGGGTGTTCCCGGACATGATCAAACGTTCGGTGCCGGGCTACCCGACCATAGTCGAGAACCTCGGTGTGCTGGCGGCGCAGTTCGCCCAACCGCACAGCGTGCTCTATGACCTCGGCAGCTCGCTAGGCGCGGTGACTCAGGCGCTGCGCCGGCATGTGCAAATTGCCGACTGCCGGGTGATAGCGGTGGACAACTCCGCCGCCATGGTCGAACGCTGCCGCGAATACCTGCACGCGCAAGACTCGATGTTCCAAGAACTGCTGCCGGTGGAAGTGCGCGAGGCGGACATTCTTAAGCTGACGTTCGAGCCGGCCTCCTTGGTGGCGCTGAACTTTACCCTGCAATTTATTCAGCCCGAGCAGCGCCTCGGTTTGCTCCAGCGCATCCATCAGGCGCTGCTGCCGGGCGGCGCGCTGATTCTCTCGGAGAAGCTGCGTTTTAATGACGCCGCCGAGCACGCGCTGCTCACCGACCTGCACATCGCCTTCAAACGCGCCAACGGTTACAGCGAGCTGGAAATTGCGCAGAAACGCAGCGCCCTAGAAAACGTGATGCTCCCCGACAGCTTAGAAGAGCACCGCGAGCGCCTGTTGGCCGCCGGCTTCAGCCAAGTGGTGGTGTGGTTTCAGTGCCTGAACTTTGCCTCGTTGATCGCCCTGCCCTAACAGGCCATTGAAAAACCACTGCGGGCTTCGCGCCCTATGCGGCGTTGAAACCAGCCGTCGCTCGCTACATTTTTCAACGGCCTGCTGAGCAGCGTTGGTTTTTTGCGTCCACCTTTCTAAAACAGGCTTCGCATGATTGATCTCACCCCGCTGGTTCAACGCCTTAAAGGTTCACCGCTGGAGAACTGGGCGGATGATTTGCAACAGCAACTCGACGCTAAAATGGCCGTCGGCCACGGCGATCTGGGTCGCTGGCAAGCCGCGCTAGACGCCCTGCCGGTGATGTTGCCGAGCCAGATCGAGCTGCGGGATAGCTTCACCCTAGATAACGACTGCGACGCCGCCACCCGCCAGCAGGTGCGCGATGCCCTGTTCGGCCTGTCGCCGTGGCGCAAGGGTCCGTTCAATCTATTTGGCGTGCATGTGGACACCGAATGGCGCTCCGACTGGAAGTGGGATCGCGTCGCCCCGCACCTAGACCTGCGCGGCAAACGGGTGCTGGATGTCGGCTGCGGCAACGGTTACTACCAATGGCGGATGCTCGGCGCCGGCGCCGAAAGCGTGATCGGCATCGACCCCAACTGGCTGTTCTTCTGTCAGTTCCAAGCTATGCAACGCTACCTGCCCGACCTGCCCGCGTGGCACCTGCCGTTTGCCTTGGAAGACTTACCCGAGCAACTGCAAGGCTTCGACACGGTGTTTTCCATGGGCGTGCTGTATCACCGGCGCGACCCGATCGGCCACCTGCTGGCGCTCAAAGACTGCCTGAAAAAAGGCGGTGAGCTGGTGCTGGAAACCCTGGTGGTGGCCGGCGACGCCCAGCAAGTGCTGGTGCCCGACGACCGTTACGCGCAAATGCGCAACGTGTGGTTTTTACCCTCGGTGCCGGCTCTGGAGTTGTGGCTAAGACGCGCCGGCTTTGTCGATGTGCGCTGCGTGGACGTCAGCGTCACCAGTTTGGATGAGCAACGTTCCACCGACTGGATGCGCTATCAGTCGCTCGGCGACTTTCTCGACCCACAAGACCCAACGCGCACCGCCGAGGGCCTACCGGCCCCGACCCGCGCGGTACTGGTGGCGCGCAAGCCGTAAAGCCTCGGAGGTCACGGATTGCGGCCAAGGCCGACAGACGGCTAACGAGGCACAAGGCCAGCACCCTAGCGGATAGCCTACACTGGGCAAACCCGCTGCTTTCACGCGGGTCACTGGCGCTGCTGAACACGTCAACCAGGAAATCTTTATGGCCGCTGCACTTCCAGGCTCTGCAAGCACCCATGAATCGCCAGCCGGCGGCAAGCCGGCGCTGCTGATTGTCGATGACCAGCCGGTTATTTTGCAGTCGCTGTATACGATTTTTGCCGACGACTATGAAGTCTTTGTCGCCAGCAATGGCAAGCAAGCCTTGGCCTTTTGCCAGGTGCAGTTGCCCGACCTGATTCTGCTGGACGTCAGCATGCCGGGCATGGACGGCTATGAAACCTGCCAGCACCTGCAAGCGAACCCGCTGACGGCCGATATACCCATCATCTTTGTCACCGCCAGCAACCAGCATGACGATGAAACCCGTGGCCTCGAAGCCGGCGCCGTGGATTTTATCAGCAAGCCGGTCAACCCCAGCGTGGTCAAGGCCCGCGTGCGCACCCATATCAAGCTCAAGTTGCAGTCCGACACCTTGCGCCGCCTAAGCCTGACTGACGGTTTAACCGGGGTGGCCAACCGCCGCCAATTTGATGAAACACTGCTTAAAGAATGGCGACGCTGCTCGCGCAGCCACTTACCGCTGAGCCTGATTTTTATCGATGTCGACTATTTCAAACGCTACAACGATTGTTATGGTCATCAGCTTGGCGATGAATGCCTGAAAGCCGTGGCCAAGGTCTTGAGGCAGGGTCTAAAAAGGCCGGCAGACCTGCTGGCGCGCTACGGTGGCGAAGAGTTTGTCTGCCTGTTGCCAGAAACCTCGCTAGAAGGCGCTCGGCAAACCGCCAATGCCCTTGAAGCCGCAGTGCGCGCTCTGGCGCTGCCCCACGCGCAGTCCGACGTCGCCGCAGTGCTGACCATCAGCTTGGGCGTGGCGGCCGCCGAAACTGCCGTAGGCGATGACCCAGCGGCGCTGCTCGACGCCGCCGACAAGCTGCTGTACCAAGCCAAAGAAGCCGGGCGCGCCCAAGTAAAGGCCGGCAAAATTTAGCAATTTGTGTGCAACTGTCAGGCAGCGAAAAACGCGACGAGGTTAGCCAATGCAGGGTCTATTCAAGCTTAGAGAGAAACGCTTGCTGCCCACTTTGCTGGGTCTGCTTGGCGTTGCGTTACTGGGCTGCGATTCGGCCAAAGAGCCCGCGGCCGTAAACCCTGTCGAGCCGTTAGTTACGGCCAAGGCGAGCGCGCCCGCCGCCGTTGTACCGGTGTTTGACCTAGCCCCTTGGCAAGCCGCGCAGATCGACTGGCGGCAATTTGCCGGCAGTCAATTGACCGTGCTGGGCGATGAGCAAGGTGCGTTCCAGTCCTTACAACACTTGCTGCCGGCGTTTGAGCAACTGACCGGGATCAAGGTCGGGCTGATCCTGATTCCGCAAGAAGACATGCGCAAAAAATTACGCACCGACTTGGCCTCTGGTGGCGGCATTTACGACGTGGTGCCCGAAGGCATTACCGACTTGGGCGAAGCCAAACAGGCCGGCTGGCTGGAACCACTGGAACCCTACTTGGCGAACCGCAGCACCACCGATCCGGCGTGGTTTAACTACGCCGACTTCAGCGCCAAAGTCATCTCACTGTGCCAAGTCGACGGCCAGTTGCTGTCGCTGCCGTTCGACTTTTCCGCGCCGGTGTTCTTCTACCGCAAAGACCTATTCGAGAAATATAAAATTGCCGTACCCGACACCTACGAGGACGTGGTGGCCATGAAGCACAAGCTGCAGGCCGCGCTGGATGCCGATGGTGTCAAAGGTATCGACGCCTTTACCACCCGCACCACGGTCGGCGCCGGCGACAACACCTGGACCATCATCCCGACGATTCGCGCCTACGGTGGCGAGATGTTTGATGGCCAGTGGCGCCCGACCTTCAACTCGCCACAAGCGGTGCAGGCGCTGAATGTCTACCGCGACATGGTCACCGGCTACGGCAGCCCAGCCGAGTCGCGCACCCAGCATTTTATTGAGCAACGGCAGTTGTTTCGCGATGGCAAGTTGGCCTCGGGGATTTTCGCCTCGCATATCTTTGCCTACCTGAACGACCCCGAACACTCGCAAATCGTCGGTAAATGGGACGCCGCGCCACCGCCACAAGGCCCCGCCGGGCGCTTCACCTCGCCCTGGGCTTGGGCCTTCGCGATGAACGCGCAGAGTAAAAACAAGCAGGCCGCGTGGCTGTTTATGCAGTGGGCGGCCTCCAAAGAAACCGCACAGCTGCTCGGTGCTGGCGTCGGCCCCGCCAGGCAATCAGTGTGGACCCCAGAATACGCAGCGAAGCTCAATGCTCCGGGGCTGGCCACCGCCTACCAGTGGATTTTTGCCAGCGGGGTGAACTCGCCGTTTCAAATGGGCGTGGCGGAGTTTCCCGAGGCCGGGCTGGTGGCTTCTAAGGCCTTTAGCGAAATTTTCTATGCCGCACCGGTCGCCAGCACCCTCGATGAAGCCGCCGCAAAGGCCGAAACCATCATGGCCGCCGGCCCCAGCCGTAAGGCGCTGGCCACGCAATAAAGGTGTATGGATGACTCGATTGGCGTTTTTCACTGGCCTGCGCTTTAAGATTTTGCTGATCGTCAGCGGCACCTTGGTGCTGGTACTCAGCGCCATCACCTTCCTGTATATCGGCCGTTTACAGCAGGAGTACTTAGCTGGCATGGGCCAGCGGGCGGCCGGCATCAGCGAGGAAATGGCCGCTGACATTCGTGACTTAGCGCTTAACTCGAACAACCTCAACTGGGTCTTGAGCGTGCAGTCGGTCGCCGCCACGCAACTCTTCGAGCAAGAGCAGACGCGCGGCTTACGGCATGTTGCGGTGCTCAACGCGCAGGCCGTACAAGTGGCCCACAACCAAATCGGCAAACGTGGCCAAGCCCTGAGCGAGCCGCAGCTGCTGTTGGCTGTCGCGCGTCAACAACTGACTGCGGTTAACCTCGACGGGGTGTTTCATAATTTAATTCCGGTTCTGGACGATCAGGATAAATTTCTCGCCTTTATCGATATCGGCATCGACGATCACGAGATCGCCGCCCAGCTGGCCGAGCAACTGCGCCAAGTGCTGCTGCTCTCGCTGCTGTTTATGAGCATAGGCATCGCGGTCATTTACACGCTGCTCAATCGCGTGCTGCTGCAACCCCTGCTGCTGCTGAAAAACGCCACCCACGCGGTGGCCAACGGCGATTTAGATGCCGTCATCGCCCCCGGCCAGCACGACGAAATGGGTTCATTAAGCCGCGGGGTGGTGCAAATGCGCGACGCCATTCGCGGGCAAATCCATCAGTTGGAAAGCTACCAACAGAACCTTGAGCACAAGGTCGAGGAACGCACGCTGGCCTTGCAAAAAGCCAAAGATTCCGCCGAGGTGGCCAACTTGGCCAAGAGTGAGTTTCTGGCCAATATGAGCCACGAAATCCGCACGCCCATGAACGGCATCTTGGGCATGTTGAAACTGCTCGAACACACCCCGCTGAGCGCCCGCCAGTTCGACTACGCCCACAAAGCGCAAACCGCGACTCAGGCGCTGCTCGGCATCCTCAATGACATTCTGGATTTCTCTAAGGTTGAGGCCGGCAAGCTGGAGTTAGATATCAGTGACTTTAAGCTCGCCGATGTACTGCGCGATCTGTCCGTACTGCTGTCGGCCAACTTAGCCGGTAAAGACCTCGAAATACTCTTTGCTATCGACCCCAACGCACCGCCACTGCTGCTCGGCGACGCCTTGCGCCTACGCCAAGTGCTGCTGAACTTAACCGGCAATGCGCTCAAATTCACCGCTCAGGGTGAGGTCGTACTGGCGGTCAAGGTGCTGCAGATGAGCCCGACACAGGTTGAACTGCAGTTCTCGGTGCAAGACTCCGGCATCGGTATTGCGCCGGATAAGCTCGGCTATATCTTCCAAGGTTTCAGCCAAGCCGAAGCCTCCACCACCCGACGCTTTGGCGGCACCGGACTGGGGCTGGCGATTAGCCAACGACTGGTCGCCCTGATGGGTGGCCAACTGGCCGTGGAAAGCCAACTCGGCCAAGGCAGCCGGTTCTACTTCAACCTGACCTTGGCCCTGCCCGCGCCTAGCGAGTTGCCCGTAGCCACGCTCGCGCCCGCCCTAACGCCGCCGCCCAGAGCACCGCATGCCTTGCTGGTTGACGACCATGAGTTGGCACGCGAGGTACTGCAAAGCATGCTGCACGCCATTGGCTGGAGCTGCGACTGCTTGGCCAGTGGCGAGCAAGCACTGGCCAAATTGCAGCAAGTCGACTGCCCAAGCTACCAGCTAATTTTTCTCGATGGGCAAATGCCCGGCCTCGATGGTTGGCAAACCGCCGAGCAGATTCGTCAACTGCCAGCCGGCCACGCGACTCCGTTGATTATCATGCTCAGTGGTCATGGCCGTGAACTGCTGGCGGCGGGCGGCAAACTGGAGCCGGCGCTGGCGCAGAGCTATCTGCTTAAACCCATCACCGCGTCCACCCTCTTCGACGCTATCCAAGACGCCAGCGGCCAGCCAACCAGAGCCAGTCAGCACGCCCGCGCTACGCAAATCAGCCAGTGTTTGCGCGGGCTACGCTTGCTGGTCGTGGAAGACAACCTGCTCAATCAACAGGTGGCGCTTGAGCTCTTGAGCCTGTGCGGAGCGCAGGTGACTATTGCCGGCGGCGGACTCGATGGCGTCACGCAAGCATTGGCCGCCGATCCGCCGTTTTCAGCGCTGCTGATGGATTTACAAATGCCCGACATCGATGGCTTCGAAGCAACCCGCAGGCTGCTGGCCGCGCCACAGTTTAACGGCGCGCCGATTATCGCCATGACCGCCAACGTATTCGCCTCCGACATCGAGCAATGCTTGGCCGCCGGCATGGCCGACCACATCAAAAAACCCATCGACTTAGACGATCTGATCAACACCCTGCTGCGTCACTGCCAGCTAGCCGATGGCCCAGCAGTGACCGATGCGGCGCCATTAGCCCAGCCCAGCACGCCACCGACGCCGCTACCCAGCAACGCAAGCAGCCTAGATTCAAGCGCCGCGATCCGCCGCCTAGGCGGCGATAGCGCGCTCTATGCCAAGCTGCTGCTGGCGTTTTGCAACGGTGCATTGGCGCAGGTGACAACCCTAGAAAACTGTATTGAGGCGCAACAATGGCGGGCGGCTGTGCGCCATCTACACACGCTCAAAGGCAACGCCGGCACGGTCGGTGCGATCGCGCTGGCCAACCTTGCAGATGAGGGCGAGAAGCGTTGTAAAGAACGCCTCAACGCGGCCACTCACAGCCCTTTTACTCAGCACAGCGAGGAGCTATTACTGGCGGGGCTGCGCGCCCAGATCGCCACGTTGTTGGCCGCAACCAAGCCGCCAGCGCTAATCGGTGCAGAGAGCGAGCCACCCGTGCCCAGTGGCGCAGCGTTAGACCGCGCAGCGCTGAGCAGCAGCCTCAGCGAGCTGGCCAGCTTGCTAGGGCAACACAACATGCGCGCCACCCGCTTGTTTGCCCAGCTCAAAGCGCACTATGGACAGGCTTTGGGCACGCAACTGGAGCCGCTAACCGAGGCCCTCGAACAACTGGATATGGACCTCGCCCTGCAACGCTGCAACGCCCTAAACCAAAGCATCAGCGCCCAGCCTGCGGACAACGACTAACAGACTGTTGAAAAACTACTGCGCTCGGCTATGTGGCGTTGAAATCAGCCTCACAAAAGCGAAGCGTTGAACGCGCTTCAGCGCGGCCCCGGTGGGGTGAGCGAAGCGAATCAAATGCTCATTTACGACCAGTAAACTGCGCTTTCTCGGCTGATTTCGCCTTGCCTAACCGTCGCTCGCTA